>DATAGU010000160.1:0-12158 GCA_036263495.1 Polyangia bacterium | reverse complement strand
CCGCGAAGTCGATGTCTCGCCACCTCAGCCCCGCCAGCTCGCCGCGCCTCAGCCCCGCGTAGATGCAGGTCCCGATCATGGAGTACACCAGCGGGGGGCCGTGCTCCTCGGCGTGGGCCAGCAGCCGCGGCACCTCGACCGCGTCGAGGAAGTCCACGCTCTCCGTGTGCGCCAGCGAGGGGCGATCCACCCCGGCGAAGGGGTCCACCGGGCCGACCAGCTCCTGCCCCACGGCCCACTTGAGCAGCCGGGAAGCGAGGTTCATGACATGGACGGCGGTCTGCTTCGACCGGCCCGCGCGCAGGACGCGGTCGCGCATGGCCTCCACGTCCCGGCGCCGCACCGACATGACCGGCATCTCCCCGAGGGCAGGCAGGACGTGGCGCCTCAGTATGCTGGTGGCCTGCCGGCGGTACTCTTCCAGGTCCTTCAGCCGTGGGGGGGCGTAGTCCGCGAGGAACTGCTCGGCCAGGGATGGGCTTGAAGCCTGAAGACCCGTCGTACTCCCGCTGCGCCGCATAGGGCGGGCTGGTGAACGCGACGTTGATCTTGCGCCCGTCGAGCACCCGGGCGACGTCCTCTGGCCGGCGGCAATCGCCACAGACCAGGCGGTGCGTCGTTCCACGCTTGCCCTGAATCACCCAGAGCTGCCCCGGTCCGACGCCCCACTTTTCGAGTAGTGCGTCGGTCGGGTCGGGCACTGCTACGCGCACCCGTCGAAGGGGTGCTGGCCTGGCAGGCGGCACTGCAGGGTCACCCCAAGCGCCATCTCGTCACCGCGGACTTCTTGACCGACGCTTGCTTCGGGCCAGCATCGCCGGTGGACGTGCTTCGCCAGTTCGACTGGACGCCAGTGACATTTCAGGAACACCGCCGGCGGCGACGCGAGGTGGAAGAGCGGATGATTGCCCTGCCCGATCTGGTCGTGGAGCTGGCTGGCGGGCCGGCGGCCGATGAACGATTGATCGAGATGGTGCGGTTCGGTTTCCAGGATGCCCTGCGACCGGCCTGTCTCTTGCGGCTGGCGCGCCGCTATGGCGGCGTAACCGGTCTGGAACCGGAGCGCTGCTTGGTCGCCGCCGAGCGCATCGCCGGGGACTCGCTGCACCCCGGCATCGTCGTGGCGCGCTTCCGTTTGGGAGCGATGTATGGGTCATCGATCTTCCAGGCATGGGAGACGCTCGCCGCGGGACCCGACGGTGATGCCCCGCTCACAGAGACGCGGTTTACCGAGGCCGAGTGTACGGCCCTGCTGGTCGGGCTGCTGGAGCGCGCCGACGCCCTCGACAAGCTGCCCAGCCACAGTGTTCGCGAGCGGCTTCTGGAGAGCGTGGCGACCTGCACGCTCGGGCGGCCACGGCTGTCTCTCTTGCCGGGGGAAGACGGTGTCGGTGTCCGGCTGACGCCGACGTCGCTGACCGGGCGCCTTTGGAATACGCTCGGGAGCTGGGCGGGAACCAGCGGGCCGCGCCGCGCTGCTCTTGAGCGGGCCTTGCGACGTGTCCTGTGTCTGGTCGATCAGAACACCGGTGCAGAGGGACCGGCGGAGATGCAGGTCGCGCCACTTCTCCTCACCCTGTTCAACGTTCCGCGGGCGAGAGACCTGGGGCCTTACCTCGAGCCCGGGGTAGAGGCGGTGGCCATTCTCTCGGCCGGGTGGCGCGAGCGCCCGCTGCGTCGACACATGTTGACAGCCCGGACGGTCGGCGATGCTCCGCCACGGAGCATCGACATGGAGGCGCTGCTCCAGGAAGGGGCAATCTGGCTCGGACAGCCGGGGATTGAGCTGCAGGGAGACGAAGCCGCATGGGGCATTCCGCCGCCGGAAAGCCATGAGAGCGAACAGAAGCGCTTCGCTGCCCCTCCGGAGGCAGTGCTGCTCCGGGCGCCGCCAGACACCCTGCGCCGATGGGCGCCCGAGCTGGCACGGCTCCTGGGACCTCATGACGGGACGAGCTACCATCGCTGGCTCGGGCTTGCCGAAAGCCCCGAGGATGGCGCGCTGCGCCGGGAAGCGGCACGGGAGGCTGTGCGCGCGATCTGGCGCCTCGTCCGCGAGGACTCGACGCTGATCACTCGCTGGGGGCGTGACCCACTGCTGCTGCCCGATAGCATCGGGAGTCTGCGCCAGTTGCTCTCGGAGCCCGATGGATCGCTGCCCGAGCAGGATATCCACACCGTCTTGCTGGCCCGGATGAAGGACGGTGCTGCCTGGGCAAGCCGCACGGATCAATGGGAGCTGGTGGCGCAGGTGAGCCAGGTTCCGGGTACCTTGATGGCGAGTGTTACGCGCGGAAGGCTCCTCGCGGAGGACTATGGGGACGAGGTGGCTCGCGCGGGGCATCGCTTGGAACATCCTCACGATGAGCCGGCTGCTCGGCTCGGCGCCGACATTCTCTTCATGCGCGTTGCGGCATCGCATCAGCCACTGGTCCCGCTACCGGGCGGCGTCATCGACCTGCGCCAGAACCTCCCGGCGTGGATCGAAACGACCCTGCAGGCGCTGGCGGCGCGGCCGCGGCCGGACAGCCTCGGTGAGGCGGAACCAGCGCTGTTGCGCATCTGTGGTGTGGCGGTCGAGCAACTCGCGGGTGACGAAGGGATCAGCATCCGCGACGGCCTATGGCTTACCTACCGGCTCTATCAGTGGCTGGGCGCGCAGCTGGAAGCACTGTCGCCGGCCGGCTATCTGGAGGCACTGCGATCGCTGCGGGCACTCGCGCCGAAACCACTGCCGCCGGGAAGGGGTGTCCAGCATCCACTCCACCGGTTCTGGCTCGCCGGAGACCAGGACGACCATCGATTGGCCACGGTACTCTTTGCCCTCGCGACGATGGAGGAACTCGAGCAAACGCTCTCGCGTGAGCTAGGCAGGCCGATGGTGCTGCGGGCCGTGTACTCGGAGAGCCTCGCGGCACTCCTCCTCGATCTAGCGGCACGCGAGCCGACCCCGGCGATGCGCCGGCTGCGTTTCTTCGCAGATGGGCCGGCGAGCCTTGGCTGGGTCGGTCCGGCGGCAGTGCCCGACCTGGCGTTGCTGGCGCTCCTCAGCATGGACCCGGCTGCCCTCGCCCGCCTCCCGGATGGGGCGCGTCAGCGTTGGCTCGAACGGCTGCAGGGTTCAGCAGGCGAAGAAGGCGGCCTCTTTCCACTCCTCGAGGCCCGCATCTTCGAGAGCGCCCGGCACGTGGTCCACCAGCTCACCGCCGTCGAGCGGCGGCTCCTCAAGGAGCGCGCACTGCTGCCGACACAGGATCCGAACGTCGCGCCATGGCGCAAGCTCCTCCTCGCTGCCCTCCTGGGCGCCGGCGAACTCGACCTGCTAGACGAAATGAGAGGGCTTGTCGATGAGCATCTCGGCGAACCGCTGGGGCCCCTGCTCTTTGCCGATTACCTCGTGGCGCTCTCGTTCGTCGCTCTCGATCGACTCGATACGGAGGCAGAACGCCTGCTCGGGCAGGTGCCGGATCCCATGCCCTTTGCCTATCTTCTCGGGCAAGTGGCCCTCGTCGGCAGCGCACCGGGCAAGGAGCACGCCCGACGCATACTCGCGCGGCTGGTACAAAAGGCGCCTTTCCAGGACAATGAGCGTATGCGCCAGCTCTTCGGTCTGCTCGGGATCGGGTGAGGCTTGGGCCGACGTACGGTGACATTTCGGCCGCATCCTCCACGTCATCGTGCATCGGCACCACCATCGCCCCTGTATCCTCAGGTGCTGGCGGCGGGGGGACTCGCCGGGCCTGGGCTCGGGCCATAGGATGAAAGGTGCGGTGAGGCCGGCAGAGCGCTCGGGCGGACGGCGGTGACGACGAAGGGGCGGCGGCGGACTTCGACGAGCTGGCCCGGCTCGGGCAGTGGGGTTCCCCCCGGGGATGTGATCGGCATCGGTTCTCTCGTGGCGGCGGCGGTGGCCCCGAGGATAGATGGCGAGAGAGTGACGCTTCAAGCGTCATTGCCGCGCGGGTCCGCGGAGCTGGAGAGGCTCTCAGCGAGTGCGGACGTAGAATTCGAGGCGATTGCCGGCGGGATCGCGGGCGAAGAAGCGGCGCACACCCTCCATGGGCCGCGCCTCCTCAAGGGGCACGCCTGCCGCTGCCAAACCACCCAGCGGCATCTCTCTCCAGCGAGAGGATAGGAAAAATAACCTGTCGATCGCAAGTCCCTCTCCAGCGGGTGCGATATTTCGAGCTGGCGGCACGCGGCTCGCCCGGCGGGCGCTACGTGGAGGGGATCACGAGCACGATCGGCGACTCGCTGATGGTGAGGCCGTCGACGCAGGTTGTGCCGGTGGCGCAGGTGGTGGTGGTGAAGGGGAGCATGGTCATCGGGACGGAGGAGACGTCGGCGAAGGTGGTCCCGACGCCCGCGTACGCGGTGTCGTGGATGACGACGCGCTGCCCGGTGAGCGGGTGCGCGTACGCAGCGCCGAGCGGCCGCCAGAGGGCGATGACGAGTGTGTGGTTCGCGCGATCGATCCGGGTCACGACGTCGACGCCCGAGGGGACGTCGACGTCGAAGGAGGGCTCGTTGAAGGCGGTCTTCATGAGCGTCCAGAGGTTTTGGAGCGCCTTGCCGCTCGAGCGGAGGGGCTGCCCCGCGTCACAGAACTTGACCAGCCCCCACGTATCGATGCCGCAGGCGTCACCGTGCTTGAAGACGATCGCGCCACCCACGTGCTCTTTGAGCTGGTTCAGTGTGTAGCGAGCGACGTAGATGCCGACCTGCCGCTCATCCCAGGCCGCCGACTCTCCCCAGGTGCCGTCGCTCTCTAGGCGGATGTTCAGGTCGAAGTCGGTCCCCTGCACGGGCACCGGGGTGAGCCCCTGATAGGCCTTGAGCGCTGTATTGCGCACGCCGTTGCCGTCGGCGGCGGGGTAGGGATCGGTCGGATCGAAGTAGGCGACGAGCGACGAGCTCGTCCCGACAGGGCGCGCCTCGACGTAGTAGATCGAGCCTGGGACGAGGGTCATACCCGTGGCATCGCTGAAGACGCAGCGGGTCTCGCCGTAGTTCGCGATTGGCGTCACGCAGGGGGCGGCGCTGACCTGCGTCCCCTTCAGGTTCGTGCCGTTCGGCTGCCAGACGGTGATGGTGAGCTGCGCCGCGTTGTCGAGCGGAGAGGTGGCCACGTTGAACGACATGGCGCGAAGAGAGCTCGAGCAGGCCTGGAAGGTCTGTCCGAACGCCGTGTAGGTGCGGTTCACCGCGGCGCTCCCCGCGGCCCAGACGTTATAGGTGTACCCCTGGGTGGCCGGGTTCGAGTACGGATCCTCGTGCTGCTGCGAGAACATGCAGTTCGGGAGGTCGGCGGGGCAGGGGTGTGGCCCCTGGTGCACGCCGTACTCCGACGCGAGGAAGAAGGGGCGCGTCGAGAGGCCGCGCGCGGCGTTGTCGTACGCGAGGCGCGTCGCGCGCGAGCGGAGCCAACGGGTGTGCTCGTTCTCGGGCTGTTCCTGCCAATAGGGGTGCCATGAGAAGAACGGCGCGGTCGCCGCTGCCGACGACGCGCGGAGCACGTCGTTGACGTAGCCGTACGAGTACCAGCCGATCGAGCCAACGGCCCACCAGGCGTCGGGGGCCTGCGTCGCGAGCTTCGCGGCGCACTCCGTGGCGAGGGCGCCGTAGTTCTCGGGGAGGGTCCCGGCGTTCGGCTCGTTCAGCAGCTCCCAGATGACGGGGCGTCCGCGGTAACGCTTCGCCAGCGCCACCATGGCGTCGCACTCTAGCGTTCGCTCCGACGGGTACGACATCGGATCCCCGGAGCCGGCGCTCCAGCCGGAGCCTGAACCGTAGTCCTTGTGCACGATCGCGACCACACCCCCTTGCCCCTCGGTCGATGTCATGTCGAACCAGGAGTCGAACGTCCCCGAGTCGACCGTCGAGACGCTGTCGATCCAAAAGTCCTTCCGCACCCAGGTCGAGCCGAAGGCGGTGACCTGGTGGTACTGGTCGACGTCGGTGCCGCCGAAGTAGACGTTCGCGCCGGTGAACCACCCCAGGTAGGGCACGCCGGTCTGGAGCCCACGTACGTCGAGGTTGAGCGTTACGGGCTGGTTCGCGTTGCGGAACACGGCGCCGTTCAGGTAGGCGAGCCCGAACTCGGTCCCCGCGGCACGCGTCGTCGTGGCGTCACCGGGCACGTCCTCGTTGTAGAGAGGGGCGTTCCCGCCGTAGACGTAAAAGTTGGTCCCGTTGGTAGTGCGAATCTCTGCGTAGACCTTGCTGCCGACGCGGACACGGAGCGGCGTCGGGAGGACGCACCGCGTCGGGCCCCACTGCCAGATGCTCGCCGTAGAGGAGCCGAGGAGCACGCCCGCCGGGGCGGCATCGGTGCCGAACGCGTAGAGGGAGCAGGAGAGCGTGCCCGCGGAAGGTGCCCCGATGTTGAAGGTGGCGTCGGTCACGTACGGCGTGGTGGCCACAAAGGTCTGCCCGGCGCTGTAGACGGAGCGGCTCCACGCCTGGTCACCCGAAACCCACTCCGAGATGATCGCCTCCCTTCGTCGGAGCAACGGATCGAATGCAAAGATGTGCATGTTCAGATCAACGGTGTGATTAGCGTAATACATGAGCGAGCGACCCACGAATGCGTCTCCCGATTCGTAATCATTGGTCGTGCTGCCGTAGACGAGGAGTGGGCTGCCGAGCACGACCGGCGTGACCTCCACGTAGTAAGGCTCCCCGACGGTGAGGAAGGGGCTCCCCATGCCCGATGTGCTCCAGTCGCAGGTCGTCTCCCCCCATTGCGCGATGGCGGTCGCGCAGACGCCGCCGACCTGCCGCCCGATTTTGCCGCCATTGAATTGATAGACGCGGAACGCGGCCGAGCCGGTCGAGCCCAGATTGGCGGAGACCGAGCGGAGCTGCGGCGCGGTGGCGACGAAGCTCTGCCCGGCCGAGCTGCCGATCACGTTCCACGCTTGGCTGCCCCCGCGCCACACGTCGAGGGTGGAGAGCGACCCATTGTCATCCGCTGGGTAGCCGCCAACGACGTGTGAGTTGATGTCGACCTCATGGCCCGCGTAGGTGGCGGGCTCGTAGATCGGCTTGCCAGCGGCGGTGAGCGACGTGGCGAGGAACGCCTTGGCATCGTCGCTGCCGACGAACAAGCGCCCGCCGCCGTAGTCATCGCTGCTGCTCAGGTACACCTCGATCTGCCGCGCGGGATCGGCGCTCGAGACCTCCAGGAGGTAGATCGCGCCCGTCTTGAGGTAAGGCAGGTGCGCCGGGTTCCCGGGGAGCGTCGGCGCCGTCCAGTTGGTGCAGACCGTCTCTCCCCAATTGCCGATCGGCGTTGTGCACTCGCCGACGATCTGCGCGCCGCGCACCGACATGCCAGGCGTGTAGATGAAGATGCGGAAGCGCGCCGAGCCGGTGGTAGCGCCGATGTTGGCCGAGGCGCTGGTGACGTACGGCGCCGAGGCGACGAACGACTGCGCGAACGCCCACGCCATCTGGCTGTGCGCCTCATTGCCCCATCGCCACACGCCGTACATCGTCACGTGTGTGGTCATGGCGGAGGCGGGGAGCGAGTCCCCCCACGCCGCGCGGCTTCCCACAGCCGCGAACAAGACGAACAATGAACAGACGGCGATCTGCGAACCCCAGCACCCGCGCATGTGGCCTCCTCAGGACAACGATTCAAGTCTCCGTCGCTCCCCAGCGACGGCCCCATTGAAGCACCGTGAACGCTCCTTCAGGACCGGCGCGGAACAAGATCTCTCGTCGCTTATGCCCATATCCCAGCACATAGCGCCGAACTCAGATCAGAGTGATGTCATCATCTCCGGCAAAAGAGCTCATCGCCCGGCCGACGCATCAGCGCCCTTGAGCGATGCACCGGCTGATGCACCAAACGCCGCAATGGCGGCCACTACGCCACCACACGCCGCAATGGAAGTCCGCACCCAGCGCGGGTTTCCGACGACCTGCCCGGTCGTCACGCGGCATTGCCAAGGTGGACGTCGCGGGTTCAAGTCCCGTCTCCCGCTCAAAAACCAACGGCCCGCCGCGGACTTACGCGAGCGGGCCGTTGTCGTTTGATGCGTCCGCCTACGTGATGCGTTCGTGATGCGGATGCGCCACTGCCCACCTCGTTGGGGTTCACAGGGCGGTGATGCACGGTGGCCGGTGCGACCGTGAGGACGATTCTTTGCGTGCCTCGCGAGCGAGAAACCCCTCGCGCGACGATTTAGCAGACACACAATCAGGTTTCCTGAACCTGCCTTCGCCCCGGAGCGCTTCCTCTGCAGCTGCCCTTGCCACCGCTCGATGGCGCGACCCAGCGGTAGGAGTGATCGGGGCTCGAGGAGGAGACGCAGGTCGGCGCGGTCTCGTTGGCCGCGCCGCAGGTGTTGCCCTGGATGACCGGGCTGCCCAGCGGAGAGCCGAGTTCGACTCAGGATTCGTTCTGGATCACACCCAGCTCCTCTGTCTCGGGCACGCCGCAGCCCACGGCCAACCCCATCAACACTGCCGCGATGAACTGGCCTCGTCATCGTCCAGCATCGGCCGATCCCACATGCGCATATGTGCCATGATCAAACTCCGCACGGGAGGTTCCATGTCTAAAATCCCTACTTACCTGGCACCGACGCGATCCTTCTGGGTCGGTGCAGACGTCGAAGACTCTCGCTCGTGACCGAGCGCCTCGGGGCCGCCGAGCTCGCTGAGCTCGCACGCATCACCGCGGCGCTTGAGGGGCGCGCACTCGAGTCGTTGACCCCTGCGGTGCTTCCGGCGAACGGTCCGCTCGCCGAGGCGACGCGCCGATGGCGATGGGCGCTGGAGCGCGGGCTCGGGTACGTGCTGGTGCGCGGTCTCGACGTGGACGCCATGTCCCCTGAGCGACTCGCGCTGAGCTACGTGGTGCTCGGGCTCTACCTCGGATCCCTCGTGCCACAGAACTTGCGCGGCGACCTCCTCACGAACGTGCGCGACACCGGCGCCGATCCAAATCTGCCGAGTACGCGCCTCTACACCACGCGAGCAGAACAGGACTTCCACACCGACGGCGCAGACATCATCGGGCTCCTCTGCCGACGCACCGCTCGATCAGGCGGCGCCAGCCGCATCGCTAGCTCGGGGGCGATTGTGGCCGAGATCCAGCGAACGCGCCCCGATCTGTATCCCGTGCTCTTCGAGGACTTCCCGTGGCGCTACCAAGAAGAGGGATCGCCGCCTGTCGTGCTAGCGCGCCCGATCTGCACCACGCCTTCGAAGTCTGAGCAAGGCGCTCGGCTCAACACGTTCTTCATCCCCTGGTACATCCGACGCTCGCAGGAGCTGCCGGATGCCCCCCGCCTGACCAATGCCCAGTCGGAGGCTATCGCGGAGATCGAGCGGCTTGCCAACGACCCGAGGTTCTACCTCGACATGACCTTCGAGCCGGGTGACGTGCAATGGCTCAAGAACGCCGCAATCCTGCACAAGCGCACCGCGTACGAGGACTTCGATGAGGCTGATCGGAAGCGGCACCTCTTGCGGCTCTGGCTGAGCGCCCCCGACTTCGACGACGGCGACGAGCAGCTCCGCGCCGGCGTCACGCAGGAGCTGGGGGCGATGAGCATAACTCGGTAATATGGATCTACGAGGCACGGATCTCAGCGAGTGCGACCTCCGCGGTAGGGATTTGACGGCCGCGGACCTCGGCGGCGGGGACCTGCGCGGCAGCTGCTGCTCCACGAACACGAACGCCTGCGCCGCGCCGTACGGGCGCTTCCTCGCGGGGCGCGCCAGACGGTGGCGCTGCGGCTCCCCAAGCTGGCCGGCAAAGGGCCCCGCGGGCCAGGAGAAGAGCTGAATGGATCGGCTGCAGCGGTTGACGGTGGTGGCGCAGGCGCGCACGCCCGGCGACGAGCCGGCGCACGATTGGGGGCACGTCACGCGGGTGGCGCACAGCGCGCGCCACATCGCCGCGGCGGAAGGCGCGCGCGTCGACCTCACGGTCGCTGCTGCGCTTCTGCACGAGCTGTTCAACTATCCGAAAGATCACCCGGATTCGGCGTGGTCGGGCGACGTGTGCGCGGACCGGGCGCTCAAGGTGCTGCACGCCGAAGGCTGGCTGGCGGCCGACGCGGAGGAGATCGCCTACTGCATCCGTGTGCATTCGTTCTCGCGCGGCATCTTCCCCGAGACGCTGGAGGCGCGCGTGCTACAGGACGCCGACCGCCTCGATGCAATTGGCGCGATCGGCATCGCCCGCTGCTTCGCCACCTGCGCGGCCATGCAGCGGCCCTTCTACGATCCGGTGGATCCACTGTGCGCCGCCCGCGAGCCCGACGACAAGCAGTGGGGCGTCGACCACTTCTACCGCAAGCTGCTCAAGATCCCGGCGACGCTGCACACCGCGACGGCGCGCACGTTGGCGGCCGAGCGGGCGCGCTTCATGGACGCGTATCTGGCGCAGCTGGCGGAGGAGATCGGCGCCAGCGGGCCTGCATCTCGGCGCTAGTCTAGCCGAGGACCCTGCTCGCGGTGCAGGCGCCGCACCGTCGCGGCCGTAACGGCGCCCGAGGCCAGGGACCCAGAGGGCCCGAGCACTCCGAGCTGGTGAGGACGACCCATCCTTCCTCGTCCTTCTGCCGGCCCCTCCACACCGCGCGGATCGTGCATGAACGCCGCTTCGCCGAGGCTATGATGGAACCGTATGTCACCGGAGGAGGCCATTGACTTCGTGCGAACGCACGGTGTGGTCCTGCTGGCCGCGCGCGGGCCGGTGCCGACGCTCACCTACGTCGTGGCCGGTGGGCCCTTCCGTGGCAGTTGGTGGTCCCACCCGCGGGGCCGTGAAATGTACCGGGCGGCAGAGGCCGTGGGTGGCAATCCGGAGATCCTGACGTGTCGCCTGGTCCAGGGTAAGGTGACCTTCTTGCATCGGCGCCTGTGGCCAGCGCTGGTGCGCCTCGGCGCGACGCTGCCGCCGGAACGGACCTGCGCGATGCAGGAGGAGCACACGGCTTCGGGGGCGCATCACACTATCGAGACCCCGTTTCCCAGTTGGGTCCCTGCGGATGTTCACAGAGCAGCCGCCGACCTGAGTGAGGAGGAAGCATATCGCCTGCTGGGAGATGCCCTGACGCCGCCGCCTTCGCGCGGCCTACGGTCGCGGCATCAGGGCTCCCCGAAAAGAGGCCGCCGTCGCTAGCCGGAACGGCGGCCGAATGAGGTCGGCGATCTGGCCGCCTCGCCGCTCATTATCGCCTCATGGTCGATGAGTACCGCCACCCGCCCGAGCGCTCCGAGCTGGTGAGGGCGAGGGGGGGGGCCCGCCGATGCGTGTGCCCCCGAGTGCTCTAAGCTGGTGTATTGCGGTGAGAGGCGGCGGACGTCCGCTCCTACGTATCTGGCGATCGCATGCGGGCGCTCGACCGGAACCATATGGGTCTCGCCCGGGAACAGCACCAGCGTCGCATTCGTACGAGCGCCGCATCGCGCATCCCATGTACACAGCTGGTCCTTCCCGCGCTGCCTTCACCTTGGCCGGATCGGATACGTGTGACGTAAGTTTTCGCACGAAAAGATACGCCGCACGTCATGGTGTGCCGAGCATCGGCATGATAGCCCCCGGGGACGCTACCTCCCAGACGGCACGCCGTTCCATGCAGGAGGGGTTGCCAGTGACGGAACACCGACGAGATATGGGCAGTTCTCCCCACAAAGCGACGGCTTCTCGACGGTGCCTGGAATGCCTATGCCGTCCTCGCGGGTCGATCCACGAATGGTTTGTCGTCGACCATTATGCCCGGCGACCGTGGAGCAGGGCCTAGTGCACCGACGGGAACCACGGCAGGACCGACGGTTGCTTGGCGACACGCCCCGACCCCTGACGGGGAAGGAGGAACGCCATGCCACACGCTCACTCGACGAACATCGACAAGCTCTTAGAATCCCTCGATCAGCACCTCGGGCGCGTCCAGCACGCGTTCATCGCTCTTATCGCGCTGGTCTTCGCGGCCGACGACACGAGCTTTCACGACCCGGCGCTGTTCTCACCCGAGAGCAAGGAGCAAGCAGATGGACGCGAGCGCCTGTTCTCCCTCATCCGCCTCGCGCGCGACAAGGGCGAGGAGGCGGCGCGGGCGCTGGACGCCGCCCAGACTGCGCTGGCCGAGCGCAGCGCCTACTACGCGAAGGTGATGGCCGATGACGATCCGAAC
>DATAGU010000159.1:0-3132 GCA_036263495.1 Polyangia bacterium | reverse complement strand
CATGGAGATGCTGCCCTCGGCGCTGACGGTGCTGCCCACTTCCTCGCTCTCGCGGGTGCGCAGGTGGTTGCCCGCGTTGGCGATGGCGTTCTGCTTGACCGAGGTGGAGACGGTGGCCAGGTGCAGGTCGCGCGCGGCGTGGATGGCGGTGTGGCCGCCCTGGCCGGTGTTGGAGAGCACGGCGGCGACGAGGTTGACATCGTTGCCCGCGCCTGCGAGCAGCACGCCGTTGGGGTTGCTCACGTACAGGCCGGCGATGCGGTCCAGGTTCGTGCGGCTGGTGTCGGAGGCGCCTGAGGTGCTGGTGGCGCCGCGGGTGGTGCTCTCCACATTGAGATCGTGGCCCGCCTGCGCCACCAGTGAACTCTCGGCATCGACGGTGCCGCCGATGATGTCCAGGTCCTCGCGGGCACCCAGCCCGACCGCGTCGCCCGAGAGGCGCCCCTCGAGGTTGCGGATGTTCGCGGCGTTGATCTCCACCACCCTGCGCCCGGCCACGGTGCCGCTGTTGCGCAGTTCGCCCGCGAGCCGCAGGCCCACGTCCTCGCCCGAGAGCACGCTGCCCTGGCCGTCGATGTCGCCCGGGCGCAGCCGCGCATACACCTGCGGCACCAGCGCCTGGGTGGTGGTGCCGTCGGGCAGGGTCACGCTCTGCTCCACCAGCCAGACGATGTCGCTGGTGAGCCGGGCCATCTGCTCGGCCGTCAGGGCAATGCCCGGGCGCAGCTGGAAGGCCCGGGCGAAGGTGACGCCCGCGTTCATGAGCGCGAGGTATTGCTCGTCGTCGCTCGCGTGGCCTTCGAGGAAGCGGTGGCCGGTGAGCTGGGCCACCTGCTCGCGCACGAGGCGCTGTTCATAAAAACCGTCGCCCAGGCGCTTCTGGACCCGGGCGGGGTCCAGGCCGAGCTGGCCGAGGAGATAGTCGCTGGCGAGCCAGTTGCGGTGGTCGGTGAAGCGCGGGTCGGTCTCCACCACGTAGAGCCCCCCGGGCCGCACGCCGAAGAGGCTGGCGTCGGGCAAGGCCGTGTTCGGCGCGCTGGTGCGCACCACGCCCGGGGCCGGGCCGGCGGCCCTGACCTCGAAGACCTGGCCGTCGACGGCACCCGTGCGGCCCGCCTGCGCCCCCACGGCCACGCCCTGCGCCGAGCCGGGAGCGGTGTTCATCGCGGAGCGGGTGTTCTCCAGCACCGCCGAGCTCCCGAGCCGGGTGCTCACGTTCTGCGCGATCTCCGTGTGCGCGGCCGTGCCGAAGTAGCCCGGGCGCACGCGGTAGGGCTTGTACTCGACCGAGTCGCCGCGCAGCGTCCCGCCGTCCACCGCGAGGCGCCGGCCCCGCGTCTCGGTGTTGGTGACGGAGCCGCCGGGGACGAGGAGCGTGCCGCCGGCCGTGATGCGGCTGTTGTCGTTGAGCACCTGCGCGCCGCCGAGGGTCATGTCGCCGGCGCTCGCGATGCGCCCGGCCACCCCGGCGTTCGTGACCTCCGTCTGCGTGGTGCGCGTGCTGGTGACGTTCAGCTCGCGGAAGTCGCGCCGCGCGCGGGCCATGAAGTCGGCGTTGTAGGCCCGCAGGCTCGCCATCAGGGAGGCGGTGTCGCCCTCGGCCACCTTGAAGAGCTTCCACGCCGGGTCGCCCGCGGGGTAGAGGGCGGGGTTGATCGCATAGGGCTGGCGCGCATAGCCTTCCTCGAAGGGGTAGCGGGCGCTGGGGATGACGTACTCGAGCCGCGCGAGGCTTGCCTGGCCGCTGTCGCTGCGGTCGGAGGCGCACTTGTGGCAGCGGCCCAGCTCGCTCTCGCGGTAGCGCTGGCCGTCCAGCACGATGTAGCGCTCGGCCACGGCCCGGGTGGTGGTGGTCTCGGTGGTGGCGAAGCCGGTGTTGAGGTTCTCCAGGCGCGGGGTGCTGATCGAGAGGCGGGCGAGGGACTCGATGGTGGAGGCCTCGTTGACCACCCGCGATGTGGCGTCGATGGACATGTCGGCGCCGCTGAAGAGCAGCGCCCCCTGGCGGTTCTCGACGGAGCCCGCGCCGAGCTCAAGGCGACCGCGCGAGGCGATGGTGGCGGCTTCGTTGAGCACGCTGCCGGCTTGAACGGAGACTTGATCGCCGTAGGTGCGGCCGGGGCCTGTGTTGAGGAAGGTGGCGGCCTCGATGACGGTGTGGCCCTGGCTGTCGATCAGGCCCTGGTTGGTGAGCGTGCCCGTGGCCTGCACGCGGGTGGAGGCGCCGCTCATCTCGGCCGAGGCCGTGTTCTCGACCTCCCGGCCGCCGGCGGTCAGGGCGCCGCCCGCGAGGAGCTTGCCGTTGTTGGTGAGGTGGCCGGTGGTCTCGTAGTTGAGATGGCCGTGGGCGCGGACCTCGGCGTTGTTGACGACATCCTGGGTGAGGGCGATGCGCAGGTCACCGCCGGAGGTGGTCCGGCCGTCGCCGCTGAAGCGCGCGGCGTCGAGGTTCAGGGCCTTGTTGGCGGTGAGGGTGCCGTCGGTGTTGCGCACGGCGAGGGTCTTGGTGGCGGTGGCATTGGCATCCGCGATGCTCAGGGTGTCGACAGCGGAGACGAGGCCCAGGGTGTTGTCGAGCATGCCGCTGCTCGTGATGGAGGCGTTCGCGTTGGCGCGGATGGCGCCGGAGGCGTTGTTCAGGTGGCCGGTCGTGATGTCGACGTCGCGGCCTTCGATGCCCTGCTCGGCGCCGGAGGAGGTGTTGTTGTTGGTGTGGGCGTTGTTGACGGTGTCGGCTGAGAGTTTCGTCGTGCCCTGCGAGCGGATGAGGCTCGCGGTGTTGTCGATGGCGCCCGCGTGGATGGAGAGGTCCCCGCCGGCAAGCGTCTGGCCGCCGCGGTTGTCGTAGGCCGCGCCGTTCGTCTTGACGCTCACCTTGCCCTGGCCGAAGACCACACCGCCTGCGGCGTTGGTGAAGGCTTGCGTGTTCGCTTCGAGCGTGTCCTTCGCGCCGATGAAGCCTGCGGTGTTGTCGACGACCCCGGTCTCCATGCGCATCGCACCGAGGGACTTCAGCTGGCCGCCGGTGTTGTCCAGGCTGCCGGCGGCAATGTTCATGCTGCCGTCGCTCGCAAGCGTGCCGCCACGGTTGTCGATGGCGCCGACGGCGGTCAGGTTCATGGCACCTTCGCT
>DATAGU010000158.1:0-4191 GCA_036263495.1 Polyangia bacterium | reverse complement strand
GTAGCGCCGCAGGACGAACCCCACGCCGCGGCGGGCGAGGCGCTCGGCGAGGACGGGCAGGCCCTCGACCAGGAACTGGTAGTGACGCCAGTTGGCGCGCGGATAGAACGGCACGAGGCCGAGGAAGACCACGACCGGCCGACCGAGCTCGTTGCCGAGCTCGATGGCGAGGTCGAGCGCCGGGTTGTCCTGCGCCCGCTGCGCGCGCTGCATCCAATAGAGGACGCACTGGCCCGCGGGATCCGGCGCGGTCAGGTCCCCGTGCCGGCGCTGCCGCACGCGCGGATCGCGGAGGAGGGTCGCGAGCGGGGTCATGGCCGTCTCATCCCTGCATCACCCACGCCGCCCCTAGGAAGACCGGCGCTGCAGCGGGCCGGCCTCGACCAGCTCGCGCGCCCAGCGCTCGATGTCCCGCAGGGCGTGCATCACCTCCACGCCCTCGATCCCCTGCGGCGCCCCGCCGCCGCCCACGACCAGGCGCACGCGCCGCGGCACGAGGGCGCGCAGCTCATGGAGGCGCGCTGCCGTCTCCGGCGCCGCGGCGGAGGTGGAGATGCTGAGCGCGAGCGCGGTGGCCCGGAGGTCGCGCACGAGCGACCGCATCTCTTCGAGCGGCACGTCGGTGCCGAGGTAGAGCACGCGGCAGCCGGCGGTGGCGAAGACCATGGCCGCCATCTGTAGCCCGAGGCCGTGCAGCTCGCCGGGCAGCGTGGCCAGCACCACGAGCGGCCCGGTGGCGCCCTCTTCGAGCCGGAGCCGGAGCGAGCGCAGGAGATCGCCGAGCCGCTCGGCGATGAAGTGCTCGTGCCGGATCTCGATGCGCCCCGCCTCCCAGTCGTCGCCCACGCGGCGCACGAGCGGGGCGATGCGCTGCTCGAGGAACTCGAGCGGCCGCATGCGCGACCAGTCGCCGAGGAGGATGCGGACCAGGCGTTCGCTGTCGTAGCTGCGGGCGATGCCGATGAGATCGGAGACGTCGGCGGGCGCGGTCTCGGCGGCGCCGGCGATCGCGTTCGGGGTGGCGGCGAGGAGCTGCGACAGGATCTCGTCCGAGGCGGCGACCACCTCGGCGGCGCGGTGGCCGCGGCTCAGCACGGCGGCGATGCGCTTGAGCCGCGGGACGTACGACACCCGGTAGAGGCGATGTCCCGAGGGTTTCCGCTCCGGCACCGGGAAGCCGTAGCGTTGTTCCCAGGTGCGCAGGGTCTCCACCGGCACGCCCACGGCCCGTGACAGGGCGCCAATGGAGAGTCGGGCTTCGTCCTGAGGTCCGTCCGCGCTGCTCATGCTTCTATTGTAGCGAAAAACCTATTCACAAGCTCGTCAAGAAGGAGAAAAACTGCACACGGAGGTCCGTGGAGGGCGCGGGAGAGGCGTCGAACCCGGTGCGAACGGTTCCCGGCGGCCGGAGGAGGCGTTCGCACAGGTGGTGAAAGGCTGTTTCCGCGGGCCACAGGGCTTCACCAGTGTGGTGAAGGGCTTTTGCCGCGGGCCACAGGGCTTCACCAATGTGGTGGAAGGCTATGGACCGCGGGCACATCGTCTTCACCAGTGTGGTGAAAGGCTGTGGCCCGTGGCGACAGGCGTTCTCCAGTGTGGTGAAGGGCTTTTGCCGCGGGAACATGGCGTTCGCCAGCGGTGCGGAGGCCGGTCTTGCCCGCGCGCACGCTCCCGCGCACGGGTCCGGCTCAAGCTCCAGGGGACGATCCGGGGGTGCGCTTGCGGGGACGGGGAGCGGCGGGGTCGGGCTTGGGCTTGGGCGGCGCAAGGCGGCCGGGGCGGCGGCGCGAGGGGCGCACGTGATCGGCCAAATCGTCGGCCCCGGCCAGACGGAAGAGGGCCTGGAGGAACGTGACCACGCGGCGGAACCGATCGTCGTACGCGGCGATGGAGCGCTGCTTGCGGCCCTGGGTCGAGTCGGCCTGGCTCTGCTCGACCGCGAGATCCGTGAGCAGACGGTCGAGGTGGTCCCGTAACTCGGCGAGGCGATCCACGGTCTGACGCGGATCCCAGGTGATGCTGGGGTGTTTGGGCGGCGGCAGCTCCTGCTCCTGCAGGGTGTGGACGATGCGGCCAGCGAAACGCGCGAGCGCCACGGGGTCGCGCGGGGTGATGCCGGCGAAACCGAGCGCCCGCGCCGCGGTCCGGCCAAAGACGCTGCTCAGGAGGTCGCGCGCGCCGGTGAGCTCGTGATAGAGCGCCTTGGTCGTGCGGTCGCGCTCCTGGCGGGGGACGTGATCGTCGGCCCGCTCTTGGTCGTTGGCCTGATCGGCCGCCAGCATGCGGTCACAGGCGTCGTCGAGCAGGCGGAGGACGAGCTGCACGAGGAGGTCGATGTCGGGGAGACGCTCGCCACCCCGCAGGTAGGGGGTGAGGAGGTCGGTGAGGCGGGCGACGATGGTCTGCACCTGCGGGCCGTTGAGCGCGAGCACGCTGCGCGCGCTCTTTTGCCGGTCGATGACGAGTTTGGAGGGCATGGGGGCTCACTCTAGCACCGACGTCGAGTGAGGCCCCGGGGGGTGGCGAGGCGCTGGAAAAGGAAACGGCCGGAAGACGGGCGTCTCCCGGCCGCTCGGGGTTCCCCTCCCGCTACTTCGGCATGATCACCTTGTCGATGACGTGGATGACGCCGTTCTTGGCGACGATGTCGGTCTTGATGACCTTGGCGCCGTCGACCTTGACGCCGTCGGAGGTGTCGATGGTGATGCTGCCGCCCTGGACGGTCTTGGCGGTCTGGAGCTTGACCACGTCGGCGGCCATCACCTGGCCGGGGACGACGTGGTAGGTGAGGATGGCGGTCAGCTTCTCCTTGTCCTTGAGGAGGGCGGCGAGCTGGTCGGCCGGGATCTGGGCGAAGGCCTCGTCGGTGGGGGCGAAGACGGTGAAGGGGCCCGGGCCCTTCAAGGTCTTGACGAGGTCGGCGGCCTTGAGCGCGGTGACCAGGGTCTTGAACTGCCCGGCGTCGATGGCGGTGCCGACGATGTCCTTGGGCTTCTTGGCGAGGGCCTGGGCCGGCAGGGCCGCGAACAGGGACAGGGCAAAGATGGCGCTCAGTTTCTGCAGGCTACGGGTGCGGAGGCGCATGGTCTTTCTCCTTGGTTTCGAATCCGTGGGTCCCGACGAGGCGGGGGGGGCGACGGGCCGTGTCTTCCCCGTGTGCGAACCGGCCGGCCAGCTCGTTTGACGACACGGTCCGTCGCCCCTGCAGCCAAGATAGTGCGTTGAACGGCGTCGTCAAACGTTTTGAGTAGATTTTGAGCTGTTTTTTTGAGATGCAGGGCTGGGGGCGGGCGTGGGGCGGCTACTTTCCCGGTGGGGAGCCGTGATATCGTGGGCAAACCCCGGTCGACGATGGTGTTTTCGCGCGTGCCCCAGGGAGGGCGGGCCGGGGGCGCAGGTGGGCCTCGATTTCGATGGAGAGTGATGCTCGGAAAATGGCTGCGGCTCGGGCCGGGTGAGCGGCGGGAGCTCCTGCGCGCCGGTCTGGCCGTGCCGGTGATCCGGCTCGGGCTGTCTGCGCTGCCCTTCGATACGCTCGACCGCACGCTGGAGGCGATCGCGTCCGCGCTGGGGGGCGAGGACGGTGCGGCGGCGGCGACGGTGGACGAGGCGGCGGCGGTGGAACGGGTGCGCTGGGCGGTGGCGGCGGTGAGCCGGCGAGTGCCGGGGGCGAGTTGCCTCACGCAGGCGCTCGCGGCGCGGATGCTGCTCGGGCGCAAGGGGATCGCGGCCGAAGTGCGCATCGGCGTGCGGCGCGACGAGGCGGGGCGCATCGCCGGGCACGCGTGGCTGGAAGGGGAGGCGGGCGAGATCCTGGCGGAGGGGGCGGAGGGGTATTTGACGCTCTCCCGGCCCGGGGATGGGGCGGAGAAGGCGCGGCGCTGATGGGCGGCTTCGATCCGAGGGCGCGCTTTCGCCCGGTCCCCGAGGTGGTGGGGCGGCGGGTGGGCGATGAATGCGTGCTGGTCGAGCTGCACACTAACCGGATGTACGAGCTCAACACCACGGGGGCCCGCATCTGGGAGCTGCTCGCGGCCGGGCAGGATCTGGGAGGCATCGAGGCGCAGTTGCAGGAGGAGTTCGACATCGGCGGGGCGACGCTGCGGAGCGAGCTGCTCGGTCTTTTGGGGCGGCTGCGCGCCGAGGGGCTGGTGACGATTGAGGCGATGGGCGAGGGGGCGGGTGAGGGGA
>DATAGU010000157.1:0-9046 GCA_036263495.1 Polyangia bacterium | reverse complement strand
ACATCTGTGCCGCGCTCAAGGCGGCGCCGGGCCTCGTGCTGGTGGCCGAGCCCGGCGCCGGCAAGACCACGCGCGTGCCACCCGCGCTCGCGGCCGCCGGCTTGGCCGCGGCCGGCGAGATCCTCGTGCTCGAGCCGCGCCGGCTGGCGGCCCGGCTGGCGGCCCGGCGGGTCGCGGCGGAGCTCGGCGAGCCCGTGGGCGAGCGGGTGGGCTACCAGATGCGCTTCGAGGAAGTGGCCGGGCCGCGCACGCGCATCCGGTTCGTGACCGAGGGCATCCTCACGCGGCGCCTGGTCGCGGACCCGATGCTCGCCGGGGTGTCGGTGGTGGTCCTCGACGAGTTCCATGAGCGCCACTTGCACGCGGACGTGGCCCTGGCCCTCCTGCGGCGGCTCCAGCAGCAGCACCGCCCCGAGCTGCGCCTGCTCGTGATGAGCGCCACGCTCGACGCCGAAGCCGTGGCCCGCTTCCTCGGTGGGCCGGTGTTGCGCGTGGCGGGCCGCACCTTCCCGGTGGCCATCGAGTATCGCGATCCGCCCTCGGCCAAGTTCCAGAGCCCGCCGCTCGAGGAGCAGGTGGCGGCGGCGGTGCGGCGGCTGGTCGGCGGCGGCCCCCAGGGCCAGGGCTCGGACCAGGACCAGGGCCAGGCCCAGGCATCCTCCGGCGGGGACGTACTCGTGTTCCTGCCCGGGGCGGCGGAGATCCGGCGGTCCGAGGCCGCGTGCCAGGCCGTGGCCGCGGCGGCCGGGCTGGACGTGGTGATGCTGCATGGCGACCTGCCGGTGGAGGAGCAGGAGCGCGCCGTGCGGCCCGGGGCGCGGCCCAAGCTCATCCTCGCCACCAACGTGGCCGAGACCTCGATCACCATCGAGGGCGTGACCGCGGTGGTGGACAGTGGCCTGGCGCGCGTGGCCCGGCACAACCCGTGGTCGGGCCTGCCCTCGCTCGACACCCTGCGCATCAGCCAAGCGGCGGCGGCGCAGCGCGCCGGGCGAGCCGGACGGATGCGGCCGGGCCGTTGCCTGCGTCTCTATGCGCAGCACGACTTCGCCCAGCGGCCGGCGTTCGAGACGCCCGAGATCCGCCGCGTCGACTTGGCCGAGACCGTGCTCGCGCTGCGCCATGCCGGGGTGCGCGACCTCAGCGGCCAGGGCGATCCAGGGGGCTTCGCGTGGTTCGAGGCGCCTCCCGCGGCGGCGCTGGAGGCAGCGGAGCGCGTGCTCGGCCGCCTCGGCGCGCTCGATGAGAGAGGCCAGGTGACGGAGCTCGGCCGCCGTCTGCTCGAGTTACCCCTGCACCCGCGGCTCGGTCGCCTGGTGCTGGAGGCCGCGGCCCGCGGCGCGGCCGAGGCCGGGTGCCTGGCCGCGGCGCTCCTCGGGGAGCGCGAGATCCGACTGGCGCTGCGCACCTCTCTCGGCGCCGAGGCCAAGGGAGGCCGCGCAGGCGGCGGCCCGGGGCACCGACGCGGCCAGGGCCCTGCCGTGATCGATGCCTCGGGGGCCTCGGATCTCGTCGAACGTCTAGAAGCCTTCCGTCAGGCGACCGCGGGCGGGCCCCTGCGGCCTGAACGGGCGCGGGCCCACGGGCTCGACGTGGGCGCGGCCATGGCCGTGGCGAGGGCTCGGGATCAGATCGCGCGGGCCCTCGGGCGGAGCGCGACGCGCGGCGGAGCGCGACGGAGCGGAGGGGCCGCCACGGCCGACGCCGAGGCCCTCGCAGAGGAGCAATCGCTCGGCCTGGCCGCGCTGGCCGCCTTCCCGGATCGAGTCGCGCGACGGCGCACCCGGCATGCCCCGGAGCTCCTCCTGGCCGGCGGCGGCTCCGCCCGCCTGGCCGAGACCAGCGTGGTCCGTGAGGCGGAGTGGCTGGTCGCGCTCGATGCCGAGGAGCGGCGCGAGGGGGGGCCGGTCGTCCGCCTGGCGAGCGCCATCGCGCCGGAGTGGCTCGTCGACCTCTTCCCCGAGCGGCTGGTGGAGCGACACGAGGCGCGCTTCGAGCGTGAGGGTGAGCGCGTGGAGCTGGTGAGCACGCTCGAGTACGACGGCCTCGTGCTGGCGGCCACTCGCCCGGCGGATCAGACCGGACCGGAGGTGGCGCGCGCGCTGGCCGAGGCGGCCCTGGCAGCGGGCCTCAGTCAGTTCGCCGATCCCGAGGCGCTCGCCCGGCTCTCCGCCCGGGTGGAGTTCGTGGCCGCGCAGGGCTTCGATCTGCCGCGCCTCGACCCGGCCGCGGTGCGCGAGACCCTGGTGTCGCTGTGCGAGGGCCGGCGCAGCTTCGCCGAGCTGCGCGCCGCCGACCTGCCCGCGGCGCTGCGGGCGCGGCTGTCCCCTCCCCAGCAAGCGCTCCTCGAACGGACGGCGCCCGAGCGCGTGACCCTGCCCGGCGGCCGGCGCGTGCGGGTCGAATACGAGCCCGACAAGCCGCCGTGGATCGCCTCGCGCCTGCAAGACTTCTTCGGCATGGCCGAGGGGCCGCGGGTCGCCGAAGGGCGCGTCCCCCTCGTGCTGCACCTCCTGGCCCCGAACCAGCGGGCCGTGCAGGTGACCACGGATCTGGCGGGGTTCTGGGAGCGGCACTACCCCTCCATCCGCAAGGAGCTCATGCGGCGCTACCCGAGGCACGCCTGGCCCGAGGATCCGCGCCGCGCCCAGCCCCCCACGAGGTAGGCCCTACTTCACTCCATCGGGTTTCGTACTTGGGCTCAGGGCAGGGATGAGGAATGCAGATCCACCGGCAGCTCGATCGGGCCGTAGCCGGGATCGATCCGGACGGTGCCGACGAGCTTGGCCGGGTGTTCGCGGACGAACGCGCGCAGATCGAGGAGCGGCTTCCAGGGGCTCATGTTGCCGCCGGACGCAGGGAGGGGGAGGGATTCGAGCAGGGTGGTCAGCTCGCCGAGCTCCCTCCAATAGAATTCGGCCGTGATATCCATCTCGGCCGCGCCCGCGCAATCCATCATCTCGGGCCCTGCCACGCCCGGACTGCCCTCGACATCGCCGGTGTAACAATCGCTCGGCCGCGAGCTGGGCGGCACGATCCGGCGCACCGCCAGCGCCACCCGCCCGATCGGTTTCGTGCCCTCCTCCTTGAGGAGCTGCAGGTCGAAGGACGGCGCGTGCATGGGGAAGTGGTTGGGGTTGTCGATGGTGATCGGCAGCCGGATGCGGATCCCCGAGGGGAAGCTCGCGGGGACGACCAGCTTCCCTTGGAGCGCGGGGGGCGGCAGCTGCGCCAGCGCCTGGGTGAGCCCGTTCCAAGCGTCCCGCACGACCGGCAGGTCGAGGGGCGCGGGCAGCTCGAGACCCGGGAGCACGACGTCATTCTCGGAGACGTCATGGCCCGCACCCTGTTTGAGCGCATCGAGGACCCGCTGGCGCACGTTGATGTCCTGGCTCGCGCAGGGCGGCTGGCCGAATCGGGTCCGCGGCGGGCAGAGCTCGACGTGGATCGTGTCGAGGTGCAGCAGGTCCAGGAGCTGCCTGACGGTGTAGCTGGGGAGGGAGGGGGGCTTCTGCCGCAGCGGGACGGCGAGGGCGTCGCGGGCCGACGTGAGGGTGCTCTTCACCGCCGCGAGCAGCGCGGTGGCATCGACCAGCACGCGGGTGCCGCCGCCCAGCATCTCGACCGCGGGGAGCGACTCTCTCGACCACCGCACGAGGGGCAGGAGGGGCAGCTTCAACCGCCCCTCGTGGGCCAGGGTCAGCTTGCCGGGTTTGAGGCTGGCGGGCAGCACCTGCTGGAGCTGTCCGGCGACCGCGTCCACCGAGGAGCCGATGGAGGACGGCACGAGCGCGCCGATCTCGGCGCGCGCCGCCTGCACCACGTTCACGGAGGCCTCGAATCGGTAGGTGAAGCTCCGGCCGGCCAGCTTCTTCAGCTCCTCCAGCGAGGTGTCGACATCAAAGGCATAGGGCACGGTGCGGGCTTCGTGAGGCGCGAGCTTGATCTCGGCCTGCGGCCCCTTCGCCTGCAGGCGGACAGCCTTTTCACACTCGATGCCGTAGGTGTGCGCGGGCAGCACGAGCGGCAGGCTGGTGGGATTGTAGAGGCGGAAGTCGAGGCTGAACTCGAGCTTGAAGTTCTGGCCCGGGGGCTTGGACTGGAGCGAGGTCACCCGGATGGCCTGGAAGCCGATGGGGGAAGAACGGCAGGCGCCGCTCCCTGCGACCATCGTGAGCAGCGCGATCCGTACGGCGGTGGCCAGCAGGCGTGGCGTCAGGCGTCCTCTCGTCATCGTCCGCTCCTATGCGGTTCTCCAGGGCGTGCCCTCCGATCCTCCCCTGATGCATACGAGGGCACCGAGAGCGACTCGCGCGCCAGCGGTTATTCATGCGCCGTGCCGCTCGTATCCCGAGCGAAACCACGCTGGCCGCCCCCGTGAATGTCGGTAATAATTGCGCCGTGGGAGTCGATGCCGCGAACGGTTTTCGCGCCCTGAGCGGCAGGCCCACGCGGTCGGCAACGCGCAACACCCAGAGGTGCCCCTCGTGATCATGGCCTTCGAAGGGCTGCGCGGCCTCGCCGCGCTGCTCGTGGTCTTCTATCACGTCGCCGCGTTCGAGTACTGGGACACGACCCTCAACCAGTACGGCCTCTTCCGGAACGGCTGGCTCGCCGTGGACATCTTCTTCGTCCTCAGTGGCTTCGTGATGTACTACGTCTACGGAGGGAGCGCCGACGCCCGCAACGCCGTCTCCTTCGCGATCCGCCGCTTCGGGCGACTCTACCCGTTACACTTCGTCACCCTGGTCGCGTTCGTCGGCGTGGCCTTCGCCATCCGTCTCGCCATCCGCCTCCACTGGAGCGCGACCCTCGGCGGCGGGCTCGACACCCGCTTCCTCTGGTTCAGCCCACGCGAGCTCGTGAGCAACGTGTTCCTCGTCCATTCGCTCGGCGTCAACCAGCGCCTGACCCTGAACGTCCCCTCCTGGTCCATCTCCGTCGAGTTCTGGACCTACCTCGTCTTCTTCCTGACCCTCCTCCTCACGTCGGGCGGGCGCCGGATCCTGGCCTGGCTGACGATCGTCACCGGGTCCGTCGCCGTGCTCCTGCTCCAGACGAGGTACAAGGACCTCGAGGGCCTGCACCATGACTACGGCTTCTTCCGGTGCCTGTTCGGCTTCTTCCTCGGCGCCCTCCTCGTCCCGCTCAGGCAGCGCGTGGCGCCGCGCGCCACGGTCTTGCCCGCGGTGGCGGCGCGCAACTGGATCGCGATCGCCCAGGTCCCGGTCTTCGTCGGCGTCTGCCTCGCCGTCATCTTCGCGCACCGCTGGCCCGCGGCGACCTTCTTCTACCCCTTCGCCTTCGCGACCCTGGTCTTCTTCCTGGCCCAGGACGAGGGCCCCGTCGCCCACCTGCTCAAGACGAGGCCGTGTCTCTACCTCGGCAAGATCAGTTACTCGGTCTACCTCACCCACTTCACGCTCCTCACCGTGTTCGGCGCCATCGCCAACGGCAAGGCCGGTCGCGACGCCGCCTGGCTCACGCCCCTCTACGGGGTGAGCGTCATCGCCGTCTCCGACCTCACGTACCGCTATATCGAGGTGCCCTGGCGCGAGAAGTTCCGGCGCCTGGCGGACCGCTACCGGGCCCCCGCGTAGGACGGGCGCCCGGACGACGGGTCAGGGCTTCGGCGGCGCTGGCGCGCCGGGCTGGGGCACGCGGACATTCTTCTGCGGCACGAGCCCCGGCGGCGGCGTGGGCGAGGTGAGGACCGCGTCGCGCAGCTTCTCCGGCAGCTCGTAGGGCTTGCCGTGCGGGTCCACGCCCGCCTGCGGCGGCGGCGGGTAGCCGGGCTTGAGGGGACCGCCGGTGTCGTTCTTCTTCACCCCGGGCGGCCGCTCCCACGGGATCTCCTCGAGCTGCTGCTCGTTCGTCGCCACGTACATGAAGCGCGCCCACAGGGGCACGCTCAGCATGAACGAGGCGTCCTTCCAGCCGAGCTGCCGCTCATAGGTGTCGTCGCCCATCCAGGAGGTGGTGAGCCAGCGCGAGGTGTAGCCCACGAACCACACGTCTGAGGTGTGGGACGAGGTGCCGGTCTTGCCGGCGGCGATGACCTTGGTGGCGCGGATGGGCCCGGAGTGGCCCTGGGTGACGATGCGCCGCAAGAGCGTGGAGGTGAGCCAGGCCGTGCGCGGAGAGATGATCGGCTCGGGCTCCTGGCCCCACACGGCCGCGATGCGATCGAGCCGGCCCTCGCCGCTGAGCAGGGGATCGAACCAGGCCGTGTGATCCTCGACCACGCGGCCGCGCCGGTCGAGGATGCGGCGCACGGACACGGTGTCGATGGGGCGGCCGTTCCGCGCAAAGACGGCGAAGGCGCGCGACAGCTCGTCCATGCGCACGCACGAGGCGCCGAGCGCCAGGGCTTTGTCGGCGATAATGGGGGTGGTGAAGCCGAAGCGACGCGCCCAGGTCTCGACGTCCTTGGCGCCCACGGTCTCGAAGATCTCGACCGAGGGCGGGTTCTTGGACCACACGAGCGCTCGTTCGAGCGTCACCTGCACGCCATAGCTGCCGTCGATGTTCTGCGGCACCCAGAGCTGCCCGGTGACGGGATCGATCTCGGCCTTGGGCTTGTCGTTCCACTGGGTGTCGAACGAGTAGCCGCGGTCGAGGGCCAGGGAATAGTAGATGGGCTTGTAGGCCGACCCCGGCTGGCGGCAGGCCTGCACCACGCGGTTGAACTCGCTCTGGTCGAAGTCGTTGCCGCCGGCCATGGCGAGGACGTAGCCGCTCTGGTGGTCGAACGTGTAGAGCGAGGACTGGATGCGCGGGGTCTGTTCGAGCCGCAGGACCTGTGGCCCGGATGGTGGTGACTCGGCCGCCTGCTCGGGCAGCCAGGCGGCGTCGCCCTCCTCGTTGTAGACGAAGTCGGAGAAGCGCGGGACCTGGCTCCGGAAGGCCCACTGGACCCAGATGACGTCACCGCGCCGGAGGGCCTCGGTGGCCGACGCGATGGCGCGATCGTTGGTGGCGTCCTTGGCGGAGTAGCGCGCGGCCCAGGTCATCTTGGCGAGCGGCAGGTTGTAAAGGCGCGTGCCGACGCGCACCTGGGCGCCGGCCGAGTTCACCTGCTCGACCAGGCCGAGGTAGAGCGTGTCTTCCTCGAGGGGCCGGTCGCCGTAGCGGCTGGCCATGCGGGTGCGGAAGATCTGCGCCGCGGCGCCCTGCAGGTGCGCCTCGGGCCCGCGCCAGCCCTGGCGCTTGTCGAGCTTGCGCGAGGCGAAGTCGACGTTGTCCTGGGCCAGCTGGTCGAGGACCGGGACGACCGTGGTCTCGATGCGCCAGCCGGACTCGTAGAGCGGCTTCTGGCCGTACTTCTTGACCAGCTCGCGACGCACGTGCTCGGCGAAGTACGGCGTGACCTCCTTGGCGAAGTCGCGGCGCGGATGGAGGACGATGGGCCGCTGCATCCACTTCTTGGCCTCCTCGGCGGAGAGGGCGCCGGTGGCCACCATGTTCTCGAGGACCTGATCGCGGCGGGCCTGCGCGGCCTTCATGCTGACCAGGGGCGAGTCCCGCGAGGGCGCGCGCGCAAGGCCGGCGATGAGGGCCATCTCGCCGATGTCGAGATCCCAGACGTCCTTGTCGAAGTAGCGGCGCGCCGCGGCCTCGACGCCGTAGGCGCCGTTGCCGAGATAGATCTGGTTCAGGTAGAGGGCCAGGATCTCGCGCTTGGAGTAGCGGGACTCGAGGCGGCGGGCGAAGATGGCCTCGCGCAGCTTGCGCGAGTAGGAGCGCTCGGTCGAGAGGTAGGACTTGGCGACCTGCTGGGTGATGGTGGAGCCGCCCTGGGTGACCTGGCCGGCGCGCAGGTTGGTGACGAGGGCGCGCAGGGCGCCGCGGAGATCGATGCCGCCGTGCTGGAAGAAGCGCCGGTCCTCGGTGGCGATGAGGGCGTCGACGAGCGGCTGGGGGATGCGCTGGAGCGGGACGGTGATGCGGTACTCGCTCGCCAGCTCGGAGAGGATGGTGCCATCCTGGCCGTAGAGGGTGGTCACGCCCGGCGCCTGCGTCGCGTAGGAGTGGAGGTCCGGGAGCGGCGGCAGGTGGGCGGCCAGATAGAGATACAGGCCGCCGAGGCCGTAGAGCACGAGGCAGAGGAGGGAGAGGAAGGCGAAGGCGTAGAGCTTGCCGAGCCAGTAGAAGAAGCCCCCGTCTGCGGGATTGGTGACGTGGATGGGGGGACGTGAGCGGTCGTCGGTGGACGCCATGCGGGGGGAGTCTAGCGCAGGTCGGGAGCGGGGAAACGGTCTTGGTTCGTCCCTCTTCGGGTAGAGGCGGACAAACCAAGGATCGGCCCCCGCGAATCAGCGACAATGTCTCCGCAGCGCGGCTGTGCCACGGCCGGGAGGTCATGCACCGTGTCCATGCCCATGAAGGAAGCGTTACGCATCCGGCTCGCCAGCGCCGCGGATCTGGAGGCGATCCGCGACATCTACAATCACTACGTGCTCGCCTCGACATGCACCTACCAGAACGTGCCGGATACGGCCGCCGAGCGCGCGGCCTGGTTCGCGGCCCACGATGAGGCGCATCCGGTCACGGTGGCCGAGCTGAACGGGCGCGTGGTGGGCTGGGGTGTGCTGTCCGTGTTCCGCGGACGATGGGGCTATCGTCACACGGTGGAGAACTCGGTCTACGTACACCACGAGCTCCACGGCCGCGGCATCGGTTCGGCGCTGCTCGAGGATCTCATCGAGCGCGCCCGCGGGCTCGGCCACCACACGATGGTCGCCGGGATCTCGGCCGAGCAGGCAGGCAGCATCGCGCTCCATCACAAGTTCGGCTTCGTGACCGTGGGCCATCTCAAGGAGGTGGGCCACAAGTTCGACCACTGGCTGGACGTGGTGTTCGTGCAGAAGATGCTGTGAGCAGGGGCCCGCCACGGGTCCTCCCATCGCCCCGAGCGACCTCCCCGGCCGATCCCCAGGCGGAGGATCTTATCGAGCCAGATTCGTGAGTTACGAAGGCTGCTCGGTGCCTTGGGGAGACGTTCCAGGACCACGACCTCACGATGGATCGACCGTGACCTCACGAT
>DATAGU010000156.1:0-95704 GCA_036263495.1 Polyangia bacterium | reverse complement strand
GCCAGCATGGGCAGGGCGGCGTTCTTGTTCCCTGCGGCGTCGATCGTGCCGCGTAGCGGCCGGCGCCCCTCGATGACGAAGCTGTGCATGGGTCCTCGGGTTCCTCCCTGGGGTCGACTGAATCAGTCGGCCCTGTCGTTTCGCGTGCGTCCGTGAGCTTGCAACCACTCGTGCCCCCGCGCCACTTCCTTCCTGCCGCGCCGAGGGGGCGCAGGTGGAGGTGCACCAGGGCGTCTGCACTGGCAGGAGGCGTCTTCAGGCGGGTCGACTGTCCTTCTGCGCCCGCAGAGGGCCTGTTCGGGCGGGTCGACTGTCCTTCTGCGCTCGCAGACGGCCTGTTCGGGCGGGTCGACAGCAGGGCAGGGGAGTTCTTCCGCGGGTGGGCTGATATGGCCGGAGGGATCAGCCTGGGCACTCGTAGCGCCTGACGGTGCCTGTCGGCTCGGTCCCGGCGATTTCAGCGGCCGGGTGCTGGGAGGGATGGATAGGGGATGGGAGGGTGATTCGGTGAAGCCGGTTAGTCCTTGCCCGGGATCTCTACCTCGGCCGCGACCGGCTTGGTCCCCCGGGTCGGAGGCTCGGCCGGATCCGACGGCGGCTCGGTCACCTTGGCGTTGGCGGGCACGGCGAGATCATGGAAGATCTCGGCCATCAACTCGCCCTTCCCTGCCATGCGCAGGATCCCTTCCACCACCAGCTTGGCCACGGCGTACATCTGCAGCCACTCGTCCTGCGTCCTGCGGGTGGCAGGGGTCAGGGTGCGCCGGTCCGCGCGCGTATCGGTGGTCTGCTCGACAGGCGGAGCGAGCGTGTCGATCGCGGCCATGAACTCGGTCCGCCAGCTGGCGGCATCCTTGACGCCGTGTCCCGGCTTGTTGAGTTCGGAGGCGATGTGGTTAAGCGCGGTCAGGACCTTGGTGGCACTGCTGCCCACGCCCCCTGCCGTGCCGTCGGCGGTGAAGAAACGTCGCCGATCGATGGTGTCGGGGGGGTGGCTGCCGAGGTGGGTGCTGAAGCGGCCGAGCAACTGGCGGGCTTGCTTGAGGGCGGGTTTCTTGGCCCGGGTCCCTTGCCGTAGGGTGGCCTGGGTGTCGCGCTTCTCACCGAGACTGCGCGCCACCTGCGCGGTGACTTCTTCGACCCGCGTCGCGATGAAGTTGACGGCCGGGTCGCACTGGGGCACGAGGCCCATTACGCGGCGCCGGATCTGGCGTACGGCGTGGGCCCCGTAAATGCCCATCTCTTCTTCGTCGATGTACTTGTCTGCCATGGTGCGGTTCCTCCTTCTCCTTTCGCTCCTCCTGCGGGCGCTTCGCTGGAGGGCATGCGCTCTTTGTGCTGCAAAAAAGTGACGGCGCAAGGAGGAAACTGAGGTTTTTACAGCGGATGTGAAATCTGCAGGGCGGCCTACGGATGTTGCGGCGGGTCACGGGGCCGGATCGATTTGGCGACGGTGTAGGGAAACGTTAGAGTCGGGGGGTGTTACGCCGGGTGCGCATTCAGAACTTCCGCTGCCTACAGGATGTCGAGCTGACGCTTGGACCGCTCACGGCGCTCGTGGGGGCCAACGCCTCGGGGAAGAGCACGATGCTGCAGGCGTTGACGTTGCCTTCTAATGTCCCCAGGCGGTCGCTCGAGTTTGCCGATGGACCCGCTCTCACAAACCCTCGCAACGAGCCGCTAGTGCAACTGCGTCAACAACAGCTAGAGCAACAGTATCGGTCTCTGCTACTCCACCTCGACCTTGACCGGTTGCGTAGTGGAAATAAGGTGCAGCGAGCCACCATCCTGAAGTCTGACGGAAGCAACCTGGCCAACGTGTTCGACACGCTCACTCGAAAACAGCAGGCACTGCTGGCGCAGGAACTCTGTCGCCTCGTACCGGTCCTGGCCGACGTAGATGTCGGCCCCATGCAAGGGATTACTGGCCAGCACCAGTTGCGGTTCCAAGACCGCTGGAATCCACAGGCTTGGTACCAGCCGAATGAGGTGTCGGACGGTACCATCCTCCTCACGGCCTACCTGACGCTGGCCTATGCCCAGCAGCCTCCGCATCTTCTGGCCATCGAGGAGCCCGAGCGCGGCCTGCATCCCTTCCTCTTGAGTGAGCTGGTCGAGTTCTTGCGCGGTCTGGCGACCGGGCAGATCGGTTCGCAGCCGATCCAGATCGTACTGGCGACGCACTCGGCCGAACTTCTCGACGTCCTCAAGCCGGAAGAGGTGCGTTTCCTATCGCGCGATCCCAAGGACGGCTCGGTGCGGGTAGAGACTGCGCCGGTCGATGCGCCGGGCTGGGAGGAGGCGTTCCAGCAGTATCGTGAATCGCTCGGCAGCGCCTGGCTGTCGGGTGGCTTGGGTGGCGTACCGGGAGCGTGATCCCGCATGTCGCTCCGTGTGGTCGTCTACGCTGAGGGATCAGGCGAGGGCGCCCGTGGCTTGCCGCCCGCGCCCGGCGAACCATTGGCGGATAGCGCGCTCGGTGCAGCACACATCCTCGTGCGGCGTTGCCTGGCGACAGATGCTCACATTCCCGAGAGCGCGGTGCGGTTTGATTCTCCCCTTCGCACGCGCGGGCACATGCCTCGTGGCAGCGACTTCCTGCACGCGCAGACGCTGGCACAGCTCCTCACCTGGCCGCGCCCAGACAAGCAGCCGGATCTCGCGGTGGTCATCGTGGACGCCGATGGCGATTCGCGGCGGAAGCCCACGCTCGACGAGGCCGTGAGCAAGGTGCGCGTGAGCCGGGTGGTGGCCGTCGCCGTGCAAGAGTTCGAGGCATGGCTCATCGCCGATGAAGTCGCGGCGGCCGCAGTCCTCGGGCAGCGACTGTCGCGGTCGAAGGACCCGGAACAGATGGCGCGGCGCGAGGCCAAGGAGTTGCTCAAGGGCTGGCTTGAGACGTCCACGCAAACGGATTCCGCCGCATGGGAACTGCGACGGGATATCGCGGCTCGAGCCGATCTCGAGGTGATGGCCGAGCGCTGCCCGGCCTTCGACCTCTTTCGCCATGAGCTCATCCAGGCGGTGCGATCGCATCGCTCATGAGCAAGCCGCCGCGCTAACGCGCGGCGAGCTCTCGTGAAGGGGATTCTGGAGGGGGAAAGAGGGGAGACGGAGGGCGAGGCGCGGCCGGCGCGGCTACGCCTCCTGCAGGAAGTTCTCGCGGTAGGCGACGACCAGCTTCTCGAGCGCGCCGATGTCGCGCCGGATCTGGTCGCCCTGGTCGGTGTTGGCCACGAGGCGCGCCTGGTCGAACACGCGCACGTCGCTCACCGTGGGGATGATGTCGGTGCCGCTCGAGACGGCCTCGGACACGGACTCGAAGTGGTGATGGAGCGCGAGCGACGTGCGATCCGGGGTGAGCATGAGCGTGTAGCCGCGGTCGCCGTAGGCCTCGGCGAACGCGCCGTCGATGGTGATGGCGCGGCCGCCGTGCTTGACCGGGGACTCGCCTTCCTTGACGACGACGTGGCCGGTGACCATCAGGCCGCGCGCCTTGTCGACGCCGAACTCCTCGAGCACGCGCTCGCAGAACGCGGCGTCGTGCATGAGCTTGAAGAAGGCGTTCTTGTTCTCTTTGTGGGTGGCCTTGTCGGCGACGAAGTAACGCTCGAAGGTGGCCATCTTGTCCTTGCCGAACAGGGGCGACAGGGCGCCGGCCCACAGGTACCAGAGGAAGTCCTTGTCGCTCTCGCGGCCTTCGCGCCACGCCCGCTGCACGACCTGCCGGCAGGCGTCGAACAGCGCCCGCCCCGCGACCTGACGGCCATCGATCTCGAGGGCCTGGAACTGGCCCTGGGCATCCACGGGCACGCAGCCATGAAGGATGAGCGCGCCGTCGCGGATGAGGTGCATGGCGCCCTTGCGGAACACGTACGACATCTGATCCCAGAGGACGCGGCTGTGCATGAACGCATATTTGAGCCGCGCGACGCAGCGCCGCTCGTCGTCGTCGAGGGCGTAGGGATCGGAGGGGTGGATGGTGGGGAAGTACTTGTCGAGGAGCTCGTAGCGCTGCCCGCCGAGGTTGATGGTGCCCGACTGGTAATCGATGAGGTGCAGGACCCGCCGGTGCTCGACGCCGTAGGTCGGGTTGCGCGCGGCGAGCTGCCCTTCGAGCTTGAACTCGAGCACGGCCGCGGCCTTCTGCATCCGCGCCATGAGCAGCGGGTCTTCGAGGTTCTGTCCCTTGGGACGGAAGCGCTCGGCCGGATCCTCGCCGTAGCGCTTGCGCGCCAGCTCTTCGAGCGGGCCGAGCGAGATGCCATAGCCCTCGACCAGTTGGGCCACGCGGTCGTAGCGCAGGGACACGCGGAGCACCGTGGCGATGAGCGACTCGTGGCCGAGGCACGCGCCCATCCACGACACGTCGTGGTTGCCCCAGGTGATGGCCACGTGCGGCTGGCGCATGAGGAGCTCCACCACCCTGTCGACGCGCGGGCCGCGGTCGCCGAGGTCGCCGGCCACCACGATCTCCGAGACGGCCAGGTTGCGGATCACGCGCGCGAGGAGGCGCAGGGACTCGAGGTCCTTCTCGAGCACCGAGAGCGCCTGGCGGATCGCCCAGGTGAAGTCGGCGTTGCGCCCGAGCTGCGGCGCGACGAGGAGCTCGAGGAACAGGTCGCGGTAGGCGGCCGGGAAGAGCGAGCGCACGTGCGTGAGGGGGTAGTCCCGCGCGAGCGCGCGCAGGACGTCGAGCTCGAGCTCCATCATGCGCTCGACGAAGCGGGCGCGGCGATCGGGATCGCCGAGCTGCGGGGCGAGGTAATCGAGCGTCTCGCCCGGGTAGTAGATGAGCGACAGGAGCTGCCGCCGCTCCTCTTCGCTGGCCTTGGCGCCGAACAGCTGGTCGACGAGCGGGCGCAGGTTGCCCGAGGCGTTGGACAGCACGTGGCGCAGCTTCTTGTCCTCACCGTGGACGTCCGAGAACACGTGCACCGTGCCCTTGGGCAGGGTGAGCTGTGCGCGTAAGGACGCGATCTCGGCGACGGCGCTGTCGATGGTCGGGAACTGCCGGGACAGGGCGCGAAGGTGTGCGAGCTCGTGCTCGTCCGGCGGTGTGGTGGGATCGTCTCTGGGGAACTCGATCATGACGGACCTCCCTCCTCTGGCCCCCTGTGGCGGCTCGGGAGTTGGCACATGGGACGTCGCAGTATACTCGCCGCGCCGCGCGCGCCGACATGGAAAACACCGGGGCTTCTGCCCTATGCTCGCTGTACCAACGACTGCGATGCCGCCGCTCACACACATCGGTGGGACCAGATGCGGGCGAAGCCCGCGGTGAGCGAAGGCCGGCAGGCCTGAGCGGATCGATGCGTGTGAGCGGCGTTGAGGAGGAGCCTATGAGATCAAAGAGATGGGTGGCCGGAATCCCGAGTGGCCTGGCGTTGCTGCTGCTCGGGGGGGCGCTCGGCTGTCGGAAGCCGATCACCGAGGTCCCCCAGGGGGAGCTGCTGGCGCAGGCGGTCCGGGCCGCGGCCGAGAAGCGCTGCGCGCCGAGGGGCGAGGGCACGCTGCAGGACGTCGTGGGCACGCCGGCGTCGCCCTATTTCATCCATCACCCCGAGCAGCCGACGGACGACACGCCGACGGTGATCTTCCTCCCCGGCGGGGCCGGCACCCGCACCATCGCCCGGGACTTCATCTGGAAGAACTGGCTGTCGCGGGGCCGTCGTCTCGACCAGGTCCGGGTGGTCATCCCGTACGTGTCCGATGGGAGTCGCATGACGCGCGAGGAGGCGGGGCGCACGTTGCGGATCTTCGAGGAGGTGCTGGCCTGCTATGGCGGGTCCCGGAAGCGCGTGCACCTCGCGGGCACTTCGAACGGGGGGCGCCATGCCTATGACCTCATGGTCACGGCGCCGGGCCGCTTCGCCTCCCTGCTCGGCGCCCCCGGGATCTTCGCCGACGGGGCCGACGACAAGCAGCTCACCATGGCGCTGCGCGACCGGCCTGTCTACAACGGCGTCGGGGCCGATGACGCCGACTGGAAGCCCCAGGTGCAGGCCACGCACGAGCGGCTCGAGCGTCTTGGCCTCCGCTCGGTCTACGTCGAGTTCCCCGGCCAGGGGCACATCGTCAACGAGCAGTTCGATCCGAGCGGTTTCTTCGACTTCTGGCTGGACGGTCCCCCGCCCGCCGAGAAGAAGTAACCGGGTCCATCAGCGTCGGGCGGGGGGCGGTGCGGCGGGCGATGGTCTGGCGGGGGCGATGAGACTGCCGGGCCCCTGCAGCAGGCTCGGCGTGCCCCCCGCAGGAGCGGTCGGGCTCGGACCCGCGGCGCTTGGAGCGCCCGGGTTCACGGCTGCGGAGGCCGCCGGATCGGTCGCGCCCGCGACGGCCGGATCGACGGGCAGCTCGCGCTTGGCGCCAAACAGCTTCATCCGATCGGACAGCTTGGTCAGCTCCACGGTGAGCGCATCGTTCCAGTCGGTGTAGGCGCGCACGTGGACGGGGAAGTAGCCGTCGGCGCGGAGGACGAGATCGAGCGGGCCGCTCGCGCGCGGACGCTCGAGCTGGAGCGGCGTCATGCCGAGCAGTTTGCGTCCCCAGTACACCTTGGTCTTGCGAGGGGGCGAGGTCCGCACGGAGATGCGCACGGTGGCCGGAAGCGGCGCGGGCACCGGCGCAGCGGGTGTCGCGGACGGTGGGCCGGCGGGTGTCGGGCTGCCCTGCGCCTCCGTCCCAGAGGATGGCGCCGTGGCAGGGGCGCCGGCAGCGGCCCCGGGTGTATCGGAGTTGGCCGAGCCGGCCGGCGGGGGATTGGAGCGGCCGCAGCCGGCCACGAGCAGCAGGGCGATCAAGGCGCGGCGGGGGCTCATTCGCCGCCTCCAGCCGCACGACCTTCAGGCGTGTCTGGAGGGGGCGGCGGTGTGCCCGGCGGATAGGCCACGCCGGGCTTGGGGATGTACTGCACGAAGGGCTTCTTCACGCGCCCGACGATGTTGCCTTCGAGCACGTTGACCGCGATCGGCGGTTCGAGGGTGTACCAGAAGCCGCGCGAGGGCAGGCGCAGCTCGTAGACCTCGTCCTTCCACAGGAACTGGCGATGGAAGCCAAGGCGGCGCTCGCCGTCGATGAGGACGTTGCGGTGGCGCAGGACGAAAGAGAACATGCGCACGGCGAGGTGGTTGAGGAGGCGATGGCAGCCGTGCGAGTACCCCTCGGTGTTGCGGATCGAGCGGTACTCGGAGGAGCCGTGCACGCGCACGCCGTTGTCCCCATCGGGCTTGCCGTCGCGGCCAGGCTCGACGTTGTAGGCCACGACGAGGCCGTAGGCGGAGAGGTACCCGGGGCCGAGCTCGTCGTAATTGACCACGAGCTGCGAGGTGCCGTTGACGTTCTTCGTCTTGACCAGGCTGCGCAGCGGCGTCGAGTTTGGCGCGATCCAGACGGGCGCGGACACGATGTGACGCCAGATGCGCGGGCCCACGTCCGACCCCTTGTAGCGGTAATACTCGTAGCCGTTGGGGGCCTGCTCGGAGCGCCAGCCGCCGATGGTGGTGCGCCACTTGACCAGGGGGACGCGCTGGCCCCGGTAGTTCGTACGCAGGACGAGGGAGGGGAAGGCTTGGCGCGAGAGCGGGTTCGGTTTGCCGTTCGGGTCGAAGGGCGGCTCGTAGATGACGTCGCCGCGATCGATCTCGACCGTGAGATCCATCTGATTCGAGTAGTAGTCGGGGGCGGGCGGCAGGCGCACGGCCACGCGCAGGGCCTTGAAGGCGGCGGCCTCGTGGCGCTGGAAGAACCGCAAGGCGGCCTGGGGGCCATCGAACCCGAGCTGCTGGAGGGCCGCGCGCAGCGCCTCGCCGACGAGGTCGCGGACCTCATGGCGCTGGCCGTTGGCGTCGAGGTAGGTGGGCGGCCCGCCGCCATCCTCGGCCACGGCGCTGCCGTCCTCGAGGACGTCGGCGGCGGCGACGACCCGCTCGGCGAGGGTGCGCACGAGGGCGTCGTAGTCGTTGTCGAGGGGCGCGCGGCCGAGCGTCCGCAGGGTCTCGGGACGGAAGGCGGCGGCGTCATAGAGCTTGTTCTTGAGCTGGAACCGCACGAGCGCGGTGCGCATGGCGTCGTCGAAGCGGCCGGGGGTATGGCGCGGCCGCTTGGGGAAGAGCTGCTCGCAGCCGAGTCGCTTCTCGATCTCGGTGAAGGCCGCCTGCTGCTCGGGGGTGCGACGCGTCGCCTTCTTGGCGCCGGACGACTCCGAGGTGGGGACCGTCTTGGCGGCCTGGATCTGGGTGAGATCCACGTCGGCGCAGGGGTTGGCGGCGTCGGCGAGGAAGCGTGCGCGCAGGACCGAGAGCGAGGGGGGGATGCCGAAGACTTCGAGGTAATTGTGCTCGCCCGCCTGGAGGGGCTGGCCATCGTCATCGCCGGTGTCATTGGCGAGGCCGAGATAGATGGTGCGGTAGCGGTTGGTGAGGCGCGTGCCATCGGGCTGGACGGCGTCGGTGAAGAGGAAGGGCGTCCAATCATCGCCGAGGTCGACCAGGGTGTAGCCGGCCCGCACGGCCTCGTCGGCATCGACCCAGATCTCGCGCTCGCCCTGGATGAGCAGGGCGCGGCGCTCGGGCGGGAGTTCGGGATGCGGCGTCAGGGGCGGTCCCACGGCCGGCGGGACAGCGGATGCCGCGGCCTGAGAAGCCTGAGAAGGAGCCGCCGTGCTCGGCGGCGGACCGGCCTGGCTATCGTTGTGGAGGAGGGCGAAGGTCCCGGCGGTGGCCGCCAGCGCGGCAAAGAAAGCGAGTGTTGTGAGCGACTTCCTCATCATCGGGCGTAGCCTAGCGCGTCTTGGTAGCGCACGCAGAGTTTTAGGTCACGTCGGCGCGCTTGACAGGGTCGGGACTGAATGAGTATTCATTCAATGTAGGCCCTACGTCTGCGGAACCTGAAGACGTGTTGTTGTGTAAGGAGTTGCCGATGACCCAGCCCGCCCATGCCCAGAACTGGTTCAAGGTCAATTTGCGTGACTACTACTTCCTCCTCTTCGAGCAGTTTCGGCTCGGCGAGATCCTCGGCCGCGCTCCCTACGACGGATGGAGCGAGGACGAGATCCGCACCGCGCTCAGCGAGGCGGCCCGCTTCTTTGGCGAGCGCCTGGCGCCGCTCAACACGGTAGGCGACGAGCAGGGCTGCAAGCTGGTGGATGGCCAGGTGCGGACCCCCGCGGGGTTCAAGGAGGCCTGGAAGGAGTTGTGGGAGACGGGCTGGAAGGGGATCAGCCTCGACTCGGAGTGGGGCGGCGCGGGGGCACCGCAGGCGGTGTACGCGCTCATGACCGAGATGGTCAACGGCGCCAACCCGGCGTTCAACACCTATCCCGATCTGGCGATGGGCGTCGGCGAGCTCGTCTCGACGCTGGGCACGGCCGAGCAGCGGCAGCGCTTCTGTCCGAACGTCTATTCGGGCAAGTGGGGCGGCACCATGTGCCTCACCGAGCCGCAGGCCGGCAGTGACGTGGGCTTGGCCCGCACGCGCGCGGTGCGCAACCCGGACGGCACGTACTCCATCAGCGGGACCAAGCTCTTCATCACGGCCGGCGATCAGGACATCACCGAGAACATCATCCACCTCGTGCTCGCGCGCGTGGACGGGGCGCCGGCCGGCACCAAGGGCCTGACGCTGTTCATCGTGCCCAAGATCCGCATCCGGCCCGACGGCTCGCTCGGCCAGCCCAACGACGTCACGGTCGGCCGGGTGGAGCACAAGATGGGCATCAACGGCTCGGCCACCTGCGTCCTCAACTTCGGTGAGAATGACAGCTGTATCGGCGAGCCAGTGGGCGGCGAGGGTAAGCTGCACCAGGGCATGGCGCAGATGTTCCGCATGATGAACCATGCCCGCATCGGCACGGGCCTCCAGGCCCTGGGCGTGGCCGCGGTGGCCTACCTCAACGCGCTCCAGTACGCGCGCGAGCGTAAGCAGGGCGCCTCGATCAAGAACTGGAAGGACGCGACCGCGCCGCGCGTGCCGATCATCGAGCACGTCGACGTGCGCCGTATGCTGCTCGACATGAAGGCGCGGGTCGAGGGCCTACGCGCCCTCGCCCTCAAGCTCGTGATCCACGTCGATCGCGCGCGCGTGGCCTCGGGCAAGGACGACGCGGCGGTGGCCTATCACCAGGGCCAGGTGGACCTCCTCGTGCCGCTCATCAAGGCCTATGGCTCGGATCAGGCGTTCCGCATCTGCGAGACCGCCATCCAGGTGCACGGCGGGGTGGGCTACACCAAGGACTTCCCGGTCGAGCAGTACTGCCGCGACTCCAAGATCTTCTCCATCTATGAAGGGACCAACCACATCCAGGCCATGGACCTGGTCGGCCGCAAGCTCGGCCAGGCGGGCGGCAACAACATGCGCGTCTTCCTGGGCGACGTGGCCACCTTCGTGGCGGCGCACGGCCAGCATCCGGTGATCGGCCGCGAGGCCAAGCTGCTCGGCGAAGCGCAGGAGGCGCTGATGGGCACGACCATGAAGTTCATGGCCTGGTTCACCGGCGGCCAGGCCGAGCTCGTGCCGCTTTCGGCCAACCGCTTCCTCGAGATGATGAGCGAGGTGTGCGTGGGCTGGCTGCTCCTCGAAGGGGCGGCGCTCGCGCACGAGAAGAAGAAGGCGCTGCCCGAGGGGCACCCCGACCAGGCCTTCTACGCCGGCAAGATCGCGGCGGCGCTCTATTACGCGCGCAACGTGGTGGCCACGGTGCCGCTCAAGGCGCAGCTCATCGCGCGCGAAGACACGACCCCGCTCGAGATCCCCGACGCCGGCTTCGCCGGCGCGTAGCCCCCTCCCGCACGAGCGCCGCGCCGCAGACATCGTTTGGGCGCGGCGCTTCGTGATAAAGGAAGGGCATGGCTGCTCCTTTCGATTGGTGGGAGGCGTACCGCTCCCCCACCCAAACCGCCACCTGGACCGACAAGCGCAAGACCATGATCCGCGGCGAGCTGGAGGAGCGCGCCGCGCTGCTCCGCCGCCTCGGCTACTCGAGCGATCAGGCCAAGCTGCGGCTCCGCGCCCACCTCGCGTGGGAGTACGAGCGTAACCAACCCGCGCCGTTCCTCGACGAGATCGACACCCTCGTCGACGCGGTCTGGAGACGAGGCTCCCCGCCGAGCGGTCCGCTCACGCTGTGAGCCACCGCCCTATCTGAAAGAGCCACTTCCTACAGGACTCAGGCTGCGCTGCGGCCGAGCAGTCGCGGCTGCCCGCATTCCACGGCTTCGCAGTCCAGGCGGAAGGTGCTGCCGACGTGCGAGGGTAGATCGAACATGGCGTCGAGGAGGAGCTCCTCCATGACCGCCCTGAGCCCACGCGCGCCCGTGTCCCGCCGCATCGCCATCCGGGCGATGGCCGCGAGCCCGTCGGGCGTCACGTCGAGACGCACGCCCTCCATCGAGAACAGCCGCTGATACTGGCGCACCAAGGCGTCACGCGGACGCACCAGGATCTCCACCAGCTGCTGCTCGCCGAGCGGGTCGAGGGGCACGATGACCGGGAAGCGGCCGGCGAACTCGGGCAGGAACCCGAACTTGTGCAGGTCCGTGTGCCGGAGGGACCGCACCGCCTGGCTCATCGAATCCGGACCGAGACCGCCCTGGCGGAACCCGGTGCTCGCGCGGTTGCGCTCGGCCAGGTTCTTGAGCATCCCGGCAAAGGCACCGCCGCCGATGAACAGGATCTGCGAGGTGTCGACCTCGACCATCTCGCCGCCGAGCCCGTTGCGGTCCGCGCCCATGCGCACGGTAACCTTCTTGCCCTCGAGGATCTTGAGCAGCCCCTGCTGCACGCCCTCGCCCGAGACGTCGCGATCGTGACCGACGCGCTTGGCCAGCTTGTCTATCTCATCGATATAGATGATGCCGTTGGCCGCGCGCTCGGCGTTGCCGCCCGCCGCACGCAAGAGCTTGGCGATGATGGACTCGACGTCCTCACCCACGTAGCCCGCCTGGGTGAGCGGCGTCGCATCCGCCAAGGCAAAGGGGACATTGAGGATCCGCGCCAGCGTTCGCGCCAGCTGGGTCTTGCCCGTCCCCGGAGGACCGACGAGCAGGATGTTCCCCTTGGTGAGCTCGACATCGCCGGTCGTGCCGCGCATGGCGAGCCGTTTGAGGTGGTTGTAGACCGCGACCGCAAGCATACGCTTGGCCCGCTCCTGCCCCACAACCCACTCGTCGAGTTGTTGGGACAGTTCCTTGGGTCGCGGCAAACGCTGCCGCGGGGGAGCGGGTGGTTTGCGTTCGTCCACCAAGAGCTGGCGGCAGACGGTAACGCAACGATCGCAGATGTGAACGCCGGGACCGGCAACAAGCTTCTTCACTTCTTCGCGGGAGCGTCCGCAGAAGGCACAGCGCCGATCGAGCTGGGAGTCGCGCCGATTCATCACGATCTCTCTAGGAGCAACTGATGTGCCCGCTCACATTCGCCGCCCTGCCCATCCTCGCGGGACCCACGGCTTCCGCCGAGCCGGCGACGGAGCGCAGCTTGACTCTGCGGCAGCGACGGGATAGACGAATCCCCAACGCGGCGGCGGGCTTGGGCCCGCGGACCGTCAACGGATTGGAGGCATCATGAGCCCGGAAGACATCTGCCGGCGGCTGGGTGAGAAGAAGACCAAGGACATCTTCCAAGAACTGACCACGGAAGGGATGAAAAAGGTCATGCGCGAGGCCAAGTTGCCCACCACGAGGCTGCCCTCGCACACCTCCAGCAAGAAACGCAACGCCGACTGGGCCGCGGCGCTCTGGCGGGGTCTTTCGGAAAAGCCGCTCACGGGCGCGGCCGCCATGCTCCTCTTCGAATGGCTGACCAAGGCGCGCCGGCCCATGCTGGCCCAGTTCCTCACGGCCATCGACGTGGAACACCAGGACGGCCTCACCGAGGCGGACTTCATGCAGAACACGCCGCCCGACAAACTGCTGGCCAGCGGCAAGAAGCTGCTCGAGCAGCACGATCAGAAGGAGGTGGCAGCGTACCTTCTGTTCCTCGATGCGACCAATAAGAGCGAAATCTTTACCTCACTCGCGCTCGAGAAGTTGATCGGCGGCCCCGCCACCCCGGACAAGTCGGCTGCCAAGCCCGCGGAAGCTGGATAAGCTCCGAGATTCTTGCACCTTTCACCGATCGACCGCACAATGCCTCTGTGCTCCAGCGGCGGCTCCGACGGTATCTCGCCTTACCTCTCGCTCTCCTCCTGATCGAGGGCACGGCTCTCCTCCTTGCATCCCGGCCAGCGTTCGGGCGACCGGAGGCGCACACCCCAAGCCCACATGACCGCCACGCGCGCACCACGCGGCGCGGCGGCGCGGCGGCCAAGCACCGCGACGGGGGCAAACGATCGCACAAGCAGCATCGCGGCGTCGCCTCCAGCCGGGACACCGAGCTCGCCCGCCCCACCCCGACCCACTCACCCGCCAGTCCGGTCCGCCCCGTCCTCACGCCGGCGCCCGACGCCGAGCCGCGTCTGGCCTCGCTGCAGACGCAGATCGCCTCCATCCTCGGCGACCGCCCGCTCTCGCGCACCCGCGTGGGGGTGCAGGTGATGACCGCCCGGGACGGCCAGATCCTCTTTGACTACAACAGTGATCGTCTCTTCAACCCGGCCTCGAACACCAAGATCCTGGCCACGGCCGCGGCCCTGAGCGAGCTCGGCCCCGACTACCGCTACCGCACCACGCTGCACGGCCCCCTGCCCGATGACGACGGCGTCATCCACGGCGACGTCGAGCTGCGCGGCTCGGGCGATCCCTCGCTGTCGACGCTCGACATGGCCGACCTGGCCCACGACCTCGCCGCGCGGGGTGTCACCCGCATCGAGGGCGACATCGTCGTGGACGGGCGTTATCACGACCCGGGCGCCCCGGATCGCGTATCCACCGAGCAGGCGCTGTTCCTCAACCGCAACACGTACGCCATCCGTGTGAGCCCGACGTCGCCGAACAAGCCCGCGACGCTGTCGATCGATCCCGCCACCGAGTACATCCAGCTGCGCAGCAAGGTCACCACGGTAGAGCGCAAGAAGACCCGGCTCCGCGTCGACGTGTCGCGCGAGGGCGAGCGCCTCATCGTGACCGTGCGGGGGCGCGTCCATCAGTCCTCCGACGCCGTGATCCGGCACCGCATCGGCGAGGGCTCGGTCTACGCCGTGGCGCTCCTCCGGCGCATGCTCGGCGACTTCGGGGTCCTCGTGACCGGGGGCGTGCGGCGGGCCCACGTGGCCGGCGACGTGTCCGTCCTGGCCGAGCACCTGTCGCAGCCGCTCGCCGACATCTGCCGCATCTCCAACAAGGACTCCAACAACTTCGTCGCCGACGTGATCTTCAAGACGCTCGGCGGGGCCCGCTACGGCGGCGCGCCATCCCTCGACAAGGGCCGGCGCGCGGTGGACGAGCTCATGGAGCCGATCGGCATCTCGCCCGGCGACTATCGCATCATCAATGGTTCGGGCCTGACCCACGAGAACCGTATCACCCCGTCGATCCTCACGCGCCTCCTGCGCCACCTCTACTTCGACCTCGCCGTGGCGCCCGAATTCCTGGCCTCGCTCTCGGTGGGCGGCGTCGACGGCACGACCCGCAACCGCTTCCGCGGCACGGACGCCGTCGGGCTCGTGCGCGCCAAGACCGGCACGCTCTCGGGGGTCTCGGCCCTGTCGGGGTACGTGGGGGACGGGGGCGACGTGCTCATCTTCTCCATCCTCGTCGAAGGGGTGCGGCACTCGCGGCTCCAGGCGGTGCGGCGCGCGCAGGTGCGCATGGTGCAGGCGATGCTGCGCTACATTCGCGCCGGCGGTCAGCTCAAGTCCGTGCCCTCGGCGCCCGACGCGCCGGTGGCCGACCCCGAGGAGCAGCGCGACTTCGAGGGGGACGGCGACGACAACACCGAGGCCGGGGGAGAGTAGCCCGGAGCCTGCGCCGCCCCGAGGAGCCGGCCGGCCAGGCGTCGCAGCGCCGTCGCCGCTCGCGGCTCATCGTCTACGGCCGCGGCGAGGCGATGCACGGCCCGGTGGAGTTCTTCGTACAAGTCCTGGCGAGGATTCATGGGCCCCCACCATGAGCAAGCGCCGTGCCCCTTCGGGAGACGCAGCGGGGGCGTGATCCTGCGGGGCCGTTTCCATCGCGCGGCCTCCAGACGGCCGATATCCGGCCCGCTGTCCGTGTACCGGACGATTCACACCGGTCCCCGCAGAGACGGCCGATCTAAAGAAATCCAAACGCCATCAGCATTGTTGCGGGCACCGGGTTCCCGCTAGAGTAGAGGTGTGCCTCCTTCGGATCCTGGCTCCGGCGGCGTGAAGCTCACCTTTGGGCTGGTCCCGCACCGGGACGACGACAACATCCGCACCGTCCTCAATGATTTCTGTGCGCTCCTCAGTCGGCTCGCGGGCGTCACCCTCCTCCCGCACCGCGCCCCGTCGCCGAGCGCGCTGGCCGCGGCCGTGCACTCGGGGCGGGTGCAGCTCGCCTGGATGTCACCGACCCTGCTCGTGACCGATCCCCGGCTCTCCAACGTCGTGCCGCTCGTGAGCTCGGTGCGCGAAGGGGCATCCTTCTATCATTCGGTCCTGTTCGTGGCCGAGGGGGGGCCCGTCCGGAGGCTCGCCGACTTGCAAGGGAGGCACGCCGCCTGGGTGGCCCCGACCAGCGCCTCGGGCTACCTGTTCCCGCGCCTGTCGCTCGCCCGCCGGGGCCTCGATCTCGGCACCTTGTTCGCCAGCGAGACCTTCTGTCAGTCCTTCAGTGTCGTGAGCGAGGCCGTCCTCGTCACCGGTGAGGCCGACGTGGGCGCGAGCTTCGCCGTCTTCGAGGGGGCGGATCCCCAGCGCCAGCTCTTGCGCGCCGGCTTCCTCGATGCCGAACTCGGCCGGCCGGCGCGCATCATCGACATCGCCGGCCCCATCGCCGCCGACGTCATCGTGGTCTCGTCCTCGCTCCCCCTCGGGCTCCGGCTCCGCCTGTCGACCACGCTGCAGCACATGGTCGACGAGCCCCAGGGGCGCGAGTTGCTCGGCACCCTGTTCGGGGTCGACGGCTTCAATACCGTGTCACCGGAGTCGCTGCGGACGCTGCGGGACTTCGTGAAGATGGCGCGCGAGCTCGGCCTCCTGGCCGCCACCTGACGCCGCGGCCAGGGGGGCGGGCGGCTCAGTCGCGGCCCGCCAGGTGCTCGATCAACGTGGCCACGCCAAAGCCCGTACCGCCCTTGGCGATGTGGCCATATTCCTTGTCGGCCGAGGCGGGTCCGGCGATGTCCACGTGGACCCAGGGCGTGTCCCCGGCAAACTCCTTGAGGAACAGGCCGGCCGTGAGCGCGCCGCCCTGACGCTCGCCGGTGTTCTTCATGTCGGCGATCTCGCTCTTGAGTTGGTCCTTGAGCCGCTCGGGCAGCGGCAGGTGCCACATTTCCTCCCCGGACCGGCGCGCCGCCGCGAGCCAGTGCTCGACGAGGGACAGATCATTGCCCATCACGCCCGCCGTGTGCGGCCCGAGGGCCACCACGCAGGCGCCGGTGAGGGTGGCGAAGTCGAAGATCTCGTCTGGCTTGATCTCGCGCACCGCGTAGGTGAGGGCATCCCCGAGCGTGAGCCGCCCCTCGGCGTCGGTGTTGTTGATCTCCACCGTCTTGCCCGACATCGAGCGCAGCACGTCGCCGAGCTTGTAGGCTTTGCCCGAGGGCATGTTCTCGGTGCAGGCGGCCAGGGCGTGGATCTCGTAGGGAGAGCCCAGGTCCGCGAGCGCGCCGATCGCCGCGATCACCGCCGCGGCGCCCGACATGTCCACCTTCATCCCCTCCATCGCGCTCGATGGCTTGAGCGAGAGCCCGCCGGAGTCGAAGGTGACCCCCTTGCCGATGATCACGATCTTCTTCTTGGGCGGATTCTTCCCCCGCGGCCGGTACGTAAGGTGGATGAAGCGCGGCTCCTCGTCGGAGCCCTGGGCCACGGCGAGGTACATCCCCATGCCGAGCTTTTCGCACTCCTTGGGCCCGAGCACCTTGATCTCGAGGTGATGCTCGCGCGCCACGGTCTTGGCCACCTCGGCCATCTGCCGGGGCGTCATGTACCCCGCGGGCTCATTGATGAGGTCGCGCGCCAGGGCCACGGCCGCCGCCACCTGCTCGCCCCGCTGCACGCCGCGCCGCAGCGGCTCGAGGCGCGTCGGCTCCGCGGCCTCGGGCCCGATCACGATCTTGCACTCCTCGATGCGTTGCTCGCTCCGCCGGCTCTCGTCCGAGAGGTACTTGTCGAACCGGTAGCGCCCGAGGAGCGCGCCCTCGGCGACGAACTGCACCGCCCGCTCCTGGACCTGCGCCTCTGGGTCGGGCATGGCCAGGCTCACCGAGCGCGCCACCGACCCCCCGGCCGCCTTGAGGACGCGCGCCGCATACCCGCGCAGATCGGGGAGTTGGAAATCCTTGCGAGCGCCGCCGCCCACCAGCAGGATCCGCGCCGGTCCCACGCGCCCCAGGGTGTGGATGAGGAGCGTCTGCCCCTTCTTCGCCTTGAACCGCTCCTCGCTCACGATGCGGTCGAGGAGCCCCCCGAGCGCGCGATCGAGCGCCACGTAGATGCTCCCCTCCCCTAGCTTGTCCTCGAAGGAGAGGAGCCCGAGCAGGTCCGTCGTGAGGTTGGTTACATCTTCGCTATAGAAAGAAAACATCATGTTGAGGACTCCGCGTGGCGTCGTCTCTCTACCACCGAAATGGCCATTTGTAAAGCGTATTTACGGCGCCCTGGCAGAGCCGATCAGGGGCCCCGAATCCAGGCTCACCTACACCTACCCATACCTCCTTCGCCCGAGCCGTGCCAACCGATCCTTTTGCATATAATTAAGGCAAATTTTACATATTTTAATTGACTGATCGCTTCACTATCGACAACATGGTCTCTAGATTACCTTGTCAAAAAGAGGAGGCTTGAGACATGGCCCAGCCAAAGTCCAGCAAATCCACGACGGCCAAGAAAGCGCCTGCCAAGAAGGCCAGCCCGGCGAAGGCGCCTGCCAAGAAGCCCGCTGCCAAGAAGCCCGCCGCCAAGGCCCCGGCCGCCAAGAAGCCCGCCACCAAGAAGGTGGCCGCCAAGAAGGTGGCCCCGAAGAAGCCGGCCGCCAAGCCTGAGACCAAGAAAGCCACAGCCAAGGCCGCGAAGAAACCCGCCACCAAGACCGCCAAGAAGACCGTGACCAAGAGCACGGCGAAGAAGCTCGTCGTGGCCCGCACCGTGGCCAACAAGACCACGCGCTCGCCGGCCCAAAAGGCGACCAAGAAGACGACGAAGAAGGTGAGCGCCCCGGCCAAGAAGCCGGCTGCCAAGAAGCCCGCCGTCAAGGCCCCGGCCGCCAAGAAGCCCGCCGCCAAGAAGCCCGCCGCCAAGAAGACCCCGGCCGCCAAGAAGTCTCCGGTCGCCAAGAAGACCCCGGCCGCCAAGAAGACCCCGGCCGCCAAGAAGTCTCCGGCCGCCAAGAAGCCCGCCGCCAAGGCCCCGGCCGCCAAGAAGCCGGCGCTCAAGGCCCCGGCCGCCAAGAAGCCCGCCGCCAAGGCCCCGATGACCAAGGCCCCGGCCGCCAAGGCGACCGCTGCCAAGGCGACCGCTGCCAAGGCCCCGGCCGCCAAGAAGCCCGTGGCCAAGGCCGCTAGCCGGCCCTCGAAGCCGGCGGCCAGGCCGGCGGCGACCGCTTCCGCCACGCCGGCCGAGCCGTCCACGCCCGCGCCGCGTCTGCCCACGCCCGTCGCCACGTTCGACTTTCCCAAGGTTCCCTGAGCGCCCCCGAGACGGGCAGCGTCCATCACGGGAAGGGGGACCGGCCGGGCATCTGAAGGGCCTTCGGCGGGACATCCAGGGTTCAGGGGTCGTCGTCGCCCCGACGCGTAGCGAGCAGCCGTTCCAGGCGGCCGGATTCCATGCGCAAGCGCAGGGTCTTTCCGCCGGCGATGCTAACCTGACCAGGAGATGCACCCCGCGGCTTGCGGAGCAGCTTGCGGGGGGCGTAGGTGACGTCGGCTTGTGCCTCTTCGCGCGCGGGGCTGTGGTAGACCGCCAGCGTCGCCGCGTCGAGCAAGGTGTCTTCGGTGAGGGGACGTCCGCCGAGCGCGACCACGACATGGGCGCCAGGGACGTCGCGGGTGTGGAGCCAGAGGTCGTCGCCGCGAGCGATGTGAAAGGTGAGCTCGTCATTCTTGGCCGCGTTGCGACCGACCAGGATCTCGTACCCGCTCGCCGAGCGATACCTGTGATAGGGGGGTCGTGGCCGGGGGCTCCCGATCTGCCGGCGGGGTGACCGGGAAGGAGAGGGCGAGGCCACAGCGGCCGGCAGCTCGCCGCCGTGCTCCACAGCCTCGAGCCGGCGCTCCCAGCGGCCGAGCTCGGCCCGCACCTCGGTGAGGCGCTTCTCGATCAAGGCTCGGCCCCGACGGCGGCGCTGGTACTCGCGATAAAGACGAGTCGCCTGCTCCGTCGGTGATCGCATGGGATCGAGGCGTATGGTCCGCGCCTCGCCGCCCGCGAAATCATCGCTCACCGTCACCTCGGCGGCGCCGCGCGGCACCTCGGCGAGGTGCGCGAGGAGGAGGTCGGCGTCTCGGCGCAGCTCCGCGGCGTCCGAGCTGCGACCGAGGTCTCCCTCGAGCTGCTCGTGGAGCCGCCGCAGACGCGCGATCTCGCGCCGGGCCACGGTGAGGTGCTGCTGGCGATGCGCCGCGATGGCCGCGGCCGCCACCTCATCGCGATAATGCGCCTCGATCTGCGCCGACACGTGAGGGGGACCAAAGCGCGCACCGCGATCGTCGACGCGGGGCGGCGGCAGCTCACATGGCCCCCGGGCCGCGCCGAGCGCTCCAAGCTCCCGGCCCTCGGCATCGACCAGCGCGATCCGGCCGCCCGCCCCGTAGAAGAACGCGAGCAGCCGGTGGACCTCCTCCGTCTTCCCGGGGGGCGCTTCGGGGCCGCCGCTCCGAGAGAACTCGAGGCTCACCGCGCGTTCTCCCGGCACTGCCTGCAGCGAGCGCAGCCGGGCCCCCATGAGGTGCTTGCGGGCAAGCATGCAGAAGGCCGGTGGCGTGGCCCCGGTCCCGGGGGGCTTGTCATCGAGGAGGTGAAGCCGGCCAAAGCGGGTATCCACGGACAGGAGCAGCCACGCCGGGGTAAAGCCGAGGAGCAGGGTGCGGGCATCGGGCTGCACGATCTTCTGCACCGACTTTCCGCGCAGGGTGGCAGAGATCTCCTCCGAGACCACCATGATTTCCAAGGGCCGGAGTGTCATGGGGATGCAGTCTACCGGTAGCAGGTCGTGACGAACGGGTCCATCCAGCCAAGGGCCGAGAAATGAGGTCTTTGTTTATCCGCTGAATGACTGCTAACGAGACCACCTGGTCTCGTGAACGAGGCCTCCCGGTCTCGTGAACGAGCCCCTCTGGGCTCGTGAACGAGCCCCCCTGGGCTCGTGAACGAGGCCTTTGGGCTCGTGAACGAGCCCTCCTGGTCTTGTGAACGAGGCCTTTGGGCTCGTGAACGAGGCCCCCTGGTCTTGTGAACGAGGCCTTTGGGCTCGTGAACGAGGCCTTTGGGCTCGTGAACGAGGCCCCCTGGTCTTGTGAACGAGGCCCTTGGGCTCGTGAACGAGGCCCCCTGGTCTCGTGAACGAGGCCTTGGGGCTCGTGAACGAGGCCTGCTTGCCCGTGGAACAGGCACCGAGGCTCGTAGGGTCGCTCCCTGGCCTCGTCCGGCATGGCGCTTCCTTCGTGAAGGAGCCCCTCGACAAGGCGAGAACTCAAGTGGTAGCTCATGCGCGTATGGCCAAACGCCTGCGCCATCACGTCAATCCCTTGAAGGGGGCGTTCGTGCGTCCGAACGCCGCCGCGGTGCCGCTGCCGGCGAGCGGCGAGGTGGAGGTGGAACTCGGTTGCGCCGATGCGCAGTTCCTGTTCGCCCGCGCCGCGGCCGAGCCCGCGCTCATCTGCATCGGCGTCGAGATCCGCCGTGAGATGGTGGAGGAGGTGAACCGCCGGGCGCTCGCGTCGGGGCTTGGCAACCTGCGCGCCGTGTTCGCCAACATCAATGTCGACCTGCCCGCGCTCTTTCCCGCGGGCCGGCTGGCGCGCGTGTTCATCAACTTCCCCGACCCCTGGTTCAAGCGGCGCCACCATAAGCGGCGAGTGATGACGCCCGAGGTGGCGCGGGTCCTCGCCGAGCAGCTGAGCCCCGGGGGGATCCTGTTCTTCCAGTCGGACGTGTTCGACCTGGCGCTCGAGGCCATGGTCGTCCTGGAGGAGGTGGGAGAGACGCTCGGACTCCGCAATCAGGCTGGGCCGTGGTCCTTCATTCGCGACAACCCCTGGAACGCCAAGTCGCTCCGCGAGGTCCGCTGCGAGGAGCGCGGGATGCGGATCTGGCGTCTCTTGTATCGCCGGGAGCCCGCGCCCGCCACGCCGCGCTCCGGCCCGGTGCCCGGGCCGCTATGCTAGGCTAGCGACGTGGAGACGCGCTGTCCCATCTGCCGTAAACCCGTGCCGCCGCGCGATCAGAACCCCGCGGCGCCGTTCTGCTCGCCGCGGTGCCGCATGATCGATCTCGGGAACTGGCTCGGCGAGAGTTACCGCATCCCGGTCGACGAGGGAGAAGAGGACGCGCGGCGACCGGGCCCGGGGGATGACGGGGGCGAGGTGTCACCCGCCAGCCGCCATACCCCCGAGCGACACGATCGGGGATCGGACTGGAAGAACTGATGGACGGGGAGGCCCCCCGCCAGACCGCGGTGACGGCCGCGGAGGTGTTGCGCCTGGTCGAGGGGGAGCGGCCGAATCGTTTCTCCGATACGGTAGCGGTCGAGGAGCCGCTCGAGGTGCGGCTCGGGGGCAAGCCCGCCACGGTGATCATGCGCACGCCGAGCCCTGCGGGGGACGCCGAGCTCGCGCGCGGCTTCCTCTTCACCGAAGGGCTCATCACCTCGGCCGACGATATCGCCGAGATCCGCCGGCCCGAGGGGCTCAAGCCCGAGGAAGTGGGCAACGTCGTCGACGTGACGCTGGCGCCGCGCCTGGTCCAGCTGCGGCCGCGCTCGGTCGAGCGGAACTTCTATGCCACATCGAGCTGCGGAGTCTGCGGCAAGGCGTCGCTGCAGGCGATCGAGGTGCACGCCGCCCGGGTGACGAGCGACCTGCGGGTGGCGCGTGCCGTCCTCCTCGAGCTCCCGGAGCGGCTGCGCATGGCGCAGGCGGCCTTCGACCTCACGGGCGGACTCCACGCCGCGGCCCTGTTCGACGCGGCCGGGACGCTGCTCGCGCTGCGCGAGGACGTGGGCCGCCACAACGCGGTGGATAAACTCGTCGGGTGGGCGCTCCAGGCCGGACACGTGCCGGCGTCGCGGCTCGTGCTCATGGTCTCGGGCCGGACGAGCTTCGAGATCCTGCAGAAGGCGGCGATGGCCGGGATCCCGCTCCTCTGCGCGGTGAGCGCGCCCTCGAGCCTGGCCATCTCGCTCGCGGACCGCATGGGGATCACGCTGGTCGGGTTCCTGCGCGGCCAGTCGATGAACGTCTATGCACACCCGGGGCGCATCGAGCACGCCTGAGCGCTACTTGAGGAAGGGCGCGACGTCGAGGACCTTGATGTCGCTGCGCTGGCGCAGCTGGCGCAGGAACCAGCCCTTGTGCCCCGCCCCGTAGGTGATGAGGAAACGCTTGCCTTCGCCGCGGTGGGCGTCGAGGGCACGGACGATGTTGGCATAGTGGGCCTTGTTGATGGTCTCCCAGCCACCCGTGCCGAGGTCCTTGTCGAAGGTGGCGTAGACCTTGAGGTCGATCTCGAGGGCGTTGTCGTAGGCGTCGCTGTGAATGTAGCGCGGATCGTCGGGCATGCCGCCGGCCTTGAGCGCGGCCTCGGACTTGGCCTGCGCCTCTTGATACGCCTTCCATTCGGCGGCGCGCGCCGAGTCCTCGGACAGCCGCTTGAGCGCTTCGTTGCGGAAGGTGTGCATGGGCTGGTTCCACCCGGCGGTGGGGATGATCTGGAAGCCCATCTCCTTGCTGAGCGGGAACATGACGTCGACGTACTCGGGGAAGACGCGGACGCGCGGCTCGACGATGGTCTGGCCGGCGAGGAATTGCTCCTGAGCCTTGTCGAAGCGGTTGGGCGGGATCTCGGCGAGCACGTAGTCGGGCTTGATGGCGCGGACGAGGCCCCGGAGGACGTCGAGGCTGTAGCGCTTGCTCGTGCGGTGCTCGCCGTGGATGGTGCCGACGACGATCACTTCGTTCGGGCGGGCGGGGCTCGGCGCCTGGGCTTGCGGCGGCGGGGGGAGCTCGATCACGTTGAGGCTGTCCGAGACCTCGTTGGCCACGAGGACGCGGCGGCCATCGGGGTGCATGCGGACCACGATGGGCTGCTTGCCCACCTTGAGGCGGCCGATGACGCGCCGGCCGGCTACGTCGAGGATGGAGAGGGTGTCGCCGCCCGAGTTGTTGGCGAGGGCGTAGCGGCCATCGAGGGTCGTGGCCACGGAGAAGGGCCGCGGGCCGATGCCTTCGGCGACGCGCGCCGTGACCTCGTAGGCGGCCGTGTTGACGTAGACGACCTCGTTCGTGCCGCCGCTCGCGGCGATGTAGGAGACGCCGTCGCGGGTGAGGGCCCCGCCCTCGAGCTTCTGCCCCACCGGGACGGTGGCCGCGGTCTTCTGGTTGAGGAGATCGATGACCGCGACCATGCCATCGCCCCGGCACGGCACGAAGGCGAGCACGCCGTCGGGCGTGACGTCGGCCGGGTAGGGCTGCTTGCAGGTGGGGAAGTGGCCGAGGATCTTGGCCGCGCGGGTGTCGAAGAGGGTGAGCTCGTCGGCGAACTCGGAGGTGATGTAGGTCTTGCCCTGCACGGTGTCGGGCGTGAACAAGGAGGGCCCCTTGCCCACGGTCCAGGGGCCGGGCATGGGCTGCGCGGTCTCGCTCATGCCGATGAGGGTCGTGCCATCGAGGAACTGGGACACGACCCACTGCCCCGGGCCGCCGCCGGGCGGGCTCAGGGCGACGAGATCGAGCGGGAGCTTGCCGGCGGCCAGCTTGGTCAGCACCTTCATCTGGCCGAGGTCCACGACCGCGACCTTGCCCTCGCCGGCCAGCACGACCAGGGCCTTGGTGCCATCGGGGCTGAAACGGATGCCGTGGGGGGCGCGGCCGACCTTGAGGGTGTGGGTCACGCGGAACCCGGCCACGGCCGGGCCCTCGGGGATCTCCGCGGCCGAGGCGGCGAGCCCCCCCGCGAGCACGGCCAACGCCGCCAGATACAGATACTGCTGCCGCCAAAAGAACATGGGCTCCCTCCGGATGTTGCCCTCACATATCACAGATGAGGCAGGGGCCAGGTCGGGGGATGGCGGGGGGATGTGGGCGGGGCAGCTTCTGTGCAGGTGAGATTGAGCCCGTGGCGGGGGAGTGATATCATCGACCCCATCTCATTGACATGCTTGCTGAAGACTTAACGTCGCTCGAGGTCCTCCCGGCCTACGAGCTTGCCCCCGGGAAGCCCATCGTGGCCCGCTTGATCGGGCGTCGCTTCGAGCAGGTGCTCGACGGGCGCTTCGAAAAGCCCTTCGACCCTCGATTCGGTAAGATGATGGTCAAGACGCTGTCGCACCTGTGCGGGGCGCTCGGGGCCAGCTATGGGTACGCGGAGCGCTGGGAGCTGTCGCTCTACGCGGTCTCCCAGGGCGGCGAGGCACGGCGGCTCCTGTCCCGCATCTGCGGCGAGGCCGCGGCCAAGATGTCGCTCCTGCTCGGCCAGATCGCCACCTTCGAGGGTCGGCTCTATCAGTTCGAGTCGAACGAGAAGGCGTACGAATACTTCGAGTGGCGCATGGCGCAGGCCGAGGGCGCGGCGCTCGACAGCCACTGCCAGCACGTGCTCGTCGTCAACGGCGCCGAGCCCACGGCCGCGGTCCAGGTGGTCCAGGGCTCCTCGCCGGAGGAGAAGGTCGAGCTGCTACGGCAGAACTCCGTCGAGTTCGAGCGGCTGCCCGGCTGGCAGCGCCATGGCACCGGGGTCTACCTCGTCAATGACGAGGCGGCCAGTATGCGCATGGTAATCGATCTCAACCTGCCCGACCCGGCAGAGTACCCGGGCTTCCTGCGCCGTGTGATCGTGTGAGCAGCGATCCCGCCTGGCGCAGCGCCCGCGATGCGCCAGGTGAATGTGAAACGATGGATAGGCAACTCAAGAGGACCCGGCGCCGCTTCGTCGAAGCGTGTGACCCGGCGGGTTTCGGGTTTTCATGGATCTGGAGGGGCCGAAGAGGCCGGAGCGCATGGTGACCCGTCATCTACCGATTGTAGGCTCTGGCATAGGCTCTGGCGTAGGCTCTCGCCCCAGCCCAGCGTCTCGTCCCGCCTCGGCACCGGCTGAGCCGTCGGTGGAATCGCCGGCGGACCCGCGAGATCCCCTGGCGGCCGAGCCCGAGGCCGGCGGCTTCCGGTTTCGCTCCAAGATCGAGATGCGCATCCAGCGCAAGGTGGGCGAGGCGATCCGCGACTGGCAGCTGCTCGAGGACGGCGACCGCGTCATGGTGTGCGTCTCGGGCGGCAAGGACAGCTACGCCCTGCTCGACATGATGCTGCTCCTCCGCCGGCGGGCACCGATCTCCTTCGAGGTCGTGGCCGTGAACGTGGATCAGGGCTGGCCCGGCTACGACACGGCGCAGATCGAGGCGCACCTCAAGTCGCGCGGCACGCCCTATCGCATGGTGAACGCGGAGAGCATCGCGGCCATCGTCGAGGAGAAGCTCGCGCCAGACGCCACGCCCTGCTCGCTGTGCTCGCGGCTCCGGCGCGGCGTGCTCTACAACCTGGCGGCCGAGATGGGGTGCACCAAGATCGCGCTCGGGCACCATCTCGACGACTCGATCGAGACGCTCCTCCTCAACTTGTTCTTCTCCGGGCAGCTACGCGCCATGCCGCCCAAGCTGGTCTCGGACGATGGGCGCAATGTCGTCATCCGGCCGCTCACGTACGTCGAAGAGAAGGACCTCATCACCTATGCGGCGGAGCGGACCTATCCGGTGGTGCGCTGCGGCTGCCCGACGTGCGGCTTGCCCGATCAGCAGCGGCAGATCATCAAGCGTTGGCTCTCCACGCTCTCGGCCGAGCACCCCGGGCTCAAGACGCAGATGCTGGCGGCGATGGAGAACGTCCGCCCCGGGCATCTCTTCGATCGTCAACTCCTCGCCCGGCTCGGCCTCGGACCGCTCGCGGCCGGCGGAGATGGGCGAGCTCGGTCCCAGGAGGGGGGATCAGGAAAGAGCGAGCATCCCGAGGTGACGGACCGCCTGCCCGGGTCGACATCGTCCCTCGGACACAATCCGCCTCCGATGGAGGCACCAGGCGATGGGTCTGATGGATCCATCGTAGGGAGTGAACTTCGGTCGTGAGATTCGACTGTGAACAGTGCAAGTCCAAGTACTCGATCGAAGATGCACGGGTACGCGGCAAGGTCCTGAAGATCCGGTGCAAGAACTGCGGCAACGTGATCACGGTGCGGGAGCCGGCGGCGGGCAGCACCGCGACGCCGGCGGCGGTGAGTGGGGTCGCGGGGGAAGGCCCGGCGCCGTCTGCGCCTTCGCCCCCGGCGCAGCGGGCCGCGGAGGCGGTCATCGACGACGAGGGGGACCGCACGGTGTTCTCGGCGGGGCCGCCGCCCACCGCCGCCGAGCCTGAGTGGTTCATCTCCTGCGACGGGCAGCAGGAGGGGCCCTTCTCGGCGGAGCGGGCGGCGCAGCGGGCCCGGGAGGAGATGGCCCGGGGGGGTGAGATCCACGCCTGGCAGGAAGGGTTCGCCGACTGGCTCCCGATCGGGCAGGTGCCGGAGCTGACGAGGCTCCTGCGGGCGGCGCCGTCTGCACCGCCCGCGCCTCGCCCGCGCGTGCCGACGCCGGCGCCGGCGCCGGTCAAGGAGAGCCCCGCCGCGAGGGGCGGGGAGGACTCACGGCTCCATCCGAGATCCAGCATCCCCATGGCGTCCGCCGCGCCGGTCAAGAGTGGACCCGTGCGAGCGAAGGAGGAGCCGAGAGAGGAGACGTCTTCGCCGTGGGCGGATGCGCTCCGGAACCAGGCGGAAGAGCGCGGCGCCACCGCTCGGCCTGCGCCGAGCGAGCCCAAGGGCGGGCGCGAGGAACGGACCTCCGGGGAGAGGGCGGCCGTGCCGCGGCGCAAGGAGACGCCGGCGCCGGCGCGTGAATCGTCGCGCGAGCCGTCGATGGACCAGCTGCCGCAGCGGGTGCCCCACACGGGCGAGGAAGAAGGGTTGACCCCGCTGCCGACGCCCGCCTTTTATTCGGGCGAGTTCCCGCTCGACGAGCTGGAGGGCAGGGGAGAGCCCGCGGAGGCCCCGTCCCAAGGGGGCGGGGGCATGTTCCCGGCGAGCGATCCGAACCAGGAGCTCCTCATCAGCGATCCGTCGGTGATGGTGAAGCTGCCGGTGATGGCCGAGCTGGCGAGGCAGGAGATCTCGAGGCCGGTGGAGGTGCCACCGGCGCCGGCGGCGGAGCCGGAACCAGAGCCTGCGCCGCGGCGGCGAGGCGGTGTCATCGTCGCTGGGATCGTCGCGGCCGGGGCGCTCGGTCTCGTGGCCTACCTCGCCCTCGGGCGCGGGTCCGGCGGTACCACGGACCCACAGCGGGTGAGCCGCACGATCGACGACACGCCGGTCGAGCTGAGGGACACCCTCATCGTGACCGGCGGCGCGCCGCGGGGGCAGGGAGGGAACGGCAAGGGAGCCGGCGCCGCGGGCTCGAACGTGGGCAGCAAAGCGCCGCACGACACCCAGGTCACGGCCACGAAGCCGGGGACGGCGCCGGGGGACGTCCCCGGACCCAAGATCCAGCGCGGCTCGCTTACCGCACCCTCGGTCGGCCAGGTGGCCGGCGAGGGCCGCTCGCTCGAGCGCACGCCGACGGACCTGACGGAGTCGCAGGGCGGCAAGGTCAACCCCGAGGACATGCTGCGCGTGGTGCGGCAGAACAAGAAGTCGGTGGAGCTGTGCTACGAGCGCGGGCTCAAGTTCGACAGCAACCTCAAGGGGAAGGTGGAGGTCGAGCTCAAGGTCGGCATCTCCGGCCGGGTGACGGACGTCAAGCTGAGCGATCCGGCCATCGCCGCCTCGCAGCTCGGCATGTGTCTTAGCCAGACCATCAAGCGCTGGACCTTCCCGGCCTCGGGCAGTGAATACAACTTCTCGTTCCCCCTCATCCTGCAAAGCAACTGATCGTCTACCCTGACCACCCTCGGAGGAAATGATGCGACGAGCACGTCTTGCCCTGATCCTCGGTGCCCTGTTCGCGGCGGGTCCGGCCGCGGCGGAGTTCAAGAATCTTCAGGTTCTGCCCAAGAACATCTCGAAGGATGAGCTGAAGGCGGTGATGAAGGCGCAGTCGCGGGCGCTCGGCGTGGAGTGCGATCACTGCCACGAGATGCCGACTGCGGAGAAGGACACGGACCGCAAGAAGATCGCCCGCGAGATGATGAAGATGACCGCCGAGATCAACGACAAGTTCATCAAGGACCCGAAGAACAAGGTGGTCTGCGAGACGTGCCATCGGGGCAAGGAGTCGCCCGACGTGGTCGGCAAGTAGGCGGGCGGTGACCTCGGCTCCGGGTCAGGAGGTGCTCGGGGCCAAAGTCGAGGGGGAGAGGAACGTGAGCGAGGCCGTGCTGGTGGGTTGCTCGAAGAACAGGAAGTTGGCCAGGCGCGGCTCCTCGCCCCAGCGATCGATGTAATCTCCGGCCCGGGCCTCCCAGCCCGCCAGGACCCTGGCGATGGGCTTGTCGAGGAGGCCGAAGTCACAGTAGGTGACGTCCGAGGCCTGGAGAAAGGCGGTCAGCTGGCGCAGCCGCTTGAGCAGGGTCCCATCATAGACGCCCGCCCGCGGCGTCTCGCGCACGCTCCAGAGTCCGTCCTCGGCCGAGAGCTCGAACTCCACCTCCTGCACGGCGGCGAGCCGGGCCACGGTCGAGAACGCGACCCGCAGGTAGCGCTCGGTGACGCGCTCCACCTCGCTGCCGTCGAGCCGGGCGTGACCGTCCCGCACGTCGAGCAGCGCAGGCTCACGGCCAAAGCACAGGACGTACACGAAGTGGCATAGATCGCTCTCGCCGCCGGGACGGAAGAAGGTGGGCGCCCGGAGGAGCTCCGAGAGCGCTCTGCCAAGGCGCGAGGCCTCGCTCGGACGAACGCCCGCGCCGAAGCGGGCCTGATCATCGGGTCGGCCCCAGGTGAGATCGGGATAGATCCGCGGCAAGATCTCGGCGAACAGCGTGCGCTGATCGTGCTTTCGCGCATCACAACCGCCCTGGAGTCCGCAATCGCTGCAGCCCACGATAGAAGGTTAACACGCAGCGTCGACGGGGGCAAAAGGGCGCGGGCGGTCGCCTAGTCGCGGGTGGGCCTTCCTATGACCCATTAAAGCCTTCCCAATTCCCATGGGCTCGGGTCATATCTACCGGTGATGCAAGGCTCGACTGTGGATGGTGATTCTTCCACGCCCGCTCGTCGCCGATGGCTGCAATGGGTGACGGGTCTTCTGGGGGTGGCCGTGAGTGGCCTGCTGGGCGTCCCGGCGCTCCGTTTCTTCAGCTATCCGCTGCGTCGTGAGACCGTGCATGGCGGCGAGGAGCCGATCGCGGTGGCCGACCTCGCGCGCCTGCCCGAGGGGGTCCCGGTGCGGGCGATCGTGGTGGCGCCGGCCCGCTACGATGCGTGGGTGCGCATCGATCGCGTGGCGCTCGGCGCGGTCTGGCTCCTCCGGCGCGGGAGCACGGTGACGGCCTATTCCTCGGTGTGTCCTCACGCCGGGTGCTTCGTCGACTTCGCCGACAAGAAGAACTGCTTCCAGTGCCCCTGCCACGGCAGCGTGTTCGGACTCGACGGCACAGTGCAGGACGGGCCCTCGCCGCGGCCGCTCGACACGCTGGACGTCGAGGTGAAGGACGGCAAGGTGCTGGTCCGGTATCAGCGCTTCCGTCAGGCCACGTCGCGCAAGGAGGCGGTCGGATAAGCCATGCTGCGACGAGTGAGTGATTGGCTCGATGAACGCACGGCCTATCGCGCGCTGCTTGAGCATGCGCTGGCGGAGCCGGTCTCAGGCGGGGCCCGGTGGGCGTACGTGTTCGGTTCGGTGCTCGCGTTCCTGCTCGGGCTGCAGGCGCTGACCGGGATCCTCCTTGCGACCTATTACTCGCCGTCGACCACGGACGCGTGGGCGGCGGTGGCGTACATCGAGGATCAGGTCACGCTCGGGTGGCTCATCCGGGGGCTCCACTCGGCGGGGGCGAGCGCGATGGTGATCGTCCTCGGGCTCCACATCCTGCAGACGGCGATCTGGGGGGCGTATCGCCGGCCGCGCGAGCTCACCTGGATCGTGGGGGTGATGATGCTCGGGCTGGTGCTCGGGTTCGCCCTGACCGGGTATCTCTTGCCGTGGGACCAGAAGGGCTACTGGGCGACGCAGGTGGCGACGGGGCTGGTGGGCGCGATGCCGCTCGTGGGCCCATCGCTGCAGGCGCTGCTCCAGGGCGGAAGCGGCTACGGCAACCTCACGCTCACGCGCTTCTTCACGCTGCACGTGTTCGTCTTGCCCGGATCGCTGGTGCTCTTGACGGTGATCCACGTGGCGCTCATGCGGAAGAACGGGGTGACGCCGAGCTGGCGTCTGTCCGAGGCGGAGCTCAAGCGGCGGTCGCAGCCGTTCTGGCCCGAGCAGTTGACGCGCGACCTCGTGGCGATGGGGGTCGTGCTCGGGCTCATGATGGCCTACGTGATGGCGCGCCATGGGGCGGAGCTCGAGGCGCCGGCGGATCCGACGTCGGCCTATGATGCGCGACCCGAGTGGTACTTCCTGCCGCTGTTCGAGCTCCTCAAGCTGTTCCCGGGGGCGGCCGAGGTGCCCGCGGCGCTCGGGGCGCCGCTCCTCGTGTTCGCGACCCTCCTGGCGCTGCCGTTCCTCGACAAGAAGCCGGAGCGGAGCCCGCTCAAGCGCCTCCCGTACGTGGGGGCGGTGCTGGCGATCTTCGTCGGTGCCATGGGGCTCGGGGTGCGGGCCTCGGTCAAGGACGCTCGTTCGGAGAGCTATCAGGCGCAGCGGGAGCGCTCGCACAAGGAGGCGCTGCGGGCGCGCGAGCTGGCGAAGCTCGGGGTGCCGCCGGTGGGCGGGGTGACGGTGTTCGAGAACGATCCCGACTTTGTGGCGCGCAAGCTGTTCGCGGCGCAGTGTGCGGGTTGTCATCAGCTCGGGGGTGCGGGGGAGCTGCAGGCCCCGGCGCTCGATGGGTGGGCAGGGCGAGAGTACATCGCGGGGCTCCTGCGCAACGCGGAGGACGACCGGTTCTTTGGCAAGACGCCGATCCGGGGCATGAAGCCGGTGACGGGGACGCCGGAAGAGCTGCGCTCGCTGGTGGAGTACGTCTATTCGCTGGGCGGGGCCGGTGACGTCGATGCCAAGCTACGCGATGCTGGGGTCAAGCTGTTCGAGGATCGGGACTGCTCGCAATGCCACGAGGTGGATGGCACGAGCGCGTGGCTGGGCGGGCCGAACCTCGGAGGCTGGGGGTCGGAGGAGCGGCTCCGTGAGTTCTTGAAGGACCCCGGCGACCCGCGGTTCTTCCACAAGAAGAACAAGATGCCGCGCTTCGGAGATAAGCTCAGCGAATCGGAGATCGCGTCGCTGGCGCGTCTCCTCCGCGGCGAGCGGGGCGGTCACTGATGGGGTGGGCCCGTCAGATCTTGCCCTGGCGGAGCTCGCGGAAGACTGAGCGGCCGTAGATCTGGAAGGTCTTGGCGACGCTCACCATGTCGAGCGTGCTGGTGAGGGAGTCGGCGAGGCCGAAGGGGAGCATGAGGGGGATGACGCCGCGTGCATATTCGAGGGCCCAGCAGCGATCGGGCATGCGATAGCCGCGGGCGCTCCCGCGCGGGAGGACGTGGACGTCGCCGGGCCGGTAGACGCGGCGATCGAACTGGCCGGGGTCGAAGGCCCACTGCTCGCCGTCGAGGATGAAGAAGTAGTCATCGACCATGAAACGCCCGGTGTGGCCTTCGGTGCCGATGGCGGTGCCGAAGATGATGACGTACTCGGTGATGGAGGCGTGGAGGACGGTCATGGCCCCCATGGCGCCGCCGGCGTTGTTGAAGACCCAGTCGGCCCAGCCCGAGGACGCGTTGATGTGGCCGGGGTAGCGGCGAGCGAGGTCTTGGACGAGCGCGGGCAGCATCTGATCGATGGGCATGCCGACGACGCCGCGCACGGCTTCGTGGAGGACTTCGGGATCGAAGACGTAACCCATGATCAACTACCTCTCGGCCAGGAGGTTGCGCGCGATGACCATGCGCTGGATCTGCGAGGTGCCCTCGTAGATCTGCAGGAGCTTGGCGTCGCGCATGAGCTTCTCGACGGGGTATTCCTTGGTGTAGCCGTAGCCGCCGAAGATCTGGACGGCGTTGGTGGTGGCCTGCATGGCGGCGTCGGCGCCGTAGGCCTTGGCGTAGGACGAGACGATGGAGTCGATCTTGCCGCTGTCGACCATCCACGAGGCCTTCATATAAAGGAGGCGCGTGGTCTCGTAGGCGATGGCCATGTCGGCGAGCATGAACTGCACGGCCTGGTGCTGCGCGATGGGGACGCCGAAGGTCTTGCGCTCGAGGGAGTAGGAGCGCGACTCCTCGAGGGCGCGGCGGATGAGCCCGGCGGCGCCCGCGGCGATCCAGGGGCGCGAGCGGTCGAAGGTCTTCATGGCGACCTTGAAGCCGGCGCCCTCCTGGCCGATGAGCGCGGTCTTGGGGATCTTGACGTCCTCGAAGATGACGTCGTTGGTGAGCGAGGCGCGCTGCCCCATCTTGTTTTCCTTCTTGCCGATCTTCACCCCGGGCGTGTTGGCATCGACGACGAAGGAGCAGATGCCGCGGTGCTTGAGCTGGGGGTCGAAGGTGGCGAAGGTGGTGAACCAGGAGGCGACGCCGCCGTTGGTGATCCAGCGCTTCTGCCCGTTGAGGATGTACTCGTCGCCGCGCTTCTCGACGCGGGTGCGCATAGCGGCCACGTCCGAGCCGGCATCCGGCTCGCTGCACGCGTAGGCGGCGTAGATGGGGCCGCCCTTGCCGTCGCCGGCGGTGAGGGCGCTGAGGTACTTGCGCTTCTGCTCCTCGGTGCCGGCGATGAGCAGGGGCAGCGCGGCGAGCATGTTGCCAGCCAGGGTGGTGTTCACCCCGGCGCAGGCCCAGGCGATTTCTTCGAGGATGAGGCTGTGCGTCAGGCACGACAGGCCCAGGCCCCCGTAGGTGTCGGGGATCTCGAAGTTCATGAGGCCGATCTCGAAGGCCTTGCGGCAGATGTCGCTCGGGAAGATGCCCTCTTCGTCGAGGTGGCCGGCCGCGGGCGCGATCTCCTTCTTGGCGAACTCGCGCGCGGTCTGTACCAAGGCCTCCTGCTCATCGGTGAGGGTGAGGTCGAACATTGTTTCCTCCACAAAGGATGGGGCAGCCATTCAATGTGCGGGAGCGTGACGCTGTCAACCGCTTTCGCGCTGCAGCTGCAGGGCGACTACGGCCTGGGCCGGGGGCATCTTGCAAGGTCGGCGGGGGGCGGATACCGTCGCCGCTATGAGGCTACGAGTCGCCGGGGTTGAGATCGGTTTCGATGACGTCGGCGAGGGGCCGCCCATCGTGCTCCTCCATGCGTTTCCGCTTGATCGCCGGATGTGGCAGCGCCAGGTCGACGACCTCAAGCACGCGCTGCGGGTGATCACCGTGGACTTCCGGGGCCTCGGGGAGTCGACGGGCGCCGGCACGGTGGAGGACGCGGCCGATGACGTGGCCCGGGTGCTCGATCACTGCGGTCTGGCGCGGGCGGCCGTGGGCGGGTTGTCGATGGGGGGGTATGTATCGCTGGCGTTTGCGCGGCGTCATGCGGATCGTCTGACGGGTCTCCTCCTCGCCAACACGCGCGCGGGCGCGGACGACGCGGCGGGGCGGGTGAAACGGGATGAGGCCATCACGCGCGTGGCGCGGGACGGCGTGGCGACCTTCGTGGCCGACGCGGTGCCGCGCCTTTTGTCTGGCAAGGATCCGCAGGCGGTGCGCATGGCGCTGTCTTTGGCCGAGCTGCAGAGCGCCGCGGGCGTCGCCGGCGCCCTGGCGGCGCTGCGCGACCGGCCAGACGCGAGCGCCGCGCTGGGCAGGATCGCGGTGCCGACGACAGTGGTGCTGGGAGATCTCGACGGGGTGACGACGCCGGACGTCTTGCGGGCGATGGCCGCCTCCATCCCCGGGGCGGTGCTGGTCGAGATTCCAGGGGTCGGGCACCTCAGCAACCTCGAGGCGCCCGCGGCGTTCGTGGCCGCCATCGAGGCGCTAATGAGCCGCGTGGCGCAGGTCGCCGCGCCGGCCTGAGAGGGCCCCGATATAGACGGATCTGCCGTCGGGTCTGGCATCGGCCCGGCCTCGGTTCTGGCGCCTGCTCCTGCTTTGCCGAGTGCTCCTTCTTCGAGTACGATCGCCTGTATGCAGTGGGCAGACGGAACCGAGGAGGCGGTATGAGGCAGCCTGCGCGCTCCACGATCACGACCATCATCACCGCCACGCTGGCGGGCCTCATCGCCGCCGCGGCGTGTACGGGTGTGGCAGCGGCGTTGCCGAAGAAATACAGCCCCTATCACAAGCTCGGGATCTTCTCCCGGGTCCTCACGTACGTCGAGAATAACTACGTAGAGGACGTGGACCAGGACAAGCTGGTCTACGGCGCCATCCGGGGCATGCTCGAGACGCTCGATCCGCACTCGAACTTCCTCGATCCCGATCAGTATCGCGAGATGAAGTCGGAGACGTCGGGGCGCTTCGACGGCGTGGGCATCGAGGTCGAGGTGCGCGACGGGGCGCTCACGATCCTGTCGGCCATCGACGGCACGCCGGCGGCGCGGGCGGGCCTCGCCACGGGGGACGTGATCCTCAAGATCGAGGACCGTCCGACCAAGGGGATCACGATCGACGAGGCGGTGGCGCGCATGCGCGGCAAGCGCGGCGCGGCACTCAAGCTCACCATCGGCCGTCGCAGCTGGCCCGAGCCGCGCACCTTCAACCTGATGCGCGACTCCATCAAGGTGGAGAACGTCACCGGGCGCAACCTCGAGGCCGGCTATGCCTACGCGAAGATCCGGCAGTTCGCCGACAACACCGATCACGACCTCGCGTCCCTGCTCGATCGCCTCGAGCAGGACTCGCCCGGCGGCAAGCTCCGCGGGCTGATCCTGGATCTGCGCAACAACCCCGGGGGGCTCCTCGACCAGGCGGTGCGCGTGGCCGATGAGTTCATCGAGGACGGGCTGATCGTCCGCACCGAGGGGCGGGGCGGCCGCGTCCTCGATGAGGACCGGGCGCACCAGCGGGGGACGCGGCTCGGCTTTCCCATCATCTGCCTCGTCAATGGCGGCTCGGCCTCGGCCTCGGAGATCGTGGCCGGCGCGCTGCAGGACCATGGCCGGGCCGTGATCCTGGGGACACAGACCTTTGGAAAGGGGAGCGTGCAGACGGTCATCGAGATGGATGACGGGTCGGCGCTCAAACTCACCGTGGCCCGCTACTTCACCCCCAAGGGACGTTCCATCCAGGAGCAGGGGATCACACCCGACGTGGTCGTGGAGAAGTTCCACCTCGCCGACCTCAAGCCCGACCGCACGGACGAGCCGGAGAAGAAGGAGCGCGACCTGGCCGGACACCTCCGCAATCCCCAGGCGACGGGGCAGGCCGCGGTGACCGGCGCGATGGCGCCCGGCATCGACGATTTCCAATTGCACACGGCGCTCGACTATCTCAAGGCATGGAACATCCTGGCGGTGACCCAGATGAAGTCTCACTCGCGGCAGGTCGCTGGCCGCTGATCCCGCGCCAGGGAATTGCTTGACCCCCCTTCCGTGGCCCAATAGACTACCTCCGACCCTCATCAGGGCCTGCCACGGTCCCCCGCTGGGCAACTGATACGAGCATGTACAAGCTCATCATCGAGGACGACGAGGGTAAGACAACTGTTGTCCCGCTCATCCGGGATGAGATCACGATCGGTCGGAAGGAGGGCAACACGATCCGTCTGACCGAGCGCAACGTGTCTCGTCGTCACGCCAAGCTCCTCAGGGTCAACGGCGCCGTCTACATCGAGGACCTTCAGAGTCACACCGGGATCAAGGTCAACGGCGGGCGGATCTCGGGCCGGGTCCAGCTCGGCGAGGGCGACCGGATCCAGATCGGCGATTACCAGTTGGCGCTCCAGGCAGAGCGGGAGAGCCGGAGCGAGGATCGTCAGGGCGCCGGTCCGCAGGATGCCGCGGCGGCGCACGGCCGAGACGACCGGGCCGCCGCCCTCTCCCACGCCGAGGAGAACACGGCCATCAAGCCGGCGGCGGCCTACGCGCCGACGCGACTGCAGCCGCAGGCCGAGGCGCCCCCCCAGGAGGCGCCGGCGCGGGTCGCGGTGGTGTCATCCAACTTCGCCGGTCGCGAATTCACCCTCAGCAAGTCGGTGATGGTCATCGGTCGCACCGAGGACAACGACATCGTCCTCGATCATCGCTCGATCTCGCGGCACCACGCGCAGATCGTTCACGAGAACGGCCACTACCACATCGTGGACCTGCAATCGGCCAATGGCGTGCGGGTCAATGGTGAGGAGTACGGCAAGGTCGAGCTGCGCAAGGGCGATCACATCGATCTCGGGCATGTCCGGTTGCGTTTCATCGCGCCCGGGGAAGACTTCGTGTTCGACCGGGACGCGCAGGTCATCGACGTCCAGGGCGGCAAGGCTGCCCGCGGCGGCATGGCCCTCGTCATCGGGGGCGCGATCGCGGCGCTCGTGGTCCTCGTGGGCGGCATCGTCGTGTTCAAGCTGCTCGGCAATGGCCGCGGCAAGGCCGATGGGGCGCCCGACGTGCAGGTGACCAGGCTCACGGTCGAGTGTGACAAGGCGCTGCACGCGCTCGATTGGGATGGCGCGCTGGCCAAGGCGGACGAGGGATTGCAGCTCGATCCACAGAACGAGCTCCTGCGGGAGAAGAAGGCCAAGGCCGAGAGCGAAAAGAGAAACCGGGACAAATACGATCGCTTCGAGAAGGCCGCCCAGGCCGAGGCGCTCGACGATGCGGTCACGGCGTACCAACAGATCGGCGAGAATTCGACCTATCTCGAGCAGGGCCGGGAGCGATTCAGCGCCATCAAACGCAAGTACATCCAGGACCACCTCGGCAAGGCCCGCGGCCTCGGGCCGTCCCAGTGCGAGGAGATCAAGCGCCACACGGACCTCGTACTCATCGTCGATGAGAGCAACCTCGACGCGCTCGAGATCGCCAAGAAGTGCGGCACCCCGCCGGGCGGCGGAGCCGGAAGCCCGCGACCTCGGCCCACGAGCTCCGCGACGCCGGCGCCGCCCAGTAAACCCAAGACCGCCGATAGCGGACCGGGCGTGAAGGAACCTCGCCCGGCGTCGCCCCCGCGCACCCCCGAGTCATCGCCCAAGGCGTCCTCCTCGGACGACAGCGTGGATCAGGAGAAGCTCCTCGAGGAGGCGCAGAGCGATTACACGCACGCGAACTACGAGAGCGCGGTCGAGAAGGCGAGGAAGGCGAACAAGGGCGGAAACAACACCAACGCCTGGAGGATCATCGGGGCGTCGAGTTGTTTCCTCAAGGATCGCAAGGGCGCCGCCGTGGCCTGGAACCACCTCGACCAGACCAGCCGCTCGTTCCTGAAGTACGTCTGCAACCGGAACGCGATCGAGATCCCCTGAGCGGCCACCGGGCGTTTTGGGCCCAGGGGGTATCGTCAGATCGTTTGCGCGGGAGCAGGAGCGAGCTCTTCTCGGATGGGCTCGGGTTGTGGCAAGCCCTGCAGCGACGCCATGGCCGCGAGGACTTCATCCTCATCGAGGCCCAGCCAGGGGCGGAAGATGGCTCGCGTCGCGGAGGTCAGGCCGCGGACGAGGCCAGCGAGATCGAGCTCGCCTCGCCCTGCCGCGAGGCCCGCGATGGGGCCGCACGCATCCCCCAGGTAGACGAACGGCGCGCGCTGCCAGGCCGACGTGATCTCGGCGAAGGGAACGCCGAAGGCGGTCAGGAGATGGCTGGCCGGCACGTCCCAGAGAGGGACGAGGGGGGCGCCCGACAGGTCGTCGAGCAGGGTGAGGAGCTCGATGGCAGACGGCAGGCCGATGAAGCGCGCGGGGGTGCGGATGCCGAGCCGCAGGCCGAGATCGTCGGCGCGTCGGGCCAGCTGCTCGAGCGAGCGGCGGGCCGGGTCGAGGTGGGAGGTCCCGAGGACGGCCCGCTTCCGCAGCTGGTCGGCGAGGGCCTGATCATCTAGCTCGCCGCGCAGGAAACGCCGCCGCACGCGGGGCCAGGCCGATTTGAGCGCGCTCACCTCCCCAAGCCGCAGCGAGACCAGCCCGGCCTCGAGCTCGGCCGCGAGGCGCAGCGTCTCGGTCGCGGCGCGCACCGCCGTACGTGCCTCTTCCTTATCGTGAGAGGCGAGCTCGGCGGCCTGCTCGCGCCGGTCCGGGCACACGTTCTCCACCACCCACACGGGGAATTCACCAAGGCGGGGCCGCAGGCGGAGCAGCAGCGCCTCCAGGAAAGGAGGCGACAAAGAGGCGTCGAGCTCGATGCCGGCCGCCTGCGCACGCTGGAAGAGATCCATCAGACGATCCGGGTCCTGCCCCACCGCACCGGCGCATATCGTCGACAGGCCCAACTGCATCGGCGGAACATACGCAGTCCCTCTTCGTTTGACAACGTCTGCGCTCCCATCGTATGACCCGCTCGTATGGTGGGCGCGTGCATCCCTGGAGGCCGTGGTCGGTTCGGATGGGCGCTCGCTCTCCTGCTCCTGTCAGGGCAGGCACTGGCCGCTCCCCCCTACAACCCGGAGAACCGCAGGCTCTTTGACCTGCAGCTGTTTCGCCCGGCGATCGATTCCAAGGGCTACATCACCACGAACGCCTCCCAGGTGCTGGGACTCTGGGACTTCTCGTTCGGGTTGGTCGGCACCGTGGCGAACGCGCCGCTGCGTCTCGAGGCGGACGGCAAGCGGTTTGGCGTCGACTATGCGATCACGCCATCGCTCCAGGCGGCGCTCGGCTTCCGCTACGCGGAGCTGGCGGTGACCATCCCGGCCCAGATCAACTCCGGGGCCTCCGCGCCACGCTACATTTCGCCCTCGGGAAACCCCAACTACAACAACGGCCTCACCTTTGCCAGCCAAGGCATCGGCGACATCGGCATCCACGCCAAGGGGCGGATCCTCAACAGCTCGACGGCCCCCATCGGCCTCGGCCTGCTCTTCTCCATCTACGTCCCCTCGGGGAATTCGACGGGCTTTCTCGGCGATGGGGGCGTCAACCTCGTCCCCACGCTCATCATCGACCGTGAATTCGGCCGCTCCCGCCGCTTCCGCCTGGCGCTCAACGCGGCCTACGACTTCCGCCTCAACGGCACGCATACGTTCCAGGACAACGGCCAGATCATCAACGACCCCGGCCAATCGGCCCCGGTCTGCGCCCCCACCTCGCCCAACCCGCCCAACACCTGCGGCACCAAGCTGCTCCGGCAGCTCGGTGATCAGATCCGCTACGGCCTCGGCGGCTCCTACGCGATCGTCAAACAGAAGATCGACCTCGTGGGCGAGATCTTCGGGGCCGCGGCCGTGAACGGCGTGACCAACGCCCACCCACTCGAGGGCGCGCTCGGGTTCAAGGTCTACCTGGCGCGAAACTCCTTCTTCTCGTTCGGCGGCGGCGGTTCCTTCATCCGCAACCAGACGCAGGGGGCGGTCTGGCGCGCGTACATCGGCTTCATCTTCGAGCCTCTCATCGGCGACCGGGACGGCGACGGGATCAAGGACGACGTCGACAAGTGCCCCGACGAGGCCGAGGATCTCGACGGCTTCCAGGACAAGGACGGCTGCCCCGAGCTCGACAACGACAACGACGGCATCCCGGATCAGGACGACAAGTGTCCGGACGAGGCCGAGACCAAGAACGGCTTCGAGGACGAGGACGGCTGCCCCGACAAGGTGAGCCGCGACAGCGACGGCGACGGCATCCTCGACGAGCTCGACAAGTGCCCGAACCAGGAAGAGGACCACGACGGCTTCCAGGACGGCGACGGCTGCCCCGAGGCCGACAACGACGGAGACGGCGTCCTCGACGTCGACGACCTCTGCCCCAACGAAGCGGAGGACAAGGACGACTTCGAGGATCAGGACGGCTGTCCCGAGCCCGACAACGACAACGACCGGATCCTCGACAAGGACGACAAGTGTCCGACCGAGCCGGAGACCTACAACGGCTATCAGGACACCGATGGTTGTCCGGACAAGGGGCGCGTCGTCGTGCGGCGCGGCAAGCTCGAGATCCTCGACAAGATCTACTTCGAGACCGGCCGCTCGGCGATCCTGCCGGTGTCGTTCCCGATCCTCGACGCCATCGCGGCCACGCTCAAGGGCAACCCGCAGATCCAGCGGGTCGAGATCCAGGGGCACGCCGACGAACGCGGCAACGACCAGAAGAACCTCGAGCTGACCGAGGTGCGCGCCCAGGCGGTCCGCACGTACCTCGTCGAGCACGGGGTCGAGGCGGAGCGCCTCGAGGCGCATGGCTACGGCGAGACGAAGCCCGTGTGCCTAAAGCACAACCAGACGTGCTGGTCGCAGAACCGCCGGGTCGAGTTCGTCATCGTCAACACCCCGGACCAGGCGGCGCCGCAAACTCCCTGAGGATCCTCGCCGGGAGGGGCGGGGGAGCGGGACGGCTACTCTTTCGGGGGCGGCGCGGGCGGGACCTGGGACAGGAGCTGGACGGCGGCCGGGTTGCCCGGGTGGATGCGGTGCTGCGGGACGTCGTAGTCGAAGACGTACTCGACGGTGGGCGTGATGTACGTCACGCGGACGAAGCCGCGGCAGCCGTGCGTGATCTCGCTCGACCACACACCTCCGGGGGCGACTTGCGCGAGGCGCTCGGCCACGCTGGGGCCGCCCGCGCCGCGGTAGTTCTGGACGATGCGCTCGGACTTGGCGTGATCGCTGGCCTCGAACGCCCCCTGCAGGACGACAGCCGTGGCGATCATACAGACGAGCATGATCATCATGCGGCGATAGGACCTCATCGTCCCTCCACGGGCACGGGCTGCGGCTGACGGCTCGGGCGCTGGGGGTGCTCGGAGGGGGCCTCCTTCGGGTCTTGTGACCATTCATGGCGGAGCCGGTCCGCCACGCGGCGGGCCTCCTCTTCGGTGCCGGCGGCGAGGTCGTGGGCCTCGGGGGTGGCGGTGATCGCCCGCAGGTGGCCGAAGAACGTACGGTTGCCGAGCGGCACCGTGGCGCCGAACCAGATGAGGACGGCGAGCGCCGACATCCAGAACATCCAACGCAAGAGACGCACGGGGCAGATGTAGCCTTCTGCGGAGGCCGGGGCAAGAAGTCGGAGGATCCTCGCCGGATGGGGGTAGCGGTAAAGACAACTCCCCTCCGAGACACCTCAGCGTACACGCCTGACGCACCTCTTCAAAAAAAGCACCACCCCCCAAAAAAAATCCTCCAACCGCAGAGAAAGCCTCCACCCGCCATCCGTATCACTGAGTAGCCACCCACTGGACAGAGCCCCTGCTGCAGGAGCGCACGCAGGACACCCTCTCCTCCAGAAGGATCTCCACCCGCTGTAACTCCAAGAAAGGAAGCACGCCCATGGCACCCCGCACCCTCGACCCCGCACGCACCTCGCTCGACGACCTCATCTACGAAGTCCTCTACACCCTCATCCGCCTGCGCCTCCTCCCGGTCCCCAAGTCGCTGGCCACCCTCTTCGAAGGCCTCCACACCGAGGCCAAGTCCGTCCGCGACCAGGAGAACCAGCTCAACGAGCAGGCCATCGCCGCGGCCGTGACGCTCGGCTGGCGCGAAGAGAGCATCAACATCAGCATCCGCTCCCTCAGCACCGCCATCCTCCACCTCGTCCACAACATCCGCACCGATCCCCTCCACATCCGCTACTTCGGCGATCTCACCCCGAGCGACCTCATCCGCGCGCCCCTCGACCGCAAACTCGCCACCGTGCGCGGCTGGATCGAGTCGCTCAGGGCCTCCCCGCACGAAGAACTCCGCAGCCTCGGCGCCCTGATCGAGCAACAGATCGCGGCGACCGACCAGGCCACCCAGGACCGCCAGCAGGCCGAGCAGGCCATCGAAGACTTCCAGCTCCTCGGCGCACGCCACCAGCTCTTCGAGCGGGTCAACACCGAACGGAAGCTCGCTTATGGGGAGCTGGCCAAGGCCATGAACGAGGATGAGGAACTCCGCCTACGTTCGGAGACGAGCGATCTCTTCTTCCGCCAGGTCCACCGCCGCGTCCCGGATGACAGCGTGGAGGCCGCGCGCAAGGTCGTCGACAAGGCCCGCAAGACCCTGGCCGAGGCCGAGAACCGGCTCCGCGAGGCGCAAGAGCGGGAGCGCGCAGAGGCCCAGGCCGAAGCCCAGAAGCTCGCCGACAAGGCGGCCCTCGATGCGATCGAGCGCGACATGACCGCGGCCAGCCGCACGGCGGCCGAGATCCGCAAGCGGCTCACCCGCTCAAAGCGCGCCTAACCCCACCGCCTCCCCCACCGCTTCACACCTCCCAGCGCCCGCACCTCCCACATCCACCGCCGCTCTGGGGCCGCCAGCACGGACTCCCAGACCTTACCCCTCTACCCAGGCCCCACAACCGCTCGCAGTGATGACCGCGGCCACCGCAACAGGCCCCATCAACGCGTGCGGCGATGACATCGGCCGCCGCAATAGCCCTGCAGACGCCTGCAGTGATGGCAACGGCCGCCGTAGCGGCCCCGCAAACGCCTGCACGCCGACAACAGCGCCCGCCGCTGCCGCCCAACCGCCCGCACCCGCACCGCAGCCGCTGCCCACATGCCGCGAGCGTCTGCACGATCGCTGACAGCGTCTGCAGCACGCCCGCAAGCGTCTGCGAGCGCGTTGCAGCCGCTGTTGCAACGCCGCGAGCGTCTGCGAGCCTGCAACAGCCGCCGTTGCAACGCCGCAAGCGGCTGCGAGCGTGCTGCAGCCGCTGTTGCAACGCCGCAGACGCCTGCGAGCCTGCAACCGCCGCCGCTGCAGCCCCCGTAAGCAGCTGCGGGGACGCGACCGCGCAGCCTGCAGTGGGATACACCACACCGGCGCCGCGCCGCCCCCGCGTCATTGCGGCCCTGGCCATTGTGTGGCAGGAAGGCTGCCATGCCACCCCGTCACGCGCTCGGCCTGCTTCTCCTGATGGCCGCCTGCAGCCAGCGGACGGTCCCGCCTGCCCAGGGGGCCAGTCCCCCGGCGCCTCCTCCCGCCGCGGCCGCCCAGAACGGCCGGCAGCTCACCCTCCTGGCGGTGAGCGAGATCCACGGCACGCCCGAGCCCTGCGGCTGCCAGAGCGATCCCCTGGGGGACGTGGCGCGCATCCTCACCCTGCTCCATCAGACGGAGAAGGAAGGGGGCGCGCTCCTCGTCGACGCCGGGGCCCTGCGCTACACCGATCAGCCGCTCTCGGCCACCATGCGGCCCCAGGCCGACCTCAAGGCCGAGTTCCTCGAGTCCACCTGGCAGGCCGCGGGCGCCATCGTGGGGCTCGGCGCCGAAGATCTCCGGTTCGGCCCGCAGGCCCTGCCCAAGGGGCGACGCCTCGCCTCCAACGTGACGGGCCTCGACCTCGCGCCGCCTGCTCTCAAGGAGGTGGCCGGCATCACGGTCGGCGTGTTCGCCGTCCTCGACCCGGCCGCCCAGGTACCGGCCGGCATCACGGTCTCGGATCCGGTGGCCGCGGCGCAGCGCGACGTGGCGGCCCTGCGCAAGCAGGGCGCGCAGGTGATCGTCGCCCTCGTGCACGAGCCGCGCCCCGAGGTGCGGCGCCTGGTCCGCGCGGTCCCGGGCATCACGCTCGCCGTGGTGGGCGCCGGCGTCGGCGATGGCGGCGCGCCCGAGCTGGTCGGCGAGACGCTCCTCGTCCAGCCCGCGGTCGAGGCGCAGCGCGTGGCGCGCGTCGATTTCCACCTCACGCCCGACGGCCGCCTGAGCACCCAGCTCTTCGCCGGCAGCGAAGACCGTCAGGCGCGCGTCGCCCGCATCGCCACGCGCCTCCGGACGCTCGAGACCCAGATCGCCGAGCTGGCCAAGGACCCCGCCACGGATCCCGGCTTCCTCGCCGCGCGGCGGCGCGAACAGAAGGCGTTGCAGGACGAGCGGCACGAGCTCGAGACCGCGCCGGTCACGCCGCCGCCCCTGCCCTACGCGATGGCGCGCCTCGTGCCGGTGAACCGGCGCCTGCCGCGCGACCCGCAGGCGGCGGCGGCCATGAAGGCGCTCGACGCGCGCGTGGGAGAGGCCAACCGCACGGCCGGGGAGAAGATCCCGGTGCCGCCGGCCGATCCCGACCAGCCGCGCTACGTCGGCCTCGAGACCTGCGGCGACTGCCACCGCCACGAGGCCAACGTCGAGTTCTGGCAGAAGACCGGGCACGCCCACGCCTGGAAGACGCTCGTCGACGTGAACAAGCAGTGGAGCTTCGACTGCATCAAGTGCCACGTGACGGGCTACGGCGAAAAGGGCGGCTCGGCCATGGCCCATGTCGAGGGGCTCACTGATGTACAATGCGAGGTGTGCCACGGTCCCGGCTCGCTCCACGCGGCTCGACCCAAGCAGGTGAAGATCCCCGTCGGCGCCCCCGACGAGCGGCTGTGCCGCACCTGTCACACGCCCGAGCACTCGGACACGTTCCAGTTCGATGCCTATCTGCGCGACATCGTCGGCGCCGGGCACGGGGCCAAGCGCCGTGCGGTGCTCGGCGACGGGCCGACGGGGCACGAGCTGCGCCGGGCGGCGCTCGAACGGGCGCAGCAGGGGCCGTGAGCGAGATGGACGGCATGGACTGCCCCTCTAGAAGAGCGCCGTTCACACGCGTCGATCCGCGCAGGCCTGCCGGCCTTCGCTCACCGCGGGCCGCGCCCGCATCCAGTCCCCTAGATGCGTGTGAACTGGAGGCGTGTGAACGGCGGCGCCGCTCGCGCTCCGTGCCGCAGCCGCCCAGGCGTGATCGCGATCCGGGCCTCCTCGGGCTCGTCGTCCTCGTGTCGTCCCTCAGCGCCGCCTGCGCCACCACCCGCTCGAACGCCCCCAGCCATCCTCGCGTCTCGGCGCGAACCGCAGACCGCACCACCGACCGCACCACCGACCGCACGGGGGACCGCGGCGAGGCCGCTGCCCCCTCCCGGCATGGGGCCCCCGCGGCCGACGTGATGATCGGCCTGGCCTCCTGGTACGGCCGCGAGCATCAGGGTGGGCCCACGGCCTCGGGCGAGCGCTTCAACATGCGCGACCTCACCGCGGCGCATCGCCGCCTCCCCTTCGGCACCCGCGTGCGCGTCACCAACCTGCGCAACAGCAAGAGCGTGACCGTGCGCATCAACGATCGGGGACCTTATGGCCGGGGACGCATCATCGATCTCAGCTGGGCCGCGGCGCGCGCCATCGACATGATCGAGGCCGGCGTGGTGCGGGTGCGCATCGAGGTGCTCGCCGGGACGCCGGGGTCCTGATGGGCGCGCTCTTCGAGCTGAGCGGCGTCGCCAAGTGGTACGGCCCCTACCAGGCCCTGAAGGGCCTCGACCTCGTGGCCGAGGGCAAGAGCTTCGGCCTGCTCGGGCCCAATGGCGCGGGCAAGTCCACCCTGCTCAAGGTGCTCCTCGGCCTCATCCCGTTCACCGGCGAGGCGCGCGTCTTCGGCCTCGACGTGCGCCGTCAGACCGCGGCGATCCGCGACCGCATCGGCTACATGCCCGAGCGCGACAACTTCCTCGCCGGCGTGAGCGCCGTGGAGTACTGCGTCTACGCGGGCGAGCTCGCGGGGCTGCCGCCGAGCGAGGCCATGGCGCGCGCCCACGCGGTGCTCGAGTTCTGCGGCCTCGGCGACAAGCGCTACCAGAAGCTCGAGGGCTACTCCACGGGCATGAAGCAGCGGGTCAAGCTGGCGCAGGCCCTGGTCCACGACCCCGAGCTCCTGTTCCTCGACGAGCCCACGAACGGGCTCGATCCGGCGGGGCGCGAGGAGATGCTCGCCCTCATCCAGTCGCTGCCGGCGCGCCGCGGCTGCGCCCTCATCCTGTCGACGCACCTCCTGCACGACGTGGAGGAGGTGTGTGAGGAGGCCATCCTCCTCCATCAGGGGGAGCTGCAATATCACGGCACCATCGCCGACCTCACCCGCGTCACCGAGGGGAGCGAGTCGGGCGAGGCGGGTGAGTCGGGTCATCGGGACGTGCTGGAGGTGCGGGTCAAGGAGGGTGGGGAGCGGCTCGTGGCGGCGCTCCGGGCCCGTGGCGCCCGGGTGGAGGAGGAGGGCGCGTTCCTCATCGTCCGCGGCGCCGGCGCCGAGACGATCTTCGAGCTGGCCGAGGCCGCCCAGCTCCAGGTGCGCCACCTCCAGCCGCGCCGCCTGACCCTGGAGTCGGCCTTCCTGCATCTGGTCGGCGCGGCCGAGCGCACGGCGACGGCCGCGGCGCCGGTCGCCGCCGTGGCGGCCGGGGAGAAGAGCGCTTGAGCATCCGGGACCAGGGATATCAGCCGTATCGCGGCCCGCGGACCTCGGCCACGACGCGCTGGGGCGTGGTGCTGCGCCACACGTTGCGCATGGGGCTCCGCCAGCCGTGGGCCATCGTGGCCTTGTCGCTCGGCGGGGTCTGGGCCATGGGCTGGGCCGTGGCGCTCTATCTCTCGATGCGCCTCATCGCCTCCACGCCCCCGGGGGCAGGGAACGAGCTCGCGATCCCGGATCCGGCCGCGCTCGCGGGCACGATCCTCGTGCGCTGGTACGGGGTGCCGGTGTTCGCGTTCCTCATGGCCATGCTCGTGGGCGGCAGCACGATCGCCGACGACCGGCGGCAGAACGCCTTCTCGTTCTACTTCGCCCGCTCGCTCGGGCGCGACCAGTACCTCATCGGCAAGCTCGCCGCCACCACCTTGGCCGTGGCCTTGATCAGCGTCGGGGCGTCGATGCTCCTCGTGCTCTCGCGGCTGTCGCTCTATCGCGCGGGCAGCGACGCGGTCCTGCCGCTCGTGCTCCTGCCCGTGCGCGCGCTCGCGCTCGGTCTCCTCGAGTCGCTCGCCCTGGCCGCGCCGGCCGTGGCCCTGTCGTCGCTGTCGCCGCGGCGGGGCCTGGTGCAGGGCGGCATGGCCGCGCTCTTCTTCCTGCCGGCCCTCCTGGGCGCCATCGCCACCTCGCTCACCCGCAACCCCTGGCCGCAGCTCCTGTCCCCGATGGCGCAGCTCGAGGCCGTCGGTGCGCGCCTCTTTGGCGACGCCTCTTTCGCGGGGGAGTACCCCCTGCCCTGGCTGCCCGCGCTCGGGGTCCTCGGCGTGACCATCGTCGGCTCGGTGGCGCTCGTGCGCTGGCGGCTCGCGGCCACCGAGGTGGTGGCGGGATGAGCCGGCGTCGTGCGGCATCGGCCGCGGGCCCGTCGCCCGAGCGGCAGGGAGCGAGCCCGGTCATCGTCGCCGAGGGCGTCTCGTGCTGGTATGGCCCGGTGATGGCCGTCAACGAGCTGTCGGTCACCATCGGCCCCGGCATCACGGGCCTCCTCGGACCGAACGGCGCGGGCAAGTCCACGTTCATGAAGCTCCTCGTCGGTCAGCTGCGGCCCGCGCGCGGCCGGCTCACGCTCTTTGGCGAGACCGTGTGGGGCCACCCGGCGCTGCTCGGCCGCGTGGGCTACGCGCCCGAGCACGAGAGCAACTACGACGAGATCACCGGCCTCGAGTTCGTCGCCGCCCTCACCGAGCTGCAGGGGTTCTCTCCCGAGGAGGCGGGCGAGCGGGCCCGCGCCGCCATCGCCCGCGTCGATCTCACGGCCGCCCAGGACCGGCGCATCGGCGAATACTCCAAGGGCATGCGGCAGCGCATCAAGCTGGCGCAGGCCATGGCGCACGAGCCCGCGGTCCTCATCCTCGACGAGCCGCTCTCGGGGTGCGATCCGCTGGCCAAGAACCGCATCCTCGGCCTCATCCGCGAGCTCGGCGCGGCGGGCACGACCGTCCTCGTCTCCTCCCACGTGCTCCACGAGATCGAGGCCATGACGAGCGAGATCCTGATGATGGACAAGGGCCGCATCCTGGCCGAGGGCAACATCTATGAGATCCGCGACCTCATCGACCGCCACCCGCACCGCATCCGCGTGGTCTGCGATCGTCCCCGCGCGCTCGCCGCGGCGCTGGTCCGCGAGGAGGCGGTGACGAGCGTGCAGGTGGAGGCGGAGGCGCTGGTGCTCGAGACGCGCCGGCCCGACGAGTGCTACCCGCTCGTGCCGCGCGTGGCGCGCGCCGAGGGCGTGCACATCCGCGCGCTCACCTCGCCGGACAACAACCTCCAGGCCGTGTTCCGCTACCTCACCGAGGAGCGGGCGCGGCGGGCGCAGGGGGCGTCGTGAGCGCCGCCACGGCGCCGGTCCAACCCGCGGGGCCGGCATCGGGTCGGCCCCCGGAGCCGCCCGGGGCCCTGCGGGCGGTGGCGATCCTGCGCCGTCTCACGCGGCTGCGCCGCCGGCGCGCGGCCTCGCGCTGGATCGCGCCGGCGCTCGCCGCCCTGCCGGTGCTCGCCACGGGGCTGCTGGCGCTCACCGGCCGCTGGGGACGCGATCTCTTCGATCACATCCTCGAGTTCCATCTCCGGTTCCTGGTGCTCTTCCTGCCCGCCCTCGCCCTGGCCGACGCCGTGGCCGAGGAGATCGAGCAACAGACGTTCACGTTCCTCTTCACCCGCCCTGCGCCGCGCTGGAGCTTGCCGATCGGCAAGTATCTGGCGTCCGTGCCGTCCCTCGTGGGCCTGCTGAGCGCCTCGGTGGCGGTGTCGTTCGCCATCGCCCTCCTCGTGCCGCCCGCGGGCCCCCGCGAGCTGTGGAACGAGCTGCCGGCGCTCGGTCGTGCGCTCGCGGCGGTGGTGCTCGGCGTGCCCGCGGTCGGCGCGCTCGCCCTCCTCCTCGGCACCTGGTTCCCCCGCCACCCGCTGGTGGTGGTGCTCGGCTTCTTCTTCCTGGTCGAGGGCGTCCTCGGCTCGCTGCCGCTCCTCACGGTCCTCCTCGCGCTCGGCTGGCACCTGCGCAACATCGCCCAGGTCGGGGCCCTCGCCGAGCCCCCCGCGGCGACGGACCTGCCGGCCCTCACCACGGTCTCCCTGCCGCCGCTCGGATCGGCGGCGGTGCTGCTCGGCGTGACCCTGCTGGCGCTGGTCGGCGTCTGCTGGACCGTGCGCAGCGCGGAGTATCGCGCGGGCCGCTGACCCACGGGCGCCATGGGCTCGAAGCAGCCGCCCGGCGGGTGAGAGCGGCGGGTGATCAGCCAGCCGCGTCGAGCGGCAGGAGGCGGATGTCCTGGCAGCTCGCGCACGCACCGTCGGCGTGCACGTACTGGGCGCGGCAGCGGGGGCAGAAGGTACGGCAGCCATCGTCCTCGCGGGGCGGCGGCTGGAACAGCGCCTCCGGGTCCACGCCCTGCGCCTTGGCCAGGCGCTGCACGGCACGCCGACGATGCTCACGAAACCAGCGCCTCGTCTCGTCTTCCGTCTCGCCGGGCGCGGCGATGCCGTAGCGCAGCTCGGCCAGCTCCTCGCGCACCAGCTCGGCGAAGCGTTCGTGCCTGAGGAGCACGGCGCCCACGGCCAGCGGATCGAAATCGGCCAGCAGGTGCTCCGCCACCAGATCCGGGGCGCGGATGGCCGAGACCGGGGAGACGAGGAGCGCGACTTGCCGGCTCGTGGGGGGCCAGTCCGGCCGCGCGAAGCAGGCCTTGAGCGCGCGGCGCAGGAGCCAGGGGGTGAGCAGCCAGGCGGCGAGCGCCACCCCCAGGATCACGTACCAGCGCGTGCCGAGCTCGGTGAAGACGATGAGCGGCACGCCGGCGAAGATGCCGAGAAAGAGCAGGTTCGTGCACAGCACGAGGGCGAGGGTCGCACGTCGGTGCTGCCGGCAGCGCTCGCGCACCGCGTCGCTGTCGAGGCGTTCCGCGAGCGCCCGTTCGATGCGCGCGCCGCGCTCCTTCTCCTTGCAGGCGACGAGCTCACGCAAGAACGTGGCGAGCGTTCGGGCCCCGCGCTCGCTCGCCATCCGCAAGGGCGGTAGCGCTCTCGCGTGCACCACCGTGCCATCGATCTTCACGGGGCCGAGCGCATCCCACGGGACCGCCGCGCCCGGCCCTGCCTCCTCGCCCTCGCCCTTGCCGGGCTCCTTCCCGCCGCGGTCTCTCCCGGATGCCAGGCCCTTGGGCCCCAGCACGAGCGGCCAGGGCTCGGTGACGTAGAGCGTCCCGAGCGGCGGGAGCGGCATGCCGAGCAGCATCCCGCGCCCCTTGAGGAGTCCGAGCGCCGAGGGCCGGAGCGGCAGGAACCGCCCCGGCCACAAGGCCTGGAACGCCACGCTCGCGAGGGGCACGATCTGGAGGCACTCGTAGAGGTAGAGCGCGCTCAGGACGGCGAGCAGCTCCGTGGTGGCCGACATCGCTCGAGCGGGGGTGCTGCCGGACTAGGCCTGCCCCTGCTCCTCTTTCTTGCGGCCGCCGAACAGCCGCTTGACGGCCCCGGCGAGGGCCACGAACCCGGCCACGATCAGCTTCCAGAGCTTGCCGAGGAGGCCGCTCTTGGCGGCCACCGCGAGCGTGCCGCCGGCGATGAGCGCCGTCAGCCCGTACTCCGCCACCTTGTCCCCCGAGCGGTAGGCCGCATAGGACTCTTCCTTGAGGTAGGTGAAGCCCGTGAGGAGCTTGCGCAGCTCGGGCACGGCCTTGTCCGTCTCCTCGGGGGAACCGATGAGCTGGGCCGACATGACGCCGCGGCGACCGAGCAGGCGGATCTCGTAGTTGATGCTGTCCCCGTCCTTGCCGTGCACGCGGGCGGCCCACTCGAGGTTGTGCGTCTCGTTGTTGTAGCGCGGGGCCTGGTACCAGCCGGTCACCTGCAGCTCACCCCAGCCGCGCTTGCGCCGCTCCTCGTTGCCGGCGTTGGTGGCCTCCTTCATGGAGTTCAGGATGGCGTCCGCGTCGAGCTTGTCCTTCTCGTCGTCCTTGACGTAGCCGACGTCGTCGAACTCGAAGAGGAGCCACCACTTGCCGCCGTTGAGGGGCACGAGCACGCCGAGCTCGCGGTGGGTGGGGAAGTTTTGCGTCGCCTCGACGAACTTGGCGCTTTCGGCCTTGCCTTCGACGAAGAGGTACCCCTCGGGGATCTGGATGGTGGCGAGGTTGCCGAGCTTGCCGGTGAGCGGCCCGTTCTGGAACTTGATCTTGGCGAAGGGATCGTTTTCGGCTGCGGCCGCCTGCTCCGCCGGTGCGGCGGGGGGCGTCGGGTTGTCGGCCCAGGCCACCGAGAGACCCCAGGAGATCGAGCAGGCGGCGGCGAGGCCGCAAAGCAATGGGATGCGAGTGACGTGAGCCATGGGTTCTCCTCTTTCTCCGCCAGGTCGGGCGGCAGCCACGGGCAATTGGAGACGATAGGCCCGCCGGTAACCGCCAGGCAAGGGTTCTCGCGCGTCGTTCTCGACCGGGGGATGTTGCTGGCCGATGGCGGAGGAGTAGATTGAGCGTATGGAGAAGTCTCGTCCGGTCAGGGCTACTGGAGCCGTGGGGATGCTGGCGCTCGGGCTCGGGCTCGCCGGCTGCGATGGGACTCCGCCGGTGACCTGCACGGCTGAGGCACGCTCGAGCCTCAACGTGACGGTGATCGACGCGGTCACGGGCAGGCGTCTGTGTGACGCCGCGGTGGCGGCCACCGAGGGAAGCTACAACGCGACGCTGATGCCTGGGGGGTCGCCAGGGAGCTGCAGCTACTTCGGGCCGTTTGAACGACCGGGGACCTATCTCGTCGTGGCCAGCCACGCGGGCTATCTGACGGGGCACGAGGGGGACGCGGTGGTGACGCGGGACGCGTGCCATGTGCAGACCACCTCGGTGACGGTGCAGCTGCAGCCCTCGCCCTAGAGAGAGCCGGTTATCGTGTTCCGGCTGAGCCGTCGGGCTCGGGCGGATCGCGCATTGACGCGCCCCGGCCGGCCGGCGCATCATCGCCGGGCTTGAAAACGAGTCTCATTTTCGTTGGTCTCTTCCTCGCGGTCCTGGCGCCGGTGGCGCAGGCGGGTGAGCCCGCAGCTGGTGACTTGCAGCGGCTGGCCGCGCTCGTCGACTATGTGGCGGCCGATTATCCGGGGGCGGTGCAGGGCGGGAAGGTGCTCGCCGCGGCCGAGTACGAGGAGCAGCGGGGGCTCCTGCGCGATGCCGCGGAGCTGGTGAAACGTCTACCAGCGCCGCGCACCGAGGCGGTCCGGGACGCGCTCGCGGGCGAGCTGGCCGCGCTGGCGCGCGCGGTCGATGCCAAGGCGACCCCGGAGCAGGTGGCGGCGCTGTGCCGCGGCATCCGCACCCACCTGGTGAACGATTTCGGGCTCGCGCTCGTACCGCTGGCGCCGCCCTCGTGGGACCGCGCGGCGAAGCTCTATCGCGAGGCCTGCGCGCGCTGCCACGGTGTCGAGGGACGCGCGGACACCGAGGAGGCCAGCAGGCTCACGCCGCCGCCGGTGTCGTTTCACGACGCCGAGCGGATGTCGCGCATCACGCCCCAGCTCGCCTATCACGCGCTCACCTTCGGCGTGAAGGACACGGCCATGGCGTCCTTCGATACGCTGCCGGCGGCCGATCGCTGGAGCCTGGCGTTCTATGTGGTGGCGCTGCGCCACGCGGACCATCGCGCCGAGGGCGAACGAGCGCTCGCCCGCTCCCACTTCGTGCCGACGGTGACCCGACTGGCCGAGCTGAGCGACGGCGAGCTCGAGGCGCTGCTCGCGTCCGAGCTGGCGGAGCCGGGGGCGCGGGCGGCGGCGCTCGACCACCTGCGCCGCTCGGTGAGCTTCGCGGCCGAGCCGGGGGGCACGTTCGCGGTGGCGCGCCGGCTCCTCGGCGAGGTGGTGGAGGCCGCGGCGGACCGGCGGCGCGCGCACGACCTGGCCGTGGCGGCCTATCTCGAGGGGGTGGAGCCGCACGAGGCCGCGCTGCGCGCGCGTGATCCGGCGCTGGCGTTGCGCATCGAGGCGGGCTTCCTGACGCTGCGGCGCACGATCGATCAAACCGGCGCCTCCCCTCAGGCCGGCGATGGCGATGCGGTCGCGCGCGAGGCGGCACAGCTGCGCCTCCTCCTCGACCGCGCGGAGGAGCACGAGACGAGCTGGGGGGTGCTCTTCGTGGCCTCGCTCACCATCGCGCTGCGGGAGGGGCTCGAGACCGCGCTCCTCATCGCGGCGCTGCTCGCGTTCTTGCGCAAGTCCGGGCGGGAGGACTCCGCGCGGCTCGTGCACCTCGGCTGGTTGACGGCGATCCCGGCGGGGCTCGTGACCTGGTTCTTTGCCGGGGCCCTGCTCCAGGGCGCGCGTCGCGAGCTGGTGGAGGCGGTGATCACGCTCCTCGCGGCCGTGCTCATCCTCGGGGTGACGCACTGGGTGCTCGGGCGTTTGGAGGCGCAGCATTGGGTGGGCTACCTGCGTCGCAAGGTGACGGCGGCGGCGAGCGGGCCGGGGTCGCGGGCCTGGCCCCTGTGGGGACTGGCCTTCTTTGCCGCCTACCGTGAGGCCGTGGAGGTGGTGCTGTTCTACCGCGCCTTGCTGCTCGACGCGGGCGGCTCGCGTTGGCCGGTGGCGCTCGGCGCGGTGGCAGGGCTGGCGGGGATCGGCGTGGTGCTGCTGGTGGTGCAGCGGCTCGGGCGGCGTCTCAATCCGCGGCCGGTGATGCTGGTATCGAGCGTGATCCTGGCGGCCTTGGCGCTGGCCTTGGTGGGACGCGGCGTGCGCGCGCTCCAGGAGGGTGGCTACATCGGCCTGACGCCCCTCGGCTGGCCGGAGCTGCCCTGGCTCGGGCTCTACGCCAGCCGCGAGGGTCTCATGGCCCAGGCGGCGGCGCTGATGGCCGTCGTGCTGCCGTCGCTCGTGCGACCGTCGCAAGCGCAGCGCGTCTGATCAGAGGGGGACTGCGGGGGGCCAGGCGTTACGGCTAGGTGCCGTCGCAGCGAACGAGGATGGCGGTGATGTTGTCGATGCCGCCGTTGCGGTTGGCGGCGTCGACCAGGGCGGTCACGGTCTTCTCGAGGTCGGGGGCATGGGCCTGGACGATCTCGGCCATCTGCTTGTCGTCGACCATGCCGGAGACGCCGTCGCAACAGATGATGAACGTGTCGCCGTCCTCGATGTCGTAGGGCTTGACGTCGACCTGGACGGTCTCGCGCATGCCGAGGGCGCGCGTGATCACGTTCTTGTGCGGGAAGTTGCGCTGCTCCTCCTCGGTCATGTCGGGCTTGGCTTCCTTGTAGTCCTCGAGGAGGGAGTGGTCGCGCGTCATCTGCTTGATGGTGCCGTCCTTGCTGATGCGGTAGCCGCGCGAGTCGCCGACATGGGCGAAGTAGACCTTGTTGCCCGAGACCTGGCAGGTGACGATGGTGGTCCCCATGCCCTTGCAGCGCGGATCCTTGACCTGCGCATCGTGGATCCGTTGATTGGCGAGCTTGATGCTGCACACCAGGCGGTTCTCGATATACGACAGCTGGCGATCCATCTTGAACGGCCAGGTCGCATCCTCGTCTTTGGTGCGCTGGAAGAACTCCTGGATCGTATCGGCGGCCATCTTGGAGGCCACCTCCCCCATCGCGTGACCACCCATGCCATCGGCGACGATGAAGAGCTGTTCGTCGGCGATGAGCGCATAATAATCTTCGTTGTGCGTCCGCTTCATCCCGACATCGGTCTTGGCGGCGTAACGAATCTTCATGGCTGGTTGGATGGGACGCCCCTCTTTACGGCCACTTTATCAAGCGTCTCATGGATGTCAATGCAGCCCCGCGCGCATCCGCACGCTTGCATCCCATCCTCTGGTCACTCCCTATGCGACGGACCGAGCCGCGCCTTGACACCGCAGATCGTCCTCGCTAGGGTACTGCACAAATGTTTACACCCCTGGCCGCGGAAATCGTTACCATTGGCGACGAGCTATGCCGTGGTGAGATCGTCGATACCAACTCCTCCTGGCTGGCGGAGCGCCTGACCCGCCAGGGGTTCCACGTTCGCTGGCGCAGCTCGACGGTCGATGACGACGCGGACATGACGGCCGTGCTCCAGCAGGCGGCCCGACGCGCACGGGTCGTGGTTTGTTCGGGCGGCCTCGGTCCTACCGACGATGACCGTACGGTGGACGTGGTGGCGGCTCTGGCGGGCGTGGAGCCGGTGCTCGACGACCGGCACCGCGAACGCATGGTCGCCCGCTTCGCGGCGCGCAATTTCGCCGTCACACCCAACAACCTGCGCCAGGTGCGGGTGCCGGCAGGGGCCGACGTGCTCGATAACGAGGTCGGTCTGGCCCCGGGCTTCCACCTGCGGTTCGGGGAAGCAGATCTCTTCTTCATGCCTGGGGTGCCGCGGGAGATGAAGTCCATCTTCGAGCGGCATGTGGAGCCGCGCCTCGCGGCCATGGCCGTAGGCGCCCCGGCCACGGCCAGGCGGGTGTGGCGAGTGGCGGGCATGGGGGAATCGCACGTGGCCCACCGGCTGCGCGGCCTGCTCGATGGCATCCCCGGGACCACGCTGCACTACCGCATCCAATACCCGGAGAACCTGGTGACGGTGGTGGTGCGGCGGCCCACGCAGGCCGAGGCGGATGCGGTGCTCACGACGATCGACGCCGACGTCCGGCAGCGGCTGACGGGGGCCATTTACGGCACCGATGAGGACACGTTGCCGATCGTGATCGGGCAGCGGCTGCTCGCGCGCGGCGAGACGCTGGCCACGGCCGAGTCGTGCACGGGAGGCTTGATCGGCGATCTCCTGACCGACGTGCCCGGCTCGTCGCAGTATTATCTCGGCGGCGTGGTGGCGTATGGCAATCAGGCCAAGCGCGACCTGCTCGGCGTGCGCGAGGAGACGCTCACGGCCCATGGCGCGGTCAGTGAGGAGTGCGTGCGCGAGATGGCGGAGGGCGTGCGCCGGCGTTTCGGCACGGCGTGGGGCATCGGGGTCTCGGGCATCGCCGGTCCGGGCGGCGGGACGCCGGAGAAACCCGTGGGGCTCGTGCACTTCGCCGTCGCGGGACCGAGCGGCGTCGAGGCGCGGCAGCTGCAGTGGGGGGCGGAGAGGCGCCAGATCAAGCTGCTCGCCGCCTCGACCGTGCTCAACTTGCTCCACCGCCTGCTCACACCGGAGCGGGCGGTCATGCCCGAGCCCCTCGAATCAGGGGACCGCGTAGGGAAGCCGGGGAAGAAAGAAAGGTAGGCGCTCATGAGCTCCATCCGCGCCTTCCTGGCCATCAACCTGCCCGTACCCGTGGTGCGCCGCCTGACCGACGAGGTGCGCGCCCTCCAGCCCGCAGTCAAAGCGGCCGGCCTGGAGGTGGCGTGGGTGCCGGCCGCCAACGTTCACCTCACGCTCAAGTTCTTCGGCAACATCGATCCGGTGGTGGTGGCGGCCATCCAGAGCCGCCTTTCGAGCGGGCTTCGGGCCCATCCGCCCTTTGAGCTCGAGGCCCGCGGCCTGGGCGCCTTTCCCGATGCGCGGCGCCCCCGCATCTTGTGGGCGGGGCTGCGCGAAAGCGCGCCCCTTCTGGCGTTGCAGAAGGACATCGAAGACTGGATGGAGGAGATCGGCTTCGAGCGTGAGGCGCGGACCTTCCATCCTCACCTCACGCTCGGGCGGGTCAAGCATGGCGGCGCCCAAAACGAAGAAACCATTGCCACGCTCCTCGGCGAGCGCGAGAAGGCGCTGTTCGGCGGTGGACGGATCACCGAGGTCGTGCTCTATGAGAGCCGCACGCTGCGAGCGGGCGCCGAATACACTCCACTGACGCGCGTCGCACTGGGCGCCCCGGGCCATGGTGCGCCTGGCGCAGGCGAACGCAAAACCCCAACGAGGCCGACATGACGGGCGACGACAAGCGCAAGAGCCAGGACCCCGAGCGCGAACGCGCGATCGAACTGGCTGTATCCAACATCGAGAAGCAATACGGCAAGGGCTCCATCATGCGGCTCGGCACCGACCAGCACCCGCCCGAGGTGCAGGTGGTGCCGACCGGTTCGCTGGGCCTCGACATCGCCCTCGGCGTGGGCGGCCTGCCGCGCGGCCGCGTCGTCGAGATCTACGGCCCTGAGTCCTCGGGCAAGACCACGCTCACGCTCCATGTGATCGCCGAGGCCCAGCGCCGGGGCGGCATCTGCGCGTTCATCGATGCCGAGCACGCCCTCGACGTGACCTATGCCCGCAAGCTCGGCGTGCGCACCGATGATCTGCTCGTCTCGCAGCCGGATCATGGCGAGCAGGCGCTCGAGATCGCGGACCTGCTCGTGCGCTCGGGCGCCATCGACGTCATCGTCATCGACTCGGTGGCCGCGCTCGTGCCCAAGGCCGAGATCGAAGGCGAGATGGGCGATCAGCACGTCGGCCTGCAGGCGCGGCTCATGTCGCAGGCCTTGCGCAAGCTCACTGCCACGATCGCCAAGTCCCACACGCTCGTCATCTTCATCAACCAGATCCGCATGAAGATCGGCGTGATGTTCGGCAACCCCGAGACCACGACGGGCGGCCACGCGCTCAAGTTCTATGCCTCGGTACGCCTCGACATTCGGCGCGTCGGCGCGCTCAAGCAGGGCGAGAAATCGATCGGCAATCGCACCCGGGTCAAGGTGGTCAAGAACAAGCTCGCCCCGCCGTTCCGCGAGGTCGAGTTCGATGTCATGTTCGGCGAGGGCATCTCCAAGGAGGGCGACGTCCTCGACCTCGCCGCCGAGGCCGGGATCGTCGAGAAATCCGGCGCCTGGTTCGCGTACGAAGGCGAGCGGATCGGTCAGGGACGGGAGAACGCCAAGGAGTACCTCAAGAATCACCCGGACGTGCTCGACAAGATCGAGCGCGCGGTGCTCGCACATCAGGGCATCCAACGCGTGGGCCTGGGTGACCCCGCGGCTGCTGCCCCCAACGGAGCCGAGGACAAGCCCGCCACCACCAGCAAGAAGAAGACCGACCAGGCGCGCGCCTGACCGATCCGGACAAGCACCGTACAAAACAGGAGAGGGCGGTGGATTCCACCGCCCTCTCTTCATTTCGCCGAACTCTTGGCTGTGATTCGAAGGCGCCCGACAAGGCGCGCTGCGGCCTCAGCGGCCGAGAGACACGAGGAGTACGATCCCCGTCGCCCCGGCCAGGAGCACGAGCGCCGACCTGAGGACCCGCCCCGCGAAGGCCTGCGCCTCGGCCAAGCCGCATCCCACCACCACCAGATCATCCCGACCCGCCCGCAACCGGGTCTCGTCCCGATAGAGCGTACCCTGCTCGATCCGCCCGCTCGCCACCACCGCCGCACCTGCCGCCACATCGACCGCATCGCCGCGCGGCTGCCCAAGCGGGCGGATCTGGGAGGCGCGCAGGATCCGCGCTCCCTCGACGAACACCGTCACCAGATGGCGCCCACAGCGCAGCCGCAGCGAATTCAGGGGTGCCGCGCCACTCGTGGTCTTGGGCCCGGTCATCGTGGGAGCATCCCCCTCGACCATCAGCGTTCCCTGCAGCGTGATCGGGCCACCGCCCGGCGTGACCAGGGCCTCGACCGGTACGGGTCGCAGCTGCCGCAACCGCTGCCGCAACCGCAGCGCCTCCGCGGCCGACATAAGCAGGCACAGGAGCGGCAAGAGACCGAGCCGGCGCAGAAGCGGCCGGTAATCCGGCTCGAAGTGTCGCACCGGACCGAGCGCGGTCGCCTGACCCACGCCCTGCCGCTCCAGCATCACTTCATCGCGCCCCACCCGCGTCGCGACGTCCGTCACCCCGAGCTTCCCCTCACCCGCATACAGACGATAGCCGACGCTGTTCGCGGCGAGCCGGGGATGGATCTGCGTGATCACGAGCTCTGGCTTCTGCCCCTTGACCTGCGGGACCAGCCAGCGGCGCTGCGTGAGTTGAGCCTCCTGTGCCTCATGGATCGACAGCCCTCCCTCCCGGTCGGCCACCAGCCGCGGGTAATGAAAGTCGCTGATCTCCATATCCGGCGTCTCGAAGGGCGCACCGTCGCGGATACCTTCCACGCAGGCGCTGGCCCCATGACGCAAGAGGCGCGCATAGCCTCCCCGGAGCCCCACCACGGAGATGGCCGTCGCCGGCATGAAACCGCATCGCCCACGACCCAGATCAGCGGTCCAGCCCCCCAGTCGCATCGGGCCCACCACGAGATGGGCCGAGCGACGCCGCACCTCGTAGCGCACCACGTGCCCGTCGCCCGCACCCACCAGGATCCGATCCGCCGTGATCACCTGCCAGGCCCCGTCCGGGCCGAGCGTGCGCGCAACGGTCTCACCCCTGATCTGGTCGGCCAGCACCACCTCGTCGCCTGCTTCGGCGCCATCGTCGTCCATGACGATGCGGTGCTTCTTGACCTGATCGGTCAACACGAGCTCTTCGCCGGCCGCGGCCAGCTGCCAGCCATCGCTCTCTAGAGCCGCCTGGATCGACGGCAGCACCTCGTGCCGACCCGCGCCAAAACGGTGCAGTTCGTACCAGTGTTGGCGCGGATCACGATGCTCCACCGCCAGCACGAACCGCCCGCCCCCTACCTCTACCAGGCGAAATTCCGTGGCGTCGGGCTCCGCGACCAACTCCAGACGGTCGCCGATACGCCCTTGCTCATCGACGATCACCGCATGCAGCAGATCGCCGGCCGCCCCACCCCGCCGCCCCTCCAGCCACGCCGCCGCCGCCGTATCTCCCCCGGCGCAGGCCACCGCCGCCACGATCGTAGCCGATCGGAGCGGCGCCCCCCGCGGAGCAACCGACCATGCCACCAACCAACCGGCCAGCAAGGCCAAACCGACGAGGCGCACTGGAACCTCCTTCTCTGGCTCGGCGGCATCCGGCGCGCCAGCGCCGCGTCACCTCGGTACTTCGTTTCCGACCGCCCGCTCGGCGGCTCGGTACTCTTCGATCTTCCGTATGAAGATATCTACCATGTGATGATCGAATTGGCCGCCCGAGCAGCGCTTGAGTTCCTTGACCGCGACTTCATGCGGCAGGGCCTTGCGGTAGGCGCGGTCCGAGGTCATCGCGTCATAGGCGTCCGCCACGGCCACGATCCGGCCCAGGACCGGGATACTTTCGCCCATGAGACCGCGCGGATAGCCTGACCCATCCCAGGCCTCGTGGTGACACCAGGCGCCCGGGATGAGGTCGGTCATGAAGGGGATCGGCTCGAGGATCCGCTTCCCCTTGGCCGGGTGGGTGCGGAACATCGCCATCTCCTCCGGCGTGAGCTTGCCCGGCTTGTTCAGCTTGTCGTAGCGGATGCCGATCTTGCCGATGTCGTGCATCAGTCCGGCCTTGATGACCGTGTCCACCTCCCGGTCGGTCATCCCTAGGCCCTCGGCGATGAGCCGCGAGTACGCGCTCACCCGCTCCGAGTGGCCGCGCGTGTAGCGGTCCGACTCCTCGAGCGCATGGGCAAAGCCGATGATCGTCGCCTTGAAGTTCTCCTCGAGCGAGTGGTTGAGGCGCGACAGGTCGGCGTTGCGGTCGATGAGGTCTTCATACAGGCGCGCGTTCTCGATCGCCGCCGCGGCGCGCGCCGCCAGCACCGACAGCATGCGCCGCTGCCCCTCCGAGAAGCGGTGCCCGCGCGTATAGGAGTAGGCGTTGAACACGCCGATCAGGCGGTCGCGCACCCGGAGCGGCACCGAGCAGAAGGACACGAGGTTCTTCTCCTCGGGCGGGCGCGCCAGGTAGCGCATGGCCCTGAGCCCGTGCACGAGGAGCGGCTGCTCCCCGCCGAGGTGGTGCACCACCTCCGACAGGTTCACCTCGCCGAGCACGGTGTCCGCGACGCGCGGATGCACCCTGCGCACCCGCTCGACGAAGGCGTCGGTCCCCTCCTCCTTGAGGAGCAGCGTCGCCAGGTCCGCCTCGAGCTCTTCCACCGCCGCCTCGAGGATGAGCTCGAGGATCTGCTCGATGCGCAGCGACTGGGCGATGGCCTCGGAGATCTTGTAGATGGAGAGCGCTTCCTTGAGCTCGATGTTCTCCTGCTGCAGGCGCTGCCGATCGAGCCCCCGCCGCACGATCCGCACCACGTCCTCGACCTTGAACGGCTTGAGGATGTAGTCGTAGGCGCCCTTCTTCATGGCCTCGATGGCCGTCTCCACCGTGCCGAACCCGGTCATGATGATGGTCAGCACGTTGAGCTTGGCCTCGGCGATGAGACCGAGCAGCTCGAGCCCCCCGCACTCGGGCATCTTGAGGTCGGAGAGCACCAGATCGTACTGGTGCCGCTGCAGCTCCTGGAAGGCCAGGTGACCGTTCTCCACGGCGCACACCCGAAATCCTTCCATCGTCAAGAAATCGACGAGGATCTCCCGGATCACCTTCTCGTCATCGACGACCAGGATGCGGGGTAACTCCTCATGCGCCGGATCGTGTGACATGCAGCCCCGGAGAGTTAGTCACTGGGCCTCACGATAACTACGCCCTGGTCCCAGGGTCAATGCCGATCAGGGGCCGGCACCGTAACCGTTCCCGTCTGGCCGCAGTATATGATGGGCTCGGCCTTCGTCCCGGTCACAAGGATCTTTCGTCGAGCCATTCGCGTAGCGTGGCCCGACATCCATCCTTGCTGGGGCCGGCTCAGGCCCCTTCGGCCCCTGCGCTTCGTAGCCCGAGCGCCTCTTCGATGGCGCGCCCCTCTTTGCGCGCCTGCGCCCAGGTCACGGGAAAGGCCCGGATCTCCCCGCTCCGCTCCGCCTTCAGGAGGAGATCGAGCGCCTCGAGGATGATGCGGCGCTGCAGCTCGCGATGAAACGGCACCCCGAAGTGATGCCCCATCATGAAGGGCGCAAACAGCGCCCGCGGCGGCTTGACCATCTCCGACACGTCCCGCGCCACGGTGATGGACACCGTCGGGATCCCTCTACGTTCTATGGCGCGCTGCACGAGCGCGATCGATTGATGGCAGATGGGTCAGGCAGGGCACAGGAGCGCCACGTCCGCGTGCTCGCGCGACACCGCCTCGGCCAGGTTCTCGGCCAGCTCGTGCTCGAGGCGCCCGGGGTGCATGTTGTAGCCGATGAAAGAGAAGAAGTTCTCCGTCAGCCCCCCGAGCACTCCCTCGGCCACGAGCTCCTGGAGCCGCTCGATCGGAAAGATCACGTTGAGGTCGCGGTTGGCGCCGAACGTGAGGTACTTGAGCTGGTGGATCTCGAGGTCCGCCGGCCGTGAGCGCGAGAGCACCGGCCGGAACGTGTAGTCCCCGATCGGGTGCACCGTGTCGAACGGCAGCGTCCCCTTGGGCTGCACCCCCGCCGTGCTGACAAAGCACAGCCGGCTCTCCGCGAGCGACTTCCTGGGCCGCGCGAGCGGTACGAAGTCCTCCTTCGTGATCATCGAGCCCGGATAGCGCTCGTTGATCGTGTGCCACAGCTTGGAGCGCAGCTGCTCCACGGCCTGGGTGGGCGACTCAGAGGTTGCCGTCATGGATCCACTCCCCGGAGCGCTGCACGAGGTAGAAGTGCAGCTGGAAGAAGAGGTGCGCGAGCGTCGCCGGATCCTTGGTACGCACCGTCTCCAGGACGAACTCCCGGTCGGTCGGCGGCACGTCGAGGAGGAGCTTCAGCGCCTCCACCCACGCCTTGTCGATCTCCTTGCGCCCGGCCGCCTCGTCCCCATCGCCGAGATGGAGCCGCACGAACCGGATGAGCTTCTCGGTCTCGCCCTTCGCCAGCGCTTCCTTGAGATAGGGAACCGACACGTGCTCCTCACCCTCGCCAAAGACCCATCCTCATGATGGGCGGGCCCGAGTTATACGCCCTCCTCCCCTCTCGGGTCCATAGTTTGCACTCATCCGATGCTCCTGGATTCGCTCCTTCGCTTGTGTCAGGAGTCGACATCATGCCTCCTGCCCTCGCTCCGCTCCTCCTCCTGGCGGACGCCCCAGCCGCGGCGGCGGCCGCCGCCTCCCACGCCGAGAGTGGCGCGCACGCCGATCCCATCGCCGGCGTGGTCCTGTCCCTGGCCATCGTCCTCATGTCCGCCAAGCTTGGCGGCAGCCTCGCCGCCCGCATCGGCCAGCCCGCCGTCCTCGGCGAGCTCGTCATCGGCATGCTCCTCGGCAACCTCGGCCTCGTCGGCATCACCGGCCTCGAGCACCTCAAGACCGACCCGGCCCTCGATCTCCTGTCGCGCCTCGGCATCCTCATCCTCCTCTTCGAGGTCGGCCTCGAGTCCACCGTGCGGCAGATGCTGCAGGTCGGCCTGACCTCCTTCCTCGTCGCCCTCTTCGGCGTCATCGCGCCCTTCGCGCTCGGCTGGGGCGTCGGCGCCTGGCTCTTGCCCGAAGCCGACCTCTACGTCCACCTCTTCCTCGGCGCCACCCTCACCGCCACCAGCGTCGGCATCACCGCGCGCGTGCTCAAGGACCTCGGCCAGTCGCAGAGCCGCGAGGCGCGCATCATCCTCGGCGCCGCCGTCCTCGACGACGTCCTCGGCCTCGTCATCCTCGCCGTCGTCACCGGCATCATCGGCGCGGCCGACCGGGGCGGCACCCTCGCCGTGGGCCAGGTCCTCCTCATCCTCGGCAAGGCCCTCGGCTTCCTCGTCGCCTCCCTGGTCCTCGGCGTCTTCCTCTCCCCCCGCCTGTTCCATCTCGCCTCGCGCCTCAACGCCACGGGCGTCCTCCTCGCCACCGGCCTGTCCTTCTGTTTCGTCCTCTCGTACCTGGCCAGCGCCATCGGCCTCGCGCCCATCGTCGGCGCCTTCGCGGCCGGCCTCATCCTCGAGGACGTGCACTACAGCCACTTCGTCGACCGCGGCGAGCATGGCCTCGAAGACCTCATCCACCCCCTGTCCGCCTTCCTCGTCCCCGTGTTCTTCGTGGTCATGGGCATGCGCACCGACCTCCGCGCCTTTGCCCAGACCGGCGTCCTCGGCCTGGCCGCCGCCCTCACCGGCGTGGCCATCCTCGGCAAGCAGGCGTGCTCCCTCGGCGCCCTCGGCCGCGGCCTCGATCGCCTGAGCATCGGCCTCGGCATGGTGCCGCGCGGCGAGGTCGGGCTCATCTTCGCCAACATCGGCCTCTCCCTGAGCGTGCACGGCGAGCGCATCATCACCACCGAGACCTACTCCGCCGTGGTGGTGGTCGTCATCGTCACCACCATGTTCGCCCCGCCTGCGCTCAAATGGAGCTTCGGGCGCCGCGCGCGCAAGCAGCGACCGAGTCCCAAGCCCTCCACGACGCCCTCGCCGCCCGAGCCAGCATCCTGAGACGAAGCCGATCCGCCCCTCGGCCCTCGGTCATCGGAACGACTCCTGCAACCCCTCTCCGCGTCCGTTCCACCAACACCGACACCGAAAGGGAGGATCCATGTCGACACTCACCACCACCGCCTGGGTAGCTCATGACCTCGGCCTCGCGGCCGGCTTTGGCGGCACGCTGTTCGGGAAGTTCGCCCTCAACCCCGCCGTCCGCGCCATCGACGACAAGGCCCAGCGGGGCAGGCTCCTCGATGCGGCCTGGCGCGGCTTCCAGCCGTTCAACGCGATCTCGTTTGCCACCGCGGCCCTCACCTGGCTCGTCGGCCGTAGCGCCATCTCCGGCCGGGCCTTCGGCCGCGACGTGCGCGGCCTCGTCTTGGCCAAGGACATCCTGCTCGCCGGCGCCGTGGCCACCAACGTGGCCAACATGATCTGTGGCCGGTTCCTCGGTAAGGAGCGGCCGCAGGGCGCCATCCCGGTCGAAGAGGGCAACGTCCCCGCGCCCGAGACACCGCGCCGCTCGGCGGTGCTGCAGCGTGTGGTGGGCGTCCTCAGCAACGTCAACCTCCTCTGCGCCGCGGGCGTCATCGCCACCACCGCGATCCTGGGCATGAAGTCGGGCCGGTCGTCCCGCTGGACCGCCCTCACCCGGCTGCTCCCGTAAAGCCGGCGCCCAAGGTCGCCGTTACGACGGTGCCCCACGCAGCCGCGCAGCCGCTCCATCCCCACCTAACCCTTGGTACACCCACGACACTTCGCTCTTGACCGGGCGGCGTTCAGTCGGCAGGTTGATTCAGTGATGGAGAAAAAGTCCGGTCAGGGGGAGACGGCGGCTTTGGGTTCCAGCCCCCCCGCAACCGAGGAAGATGTCATCGGCCAGCTCGTTGGCCACCGCCTGCGCCAGGATGACATCCGCCGCCTCTTGCAGTCCCTGAGTGTCCGGGATCGCGAAGCGTTCACCGAGAAGCTCGCCGACCTCCTGCGCAAGACCTCGGCGCTCCTCGAAGTCTCCAAGCGCCTCGCCGACTCGCTGTCGCTCGACGTCCTGCTGCCGCGCATGGTCGAGCTCGTGTCCGACTTTCTCGACGCCGAACGCTGCACCATCTTCCTCTACGACAAGGAGACCGACGAGCTCTACACCAAGGCCGCGGTGGGTCTCAACACGACGGTCCGCTTCCCGAGCGGCCACGGCATCGCCGGCTCGGTCTTCAAGAGCGGGCGTTCGGTCCACATCCCCGACGCCTACGCCGACCCGCGCTTCAACCCCGAGATCGACAAGAAGACCGGGTTCCACACGCGCGACATCCTGTGCGCGCCCATCAAACACATCCGTGACGGCCGCACCGAGGTCGTGGGCGTCGCGCAGGTGCTCAACAAGCGGGGCCGCGGCTTCACGACCGAGGACCTCACGCTCCTCGAGACGCTCACCTCGCAGGCCGCCTCGGCCTTCGTCAACGCCCAGCTCTACCTCGAGATCGCGCGCGCCCGCCAGGAGGAGACCCAGCTCCTCGAAGTGACCGCGGCGATGAGCACCGAGCTCCAGCTCGCCCCGCTCCTCACCAAGATCATGGAGACGGTGTGCACCATCCTCGAAGCGGATCGGGCCACCCTCTTCCTCTACGACGCGCGCACCCAGGAGCTGTGGGCCCTCGTGCGCCAGATCGATGGGGTCCGCGAGATCCGCTTCCCCTGCCACATCGGCATCGCCGGCACCGTGTTCACGAGCGGCAAGACGGTCAACATCCCCGACGCCTACGCCGACCCGCGCTTCAATCAGGAGGTCGACAAGAAGACCGGCTACCGGACGAACAACATCCTGTGCATGCCGGTCATCAACCGGAAGGGCCAGACCATCGCCGTCACCCAGGTGCTCAACAAGCGCGGGGGCCCGTTCACGGCCATCGACGAGAAGCGGCTGCGCGCCTTCTCCGCCCAGGCGGCCATCGCCATGGAGAACGCCCAGCTCTTCGACGAGGTCAACCGGATCAAGAACTACAACGAGAGCATCCTCCAGTCGATGTCGAACGGCGTCATCACCGTCGACGAGGCGGGGACGATCATCAAGGTGAACGCCGCCGCCTGCCGCCTGCTCCGCAAGAAGGAGCCGGGCGAGGTGGAGGGGCAGAACGTCCACAACTTCTTCGCCGGCCCGAACGCCTGGATCACCGAGGCCGTCGAGGCCGTGCAGCGCACCGGCCAGCCCAAGGTGACGGTCGGCGCGGACCTCCTCCTCATCGATGACCCGGTGTCGATGAACGACTCGTGGCAGGCCCGCATGGCCTCGGTGAACCTGTCCGTCGTGCCGCTCGGCTCCGAGGGCGCCGGCGAGGCCAAAAAGCAGCTCGGCTGCATGCTCATGATCGAAGACATCACCAACGAGAAGCGCCTGCGCTCGACGATGTCGCGCTACATGAGCCCGGAGGTGGCGGAGAAGCTCCTGTCCGAGGGCGAGGCCGCGCTCGGCGGCAAGATGCAGAAGTGCTCGGTCCTCTTCACCGACATCCGGAGTTTTACGACCATCTCCGAGCGCCTCGGCCCGCAGGAGACGGTGAAGCTCCTCAATGAGTACTTCACCCTCATGGTCGACATCATCCTCGACAAGGGCGGCATCCTCGACAAGTACATCGGCGACGCCATCATGGCCGTGTTCGGCGCCCCGTTCTCCTCGCCCGAGGACGCCGACCACGCGGTGCAGGCCGCGATCGAGATGCTCAAGGCCCTGCGCGCCTTCAACCGCCAGCGCCTGGCCGAGGGGCAGGAGCCCGTGCTGATGGGCCTCGGCATCAACAGCGACGACGTCCTGTCCGGCAACATCGGCTCGCTCAAGCGCATGGACTACACCGTGATCGGCGACGGCGTGAACCTCGCCTCGCGGCTCGAAGGCGCCAACAAGTACTACGGCACCCAGATCCTCATCAGCGAGTTCACCGTGCGCGAGCTCAAGGGCCACTACCGGCTGCGCGAGGTGGACAAGATCCAGGTCAAGGGCAAGCACCTGCCGGTGGGCGTCTACGAGGTCCTCGACTACCTCGACGACTCCTCGGCGTCCTCCCTCGGCCGCATGCTGGACATCTACGGCACGGCGCTCGAGCGCTATCGCCACCGCGAGTGGATGGCCGCGCGCGAGCTCTTCCACCAGGCCCTCGTCCTTCGCCCCGAGGACGGCCCCTCCAAGCTCTACCTCGAACGCTGCTTCTACTTCCTCGAGCACCCCCCCGCCGCGGATTGGGACGGCGTGTGGGTCATGAAGGACAAGTAGCCCGCCTCCTACTTCTCCGGCTGGTTCAGGCGGAAGGGGATCTTGCCCTCGGCCAGGGGCTTGCCGTTCGCCTTCACGCGCAGCATCAGGGTGTGGGTCGAGCCGTCCTCGAGCTGCTTGCGCAGCGCGGCGAACTTGAAGCGGCCCCGCACGCGGAACTCTTCGAGGCGGCGCGTGAACCGCCCCACCCCACCGACGGGCGAGTCTGCGCGACTCTCGACCCCCGCGTAGACCGGGTCGTGGCCGTCGGCCGTGAGGCTGAACGCGGGCTGCGGCTTGCCGTCGAACAAGAGCTCCACCTGCACCTGATCGTCGGGCGTGACCGGACGCCCCGCGCACACCACGGCCACGAAGTCGATGCGCGTGCGATCGCTGAACTCGTTCCACCACTTCTCGATCACCTCCTGCTCGGTGAGCCGGTCCGGGTGATAGAGCATGTAGGGCGTGTACTCCTGCACGACCTTGTTCTCGTCCCCCTCGAAGGCGAGGAACAGCGCCTTGCCCTGGCTCCCCGGCGCGGTCGCGCAGTACCGCGGCTTCCGCTCGAGATCATAGTCATGCCACCCGACGTGGCTGCGCATCTCGCCGTAGGCGCGGGCGAGCGCCTTCCAGGGGTCGCTGCGGCGCAGCCACTCGGGGAGCGACCGCTTCCACGGATCGCCAGCGGTGTTCTCGCGGCACAGGCCGCCGTCCCAGAGCTGCGCGCGATAGATCTCGAGGTACGCCGCGTCCATCCACTGCTCGCGCAGATCCCACGGCTTCTGCGGCCCGCCGGCCATCCACAGGGCCAGGCCGCGGAGGAAGTGCGCGAACGGGTGCAATGGGCTCCGGGCGAGCACGAGGTCGAGGTGGGTGAGCGCGGCCTTGGGCTGCCCCATGCGCAGGAGCACCTGGGCCAGCAGGAGACGCATGGCCTGGTGGCCAAACGACAGCCGGAGCCCCTTGTCGAGGACCGCCCGCGCCTCCTCCTCCTTCTCCTTCCCCCCCTCCTGCACCGCCCAGGCCGCGAGCTCGCTGTAATTGGCGGCCAGGTTCTCGTCGATCGCGAGCGATCGCTGGTGCCACTGGCGGCTCTCCTCGGGCTCGCTCGAACACAGGCCGAGGAGGTAATAGCCCCAGGCATCGCCGCGGTTCAGGTTGATGAGCGTGCGCGCCTCGACCTCGGCCATGCGCCGATTCCCCGAGTACCAGTAGACGAGCCCGAGCGCGCGGTGCGCCGCCGGCAGCGAAGGCGACAGGCTGGCGGCGGTGTTGGCGTTGGCCAGCGCCACCTGCGGCCAGCGGTCACAGCGCTTGCGCAGCGCCTCCTTCTGCGCGCCGACCTTGTCGACCGCGTCCGAGTACCCCTGATAGCCGAGGCGCTGCGCGAACTCCTCGTCCGCCGGCTCGAACCAGCGCGAGCAGCGCTCGGGCGCCCCCCTCTCCCAGGACCCATAGAACGGCGAGCACTCGAGGTTGCCGAGCTCGGCCTGCGCCTCGGCCAGCGAGGCGAAGGCCAGCGCATAGGACGGATCTTCGAGCTTGGCCTTCTGCAGGAGCTCCACCGCCTTCTGCATCCCCTCCACCGTGCGCTCATGGAACCGCTCGCGCGCCTCCACGTAAAACTCCTGCGCGGGCAGCGACTGCGTGGCCGCGTGCACCGCCTGCACCGCCTCGGCCGCCTTGCCCGACACCTCGACGCCGAGGGTCTTGAGCACGCGCGCCGTGAGCTGCGGGTAGAGGTCGAAGAGACGATCGACGCGCCCGCGCAGCTGGAACGTCTGGCCCTGCGCCACCACGCCGGTCTGGGTGTCGACGAAGCGGCCATTGATGAGGATCTCGCCGCCCGCGATCTGGAAGCTCCCGAGCACGAGGCGCCGCGCGGCGATGAGGCGCCCCACCTTGAGGGCGCCCTCGTCCTCGGCGAGCTGCTCGCTCGACAGCTTGAGCTCGCCCTGCACCGCCTTGAGCTGCGAACGCTCCACCACGCGCAGGTCCGGCACCGCCGCCAGCGCCGCGGTGAGCGTCTCGGCCAGGCCCGGCCCGATCCAGTCGTGCCCCTTGCTCGCCGTGAGCGGCTTGAACGGCATCACCGCCACCCGCAGCTGCCCCATCGCCCGCCGCGTCGCGCCGAGCGTCACGAGCGCCGCCGCGAGCGCCACCCAGGCCGTCAGGCGTCCATGTCGTCGCATGCCCGCATCTTAGCCGAACCGGGGAGGGCGACTCGGCCGCATCCGGAACACGACAACTCTCTTGTTCTCTCTAGGCGCGGAGGAGCGCGAACTTGAGGTAGCGGCCCTCGGGGAAGGCGGGTAGCGAGGGGTGATCCGCGGGCTGTCCGCGCAGCTCGCAGAGCCGCAGCCGCCGCCCCGCGCGCACGCCCGCGTCGCGCAGCGTGTCGATGAACGCCTCGCTCGTCACGTGGCTCGAGCACGAGGCCGCGGCGAGGACGCCGCCCGGCTCGACCACCGCGAGCGCCGCCGTGAACAGCTTGCGATACGCCTGGAGCGCCGCGGGCAGCGCCCGCTCCGACGGGGCGAAGCTCGGCGGATCGACGATCACGAGGCCAAAGCGCCGGCCCTCCGCCCGCGCCCGCTCGAGCCACGCGAGCGCGTCCTCGCAGGCGAACTCGTGCGCCTCGGGGTCGAGCCCATTGAGCGCGAAGTTGTTGCGCGCGCTCTCGAGCGCCCCCGCGGCCACGTCGACCGACACCACGCGACGCGCCCCGGCCAGCGCCGCGTGCACCGAGAAGCCGCCCGTGTAGGCGTAGAGGTTCGCCACCTCGAGCCCGCCCGCGTAGGGCCGGATGGCGTGGCGGTTCTCGCGCTGGTCGAGGAAGCCGCCCGTCTTCTGCCCGCGCAGGACATCGACGGCAAAGCGCACGCCGCGCTCACGCACCTCCACCGGATCGGGCGGCGGCGGCCCCTGCAGGAGCTCCCCGCGCCCCCCGCGCGAGCGCTCATAGATCGTCGCCACACCGAGCGGCCGGCCGAGCTCCGCGAGCGCCTCCACCACCCAGGGCAAGAGCGCCCGCACCGCCTCGCCGTCGAGCCGCACCACCGCCACCTGGGCATAGACGTCGATCACCACGCCCGGCAAGAAATCCCCCTCGCCGTTGCAGAAGCGAAAGGCGTCCGTCTCCCGCGGGTCGAACGCGCCGCGCCGCGCGAGGAGCGCCTCGCCGAGCCGCCGCCGCACGAGCGCCGCATCGAGCGCTTCGTCGGGATCGAGCGTGGCCACGCGCACGGCGATGGGCGAGCCCGCCTCGTAGAGCCCGCGGCAGAGAAAGCGCCCGTCCGTGCCGCACACGTCCACGATCGCGCCCGTCTCGAGCGCCGCCGGCGCGAGGGCGTCGGCGTAGATCCACGGATGGCCGGCGCGCACGTGCCGCGACAGATCCTTGCGGAGCCGGACCTCGGGGGCCTTCGAGGACGATTTCGGTGACGTCTGGGGAGGGGCCTTGTAGGGGGCCCTGGGAGGGGCTTTGCCCCGTCGTGAAGGATGCCGATCCACGCGCCGATGGTGTCACGCGTGCCGCGCCGCGGTCAAAGCCGCGCAGAGGAGACGCGCGGCAATGCTAGAGTCTCCCCATGCCGCTGCCACTCGAGATCATCGGCCTCAAGAGGCCGGAGATCGAAATCGTCTGGGAAGACGAACACCGCACCGTCTACCGCGCGCGCGACCTGCGCCTCGCCTGCCGCTGCGCCACCTGCATCGAGGAGATGACCGGCCGTCCCCTCCTCGACCCCGCGCAGGTGCCCGCCGAGATCACGGCCGAGCAGATCCAGCTCGTCGGCCAGTACGCCATCCACATCCTGTTCTCGGATGGCCATCAGACCGGCATCTACAACTTCCACGACCTGCGCGAGAACTGTCCCTGCGCCGAGTGTTCCCGCCGTCGCGGCGGTCAGCAGGTGAAGTGGGGGAGTGGTCCACGGGGGAGGGGCGACTGAAGGGACTGAAGGGACTGAAGGATCCGGAGCCGCGCGGGCGTCGCGGTCAGTAGGCGATCGCGCCGGCCGCCGCCTTGGTCACCGAGCGCCGCACCTCGTCGTCGAACGCCGCCTTGGGCTTGGGGCTCTTGGCGGCGTCCTTCTTGAGGAAGTCGGCGCGCTCGTTCGACACCCGGTTGATCTCCTCGATGAGCCGCTGCCGCTCGATCTGCTTCTTCTCGATGTACGCCTCCTGCGCCGGCGCCGGCAGACCCTGCAGCTCCGCGGGCAGCTCCTCGGCCTTGATGTCGGCGAGCTTGGCCTTGCCGGCGGCGATGTCGTTCACGAGCTCGCCGTCGCCCGAGACCGCGAGGCCCTTCTTGGCGGCGAAGCTCACGCGGTCGGCGGCGATGGCGGCGGGCGCGGCGGCGGCGGCCGAGGCCTTGGCCGCGACCTCGCGCTTGTGCGCGCCCCAGCCGAGCGCGGTCGAGGCGAGCTTGCGGTTGAGCTCGGCCAGCCGGTCGTCGTACGGCGTCGTCACCACCGCCATGCCGCCCGACTGTTCGATGGAGGCGTAATCGCCCTGGCCCACGCGCGCGATCTCGCGCCACGCCACGCGCGTGTCGGGGTCGTCGCCGCAGCGCACGGTGTTGATGTGGATGCCCTTCTTGGCCGCTTTGCGGGCCATGGCCCGGTAGTCGTAGCCGTCCTGATAATCGGTGTGCGGCGGCGCGTCGCCGACGAGATAGATGAGCCTCACCACCTTGTCGCCGCTCGACCACGAGGCCCGCTCGACCGCGTCGTGGAGCGCGCGCCCCACGTGCTCGGGCGTGTCGCCCCCGCCGTCGGCGCTGAAGGACTGGAGGTGGGCGAACACGGTGTCGAGGTCGTCCGATAGATCGTAGAAGCGGGTCACATAGTCGTCGCCGATGTCGCGATAGCCCACGAGGCCGATGCGGATCTCGGGTCGCGGCTGGCCCGAGGCGAGGAAGTCGGCGATCGACCAGATCTTGCGCTTGGCGCCCTCGATGAGCCCGGACATCGAGCCCGTGGTGTCGAGCGCGAAGACCACCTCCACGCGCGGCCGCTCGGCCTGCTGCGGCGGCGGGGGCGGCGGCGGGTCGGCCAGGACGGGCGGCGGGGTCAGGGTCCGCGGGGGCGGCGGGGGCGGAAGGGCGCGGGTCCGGCGCGGCAGGCCGGCCAGCGCGATCACCGCCAGCGCGGCGGCGCCGGCGAAGAGGGCATAAGTGACCGGGCGGCGACGATTCGACTCCATGAGATCCTCCTTGTGCCCTCTTCGAACGCGCCACCACGCCGTTGGATCTAAACGCCCCCCATCGAGGTATCCCGTGAGCGTGAGCGATCGCCTAGATCTAGGTTCAGCGGGGGAGGCGATGTTTTGTGTGCCAGCCCACTTTCCCGCGGCGGGGAACGCGGCTCGCGCAGGACAAGACGCCTTCCCCGCTGCAGGGAACGCGGCTCGCGCAGGACAAGACGCCTTCCCCGCTGCGGGAAAGGCCTCTGGCGTTCGCAAAGAGCCTCTCCCTTCCGAAGGGCGCCCCTTATTTTGTGCGCCAGCCCACTTTCCCGCGGCGCGGATCGCGATGGGCGCAGGAAAAGGGCCCTTCCCCGCAGGGCGGATCGCGATGGGCACAGGAAACAGGCCCTTCCCCGCAGCGCGGAGCCGGTGACGGTATTAAAGAAGCCAGCTTCCTCCCCAAGGCGGAGCCGGTGACGGTATTAAAAAAGCCAGGTTTCCTGCCCGGGGCCGCGGCAGCGCCACGGACGGCAGGTCGATGTGGGTTCTTTTATGCCGTCCCGGCGCCGTGATAGCCTGGAGCCGATGCGGTTCCTCGACTCCCGGCTCTCACGGCGCGCGCTGCTCGAACGTCTCGGCTTGGCGGCGCTCCTCGTCCCCCTCTGGCCGCTCGCTCGCACGGCATGGAAGCTCGAGCAGCGCCGCCGCCGCGAGCAGCGGCTGGCCGAGGCCGAGGACTTCTGGATCGGTCACTGCTGAGAAATCTGCGCCTCAGCCCCCGCCCTCGCCTCCGCCCTCCCCCTCCCCGGCTCGCCCCTCGATCATCGCCCCCAGCCCGGCCTCGTCGATGACCGGCACCCCGAGCTTCTTCGCCTTCTCCAGCTTGGCGGCCCCCACGTCGGCCCCGGCCACCACGTAGCTCGTCGCCTTGGTCACCGCGCTCTGGAACTTGCCGCCGGCCGCCTCGATGCGCCGCTGCATCTCGGGCCGCGGCACGCTGAGCGTCCCGGTCACGACGAAGCTCTTGCCCACGAGCGGCCCGCTCGCCGCCTCCCGCTGCAGGACGCGCGGATCCACGCCGCGCTCGCGCAGGCGCCCGAGCATCTCGCGGTGCCGCGGCTGCGCGAAGTACTCGGCCACCGCGCTCGCGCGCTCGGCGGCAAAGCCGGGGACCTCGAGGAGCGCCTCGCGCAGCGCCTCGGGCGCGAGGCCGAGCATGGCCTCGAGCGACCCGAACCGCTCGGCCACGGCCTGCGCCGCCACGTGACCGATGAGCTGGATGCCGAGCGCGGCGATGAGCCGGTCGAGCGGCGCCTCGCGCGAGCGCTCGATGGCCTGGATGATGTTGGTCGCGCTCTTCTTGGCCATGCGCTCGAGCTTGACGAGGTCGTCGACGGTGAGGCGGTAGAGGTCGGCCACGTCCTGGACGAGCCCGTGCGCGACGAGCTGCGCCACGAGCTTGGGCCCGAGGCCCTCGATGTTCATGTTGCCGCGGGCGGCAAAGAACGTGATGGCCTCCTCGAGCTGCCCCTGACAGCCGTACTGATCGCGCGGGCAATAGAGCGCGACCTCTCCGGGGTGACGCACGAGCTCGGCGCCGCACGAGGGGCAGACGCGCGGCGGCTCGAGGGGCACGGCGTCGGGCGGCCGGCGCTCGTGGAGGACCGATACCACCTGGGGGATGATCTCGCCCGCCTTCTCCACCACCACGCTGTCGCCGATGCGCACGTCCTTGGTGGCGACGAGATCCCAGTTGTGGAGCGAGGCGCGCGCCACGGTCGTGCCGGCGAGCTCCACCGGCTCGAGCAGCGCCACCGGGGTCACGGCGCCGGTGCGGCCGACGTTGACCTCGAGGCCGAGCACGCGCGTCGTGGCCTGGCTCGCCGGGAACTTGTAGGCGATGGCCCAGCGCGGCCAGCGCGCGGTGAAGCCGAGCTCGGCGCGCTGCGCGAAGGAGTCCACCTTGATGACGATGCCGTCGATGTCGAAGGGCAGCTCGGCGCGCCGCTTGCCCCAGCGGTGGATGGCGGCGAGCACGTCGTCGATGGTGGCGGCGTGCACGATGTCCTTCCACACGGGGAAGCCGAGGCGCCGCATCCACCCGAGCGCCTCCCAGTGCGTGCGCGCGTGCACCTCGCCCACCACCTCGTAGAGGAACAGCTTGAGCGGGCGCCTGGCGACGAGGCGTGGATCCAGCTGCTTCAAGGTGCCGCCCGTGAGGTTGCGCGGGTTCATGTAGGCCTCTTCGCCCGCGGCCTCGCGCTCGCGGTTGATGGCCACGAACACCGCCCGCTCCATGTACACCTCGCCGCGCACGGTGACGTCGATGGGCTCGGGCAGGTGGAGCGGCAGCACCTGGATGGTCTTCAGGTTCTGCGTCACGTCCTCGCCCACGCGGCCGTCGCCGCGGGTGGCGCCGAGGGTGAAGACGCCCTTTTCGTAGACGAGCTCGATGCCGATGCCGTCGATCTTGGGCTCGACCACGTAGGTCGGGAGGACGCCCGGGCCGAGGCCGCGGAGGACGCGGTCGTGCCACTCGCGGAGGTCGCCCTCGCTGTAGGTGTTGTCGAGCGAGAGCATGGGCACCTCGCGCACCACCTTGCGGAACGCCGAGAGCGGCTCGTGGCCGACGCGCTGGGTGGGCGACCAGGGCACGACCCAGTCGGGGTGCTCGGCCTCGGTGCGTTCTAGCCGCTTGCGCAGCCGGTCGTACTCGGGGTCGGTGACGATCGGGGCGTTGTCGACGTAGTAGCGGCGGTCGTGCTCGAGGATCTCGCGCGCCAGGGCCTCGTAGGCGGCGCGATCGGAGGGGCTGGCCAGGGGATCCGTCTTGTCCATGAGGGGGAGCCTCGCAGTGGGGTCAGCGCGACCGGGGATCCGAGTCGTCGGCGTCGTCGGCGTCGTCGGGGGCCGCGGCGTCTTCGGAGTCTTCGACGCGGGCGGCGTCTTCGGGAGCCGCGGGGGCCGCGGGGGCCGAGGGATCGGGATCCTGGAGCCGAGGAGCCGCGGCCGCGGGTTCGTCCCGGCGCGGGACGTCGCGGGGCCCGACCTCCTTGGGCCCGCTCGATGCATCGCGCGACATGAAGGGCCGCGTCACCTGGCTCGGCTCGCGCACGACGTCGCCGCTGCCCTGGGCGGTCCGCTCCTGCCCGAGCAGGAGCTCGCGCGCCTCGTCGAGGAGGTGAAGGTCGCGGAGCGGGCGGCCGGACGGCTTGAAGAGCTCGCGCGCCTCCTCGGCCGTGGGCTTGCGCGCGCTCACGCAGCCGGCGACCACGGTGACGCCAAAGGGACCGGAGGGGCCAGCGGCGCCCTGGGGATGGCCCACGCGGCGGAAGTACGAGTCGATGGCCGCGCGTACGTGCTCGAGGACCGCGGGGGCGGAGACGTCCTTGCCGAGGAGGGCGTGCCAGTCGTCGAGCCAGAGGTGACGGACGAGGGGGGCGAGGAGGAAGTCGCGCCCCGAGGCGAAGAGCAGGGTGAAGCGCTCGACCGCGACGTGGACGTCGAGCAGGTCGGCGCGCTCGAACCAGATGCGGGCGGTGTCGGCGGTGGGCTGCTGGCCGAGCCAGCCTTCGAGGCGCTCGAGCGCCGCCTCGGCGTCGAGCTTGACCAGGGCCTCGCGGAAGAGGTCGTAGAACTCGGCCAGGGTGCCATCGAGCGGGAGCGTGGCGATCACGCGGCCGCCCGGTCGGGTGACGCGCGCGAACTCGCTCACCACCATGCCGGGCTCGTCGACCTCGCTGAGGAGGAGGTTCGCGGCCACGAGGTCGTAGACGTCGTTGTCGAAGGACAGGTGGGGCGTGGCGGCCTCGGAGCGGAAGAAGATGCGCTTGCCCTCGAGGGGGCCGGCCTTGTCGCGCGCCACGTCGAGGAGCGCGGGCAAGGGATCGATGGCCACGATGCGCCCCTGGTCGTCGAGGTGGCGCAGGAGCTTGAGGGTGGTGTCGCCGGTGGCGCAGCCGGCGTCGAGGACGCGGGCCCGGGGCGGCAGGGCGAGGTGGCGCAGGAGCAGGCGGCCGAAGCGCTCCTCCCAGAGGGGCAGGATCTCCGCGTCATAGATCTTGGCCAGCCTCTCTGGGTCGATGATGTTCCGCTTGGCACGCACGATCGACTGGCCTCGACTCGGGCCTCGCCTCGGCCCTGGACCCGGCGATGATATCGCCCTCACCGAGGGGCGCAAGACAAGCCTCTGACGGGGCCTGCCAAGGCCTGCCAAGGCCTGCCGAGGACTCCTGAAGATCCGTCCGCTCGCGGGGGGCGGCGTGACGAGGGGACAAGATGTTGCACACAAGCAGCGGACCGGCCCTGCGAAATTGAATAAGGTAATAGTGAATGAGGCTGCGCATTCTCACGCTCAATCTATGGAACGTCCGGGGGGACGTGGATCGCCGCATGGCGGTGGCGCTCACGGCGGTGCGGGAGCTCCGGCCGGACGTGGTGGCGCTGCAGGAGGCGATCGAGCGGCCGCTCCCGGCGACGGGCGGGCTCGGGCAGGCGCGGGCGTTCGCCGAGACGCTCGGCGGGGAGGTGCGCTTCGCGGTGGCCGCGCCGGACCTGCCGGCGGGGCCGATGGGCAACGCCATCGTGAGCCGCCTCCGGCTCGGCGAGCCGCGGGTGCTGAAGTTGCCGGCCCCGGAGGGGGATTCGCGGGTGGCGCTGGCGGTGGACGTGGAGACGCCCGAGGGGACGTTCAACTGCATCTCGACGCACCTCTCCTGGGAACTCGACGCCGCGCCGGTGCGTGAGGAGCAGGTGCTGGCGCTCGACGCCTTTGCCCGCGAGCACCGGCGCGAGCTGCCCTCGGTGATGGCGGGGGACTTCAACGCGCCGCCCGACAGCCAGGCGATCCGCTTCCTCACCGGCCGGGCGTCGCTCGGCGGGCGCGGGACGTACTGGCGCGACGCCTGGGCGCTCCTCCATCCGCACGAGCCCGGCTACACCTGGGCGGCGAGGAACCCGTCTGTGCCGCTCTATGTCGAGCGCGATCGCCGCATCGATTACGTGTTCGTGGGGCCGATGGGGCGCGACCGGCGCGGGGCGATCGTGGACGCCCGGGTGGGGCTGGATACGCCGGGGCCGGGGCCGGGACCAGGATACGACGGGGGCCAGGGGGGAGGCGCGGCGGGCGATGGCATCTACGCCTCGGATCACTTCGCGGTGCTCGTGGAGATCGATCTGGCGCCCCGGCCCGAGCCCGGGACGGGCCCGCGACACGATGCGACGACGCGCTAGCCTCGGGCCGGCGACGTCGAGCAGGACAGAGAGGAAAGCATGCGCGAACTCAAGGGCAAGGTAGCGGTCGTCACCGGCGCGGCGAGCGGCATCGGATACGCGCTGGCCGAGCGTTTTTGTACCGAGGGGATGAAAGTGGTGCTGGCCGACGTGGAGGAGCAACGTCTCGGCGAGGCGGCCGAGGCGCTCGCCAAGACGGGGGCGAGCGTGCTGGCGGTGAAGACGGACGTGGCGCAGGCCGCGGCGGTCGAGGCGCTCGCGGCGCGGGCCCTCGAGGCCTTCGGCGCCGCCCACGTGCTCTGCAACAACGCCGGGGTGGCGGTGGGCGGGCTCTCGTGGGAGCGGTCGCTCGCCGACTGGGAATGGATCATGGGCGTCAACCTGTGGGGGGTCATCCACGGGATCCGCGCCTTCATGCCCATCCTCCAGCGCCAGGGCGAGGGGCACATCGTGAATACGGCCTCGGTCGCGGGCGTGATGACGGGACCGGGGCTCGGGGCCTATTGCGCCACCAAGCACGCGGTGGTGGCGCTGTCGGAGTGCCTGCACCACGAGCTCTCGATGGTGAATGCCCAAAGGGGTGCGGGAGGGAACACGGGGGCGGGCGGGGGACCGATCGGGGTCTCGGTGCTGTGCCCGTGGTGGGTCAAGACCCAGATCGCCGACAGCGAACGCAACCGCCCGGACCACCTGCGCGAGGCCGCGCGACAGCCGGGGCGGCACGAACGGACGCTCGATCAGGCCGTCCGCGCCGCCCTCGCCACGGGCCTACCGCCGGCCGAGGTGGCCGAGCACACCGTGCGCGCCATTCAAGAGAGGCGCTTCTACATCTTCACCCATCAGGCGATCAAAGCCGCCTTCCGCCGGCGCTTCGATGCCCTCCTGGACGAAAAGAATCCTACGTACGATCCCAACTTTGGTTGAGACGTCGTACGCAAATTCTTGCGCTTGGAATTGAGCAGGCGTAGCTCTCAATAGAGAGCGTATGGGCACGCGGGGTCGGGGGCGTGTCATGGACTAGCTTATGGAGTGGTCGAACTCGCGACGGCGTCCCGCGCAGGCGGGAGGCCGAGCGCCGAGGCCCGGTGTGAACACCAGGATCCGTTGTACGGCCCGTGGGGCCGTCGAGGGGCCCTCCAGAGAGGGTGATGTCGAGCGCGAACCCCAACATCGAGGAGAAGAGCCATGCGTGAATTCAAAGGCAAGGTGGCGGTCATTACCGGCGCGGCCAGCGGTATCGGTCGTGGGCTCGCTGAGCGTTTTGGTGCCGAGGGGATGAAGCTGGTCCTGGCCGACGTGGAGGAGAAGGCGCTCTTCGAGACGGCCGAGGCGCTCAAGAAGACCGGCGCGAGCGTGCTGGCGGTGCCGACGGACGTGTCGCAGGCCGCGGCGGTCGAGGCGCTGGCGGCGCGCACGGTCGAGACCTTCGGCGGCGTCCACCTGGTCTGCAACAACGCCGGCGTGGGCCTGGGCGGGCTGTCCTGGGAATATGAGCTCTCCACCTGGGAGTGGATCGTGGGCGTCAACCTGTGGGGCGTGATCCACGGCCTGCGCAACTTCGTGCCCCTCCTTCTTCGTCAGGGCGAGGGACACATCGTCAACACGGCCTCGATGGCGGGCGTGGTCACGATGCCCGGGCTCGCGCCCTATTGCGCCACCAAGCACGCGGTGATCGCGATGTCCGAGTGCCTGCATCACGAGCTGTCCCAGGTGTCGGCGGCCGGGGGCGCGCGGGTCGGGATCTCGGTGCTGTGCCCAGGCGCGGTGAAGACGCGCATCGTCGACTGCGAGCGCAACCGCCCCCGCCCGCTGCGGGGATCGCGGCCGCCCACGGCGTCGGAGCAGGCGATCGACCGGGCGATCCGCGACTCCAATGAATCGGGCATGGACCCGCTCCAGGTGGCGGAGCTCACGCTGCAGGCGATCCGGGAGGAGCGCTTCTACGTGTTCACCCACCCCGAGATCAAGCCGGCGTTCCGCCAGCGCTTCGACGAGCTGCTCGAGGAGAAGGGGCCCGCCGCCTGCATCGTGCTCGATTGAGCACGGTGGGGCGGGGCGGGGCTTAGCGGGCGCGCGCGAGCGCGGGGGTGAGGGCGCGGCGCAGCACCTTGCCGTTGCGCGTCCGGGGCAGCTCGTCGACGAGGTAGACGATGCGCGGGGCCTTGTAGCTGGCCAGGCGCGTCTCGGCGTAGGCGATGAGCGCCTCGGGCGGGAGGGTGCCGCCCGGGCGGAGCGTGACGTAGGCCACGACCAGCACCTTGCCGGGCGCGACCTCCTCGCCCACGGCGGCGGCGTCGGCCACCTCGGGGTGATCCTTGAGCACGCGATCGACCTCGTGGGGGGAGATGCGATAGCCGAAGCTGTTGATGAGGTCGTCCTTACGGCCGAGGAACCAGATGTAGCCCTCGTCGTCGCGGCGGGCGTAGTCGCCGGTGAGGAACCAGTCGCTCCGGAAGCAGGCCGCGGTCTCGTCGGGGCGGTTCCAGTAGCGGAGCATGAGGCCGGGGTCGCTGCGATGGATGCACAGCATGCCTTCGGTGTTCGGGGGCACCGGCGCGAGCGTGGCCGGGTCGAGGAGCTCGATGGCATGGCCGGGCTGGATGAAGCCCGCAGAGCCGGGGCGCACAGGTCGGCTGCGGGTCTGGCACATGTAATAGGAGCACTCGCTCATGCCGAGGCCCTCGTAGATCTCGAGGCCGAAGCGTTCGCGCCAGGCGGCGAGCACTTCGTCCGACAGGTGCTCGCCCGCGCTCATGCAGTGCCTGAGGGCGGGGACGTCGGCCCGGCCGGCGCGGGTCTTCTGCAGGATCTGGCGGTAGATGGTGGGCACGGCGATGAAGGTGGTGGCGGCGTGGCGGGCGAGGAGGCGGGGCCAGAGGGCGGCTTCGCTCGTGCCCTCGTGCACGATGGTGGTGTGCCCGCGGTAGAGCGGGTCGGTGAGGCCGGTGCCGAGGGTGTAGGTCCAGTTGTACTTGCCCGCGTGGAGGACGCGGTCGCCGCCCGGGGCGAAGTCGAACCAGTAGACGGAGGAGGGCTGGCGGCCGAGGAGCGCGCGGTGCGCGTGGAGGACGCCCTTGGGGTAGCCGGTGGTGCCGGAGGTGTAGACGAGGTAGGCGGGGTCGTCGGCGCGCGTGGGGTGGGGCGCGGAGGGGCGCGTCACGGCGGCGAGGGCGGCCTCGAACGGGAGGGCGGGGAGGGCGGGGGCGGCGGCGCCGTCACCGACCAGGAGCACGTGGGCGAGGGCCGGCTCGCGCCCGAGCATGGCGTGCATGCGGGCCCAGGTGGCGGGCTCGGTGACGAGGACGCGCGCGCCTGCGTCGCGCGCCACGTAGAGGAGCTCCTCCTCGGTGAGCATCATCGAGGTGGGCACGGGCACGGCGCCGCGCTTCATGGCGCCGAGGAAGGCCACGGGGTACTCGAGGCAGTTGGGGAGGCGGATGAGGACGCGCTCGCCCGCGTCCACGCCGAGGTCGCGGAGGAGCTGGGCGAAGCGGCCGGTGCGGTCGGCCAGGGTGGCGTAGTCGAGCTGGGACTGGCCGTGGCGGTCGTCGTCGACGATCACGGCCGGGCGCGACGCCGCCGCGGTGCCGAGGTGGGCGTCGGTGCAGGCCACGGCGATGTTGAAGTGCTCGGGGATGTCCCAGGTCCAGGGCGGAAACGGCTCCCACGGTGTCATGGGGCCGTAGGGTGCCAAGCCCGGGAGCGATTGGCCAGCCCGGGTGGCGAGGAGGCCATCGGCTCCCACACCTCTCCCCGGGCTTGGGCCGGCCAGATCCGGCCGCGTGAATCCCCCTGCCTGCGGAGTCGCCGGGGTACGGTCGTTGCTTCCTCAACGGAAAGGTTCACTCAGATTGTTTCACCCAGCGAGCTCAAAGCAGGAGGTGTGGCATGGCGCAGAAGCATAAGAGAGATTACGTGGTCCTGTCGGGTCGGATCGAAGACCGTGAGCCGATCGGCATCGGTGGCGAGGCGCCACCCGCGGGCAGCTACCTCGTCCTGGATCAGCCTCTCCGCGGGGGTCGCTCCTCGATCAAGGAGGTATTCCTCCTCGGCCGCCGCTTCGCCGATGGAGAGCACAAGAAGCTGTACGGCCGGCTCGGGGAGGATCAGTACGGCGGGGTGGAGACGGCCAAGCGGACCTACTTCGTGCTGAGCGGCATCTCGGACCTCGACGCCGGCGAGCCCTACTTCGATGGGGTGGAGTTCCACAGCGCGACGAACGGGGAGGTCCTGCCCGTGCTCATGCTGGTCCGGCAGGACCTGTTCGATGCGCCCAATCAGATCGCGGTGCTGGACCGCAGCCAGGGGCGCGCCTTCATCGGGTTCATGGGAGGCTTCATCCTGCCCACGGCCAACCCGTTCCACGGCTTCCAGACGAGCGTGCCGATCGAGGCGCCGACCGAGGCCGACCGGGCCGCGGTCCAGATCACCGAGCAGGCGCTGCCGATCAGCGCCGCGACCGGGGAGCCGATGGCCGAGGCGGGCCGGGTAGACCCGCCGCCCCACACGGCGGATGCCTTCACCTACTCCTGGTACTTCGATGCCGCGACGGGGACCGTCTATGGCTTTGTCTCGGGCGGCATCGCCGGCTTTGTCATGCACCTCGACACCGTGATCCGCACTGGGCTCAGGGCAGGCGTACAGCCGGCCGAGCCCGTCCATCCGTAGTTCGTCCGTAGTTCGGCCGTAGCCGGGCCATCGCCGGCGGGGCCGACGATCAGTTGCAGCGGAGCGAGATCGTCCAACCGTCGTGCAAGTAGCTGCGCCGCACGGTGCCAGCGTCGCCGCACTTCTTCTGGCTGCCATCGGGCACGAGGCAGAGATCGTGCGGGCCGAGCGTGGTCTGGACCGCGCTCCGCGTGGCCGCCGGCACCTCGGCCACGGCCTTGCCATCGAGCGACACGCGCGTGCCGGCCGAGCAGCGGGTGTTGTCGATGAAGATGAAGATGCCGGCGCGCGGTGTGGGTGGGGTCTCGGCCGGCTGCTCGCTCTTGGCGGCCTTGTCTTTGGCGGGACGCGGGGCGGCTCCGGTGGCATCGGGCAGGGTCTCGGCCAAGAGCGTCTTGTCCGGCTTGTCGGTTTTGTCCGCGGGCCCAGCGGCACCCGGCGCGCCCGGTTGGCCGGGCGCCGGCCACGGCTCCTCCTGCAGGCCGCCGGCGTCGGCCCGCTCGCGCAGGCGGTCGAGGTTGCAGGAGGCGTAGCGCAGCTCGTCCACGAACTGATCGTGGAACGCCACTTTCATCTCGCGGTAATCGACCAGGAGCGCCTGGTACTGCTCGAGCGCGCGCCGCACCTTCCAGCGGTAGTCGGGGGTGAGGCCGACGCTCTCGCCGAGCCGATCGAGCTCCTTGATCTGCTCATAATGGCGCGTGAGCTCACGGCCGGCGCGCAGGTAGTCCTGACCGAGCCGCAGGGCGCGCCCATAGGGCCCGGCCACCTCGCTCTCGGGGCAGCTGCGCTTGCCGCCGCCGTTGACGAGTTTGGCCAGCCCCGCCTGCACCGCGCGGGCGAATTCGTCCCGCCGCTGCTGCATGCGCTCGGCGATGGTGAGGAACCGATCGACGGTGCGACGATACGCCTCGGCATCGCCGAAGACGGTCTCGAAGGCGGGGCGGGGTTCGAGGTGGAAGCCGGCTCCGCCGGCGCGGCCGGCCTCGAGGCTCGGGGGCGGGGCAGGTTGCGCGGCGCCGGTGGAGATGACGAGCCACAGCGCCCCGATCGTCAGGATGGGCCAGAAAGAAGGAACACGCATCACCGACCAAGTATGAAGCCCCTCGCCAGCCCCGCAAATTTGTTGCGACAGCGCGTCGTTGCTCCCCGGAAGGAGTCTCACTACATTCAGCGCAATGCCCCGGCCGACCGACATGCCCCGACCGACCCAACTGCCGCACCTCATCTACGCCACGCCGCGTCATCTGCCGTCTGTGGACTCGCTCTCGGGGCGGGTGGTGGTGCTCGACATCGCCTTCGCCGCGCATGGCCTGGGCACGCCGTTCGAGGAGACGACCGGGCGCTGGATCGCGCGTCTCGGCAGCCGCCTGGCCGCCTGGGTGGACCATCACGATCATGACCGCCACGTCGATTTCCGCGAGGATCCCCGTTTCACTCTGGCCACCAAGGCCCAGCATGGCGCCTGCCCGGAGATGATCACGCCCGCGCTCGTGGAGCAGGCTGGCCCGTTCGACACGCTGGTCACGCACAGCGATCTCGACGGGGTCTACGCCGCGGTGAAGTGGATCCTGGGCGGCTACGAGCCCTACGAGGGCGCGGACAGCGACGCCCACGCGGTGGACACCCGCATCGGGGCGCCGGGGCCGATCGGAGAGCTCATCGACAAGGCGCTGCGCGCCCACTTCCGCGACGTGCCGCTCAAGCAGCGCATCGTGCGCTACCTCGTGGGCGGGCTGCGCGACAGCGATCATCACGCCGTCATCCGCCAGGCGGCCGCCGACTTCGACGCCATGGCCGACGAGGCGCGGCGGCTGGCCGGCCTCTTCGAACGCCGCGGACGGGCGCTGTACGTCGATGCGCAGCGGCTCGCGCGGCGGAGCTACGACAAGACGCTGCTCCTCCTCGAGGGACAGAAGCGCGCCCCGGTGGCGGTGGTGCGGGACGCGGGGATGATCACGGTCGCGGCGGCCTTCGACTCGGGCATCGACTTCGTGCGCCTGCTCGGCCTCGGCGGCGGCATGCCGACGCGCATCTCGATCGCCGAGTCTCGCCTCGACGAGCTCCTCACCAAGCTCAACCAGGGGTGAGCCGGCTACGTCGACGAGCCGCGCTCAATCGAGCGGACCGAGCTCCCCGGGTTCGAGCGTGATCTCGTACTGCGGGCCCCGCAGGCCGCGGGCATCGAAGATCTGCTCATTCTCGGCCGCGGCCTCGGCGAGCTCACGCTCCCAGTCGCGCCGCGCTCCGGGCCGCCGATGGCGGAAGGCCTCGTAGTGGTAGCAGGCGATGGACAGGCGCTCGGCGCTCGTCTCGGCGTCCATCACCGCGAGCTGCGCGGCGACGAGATCGAAGCCCGAGGCCAGCACGGTCTCGGCGTCGATGCCCTCGTCGACGAGCGCCTGCTGGATCTCGGACGGGCTCACCCCGAGGCGCGCGGCCAGCTGGTGGAGGTTCTGGAAGCGATACTCCCCGTCGGGCAGTAAGCCGAGGTGGTAGGCGGCGAACAGGCTGAAGCCATCATGCAGCGTGAGCGTCACGGTCTCCCTCGGGCATCGTCTCTGCAAGCCGAGGGCCGTCGGCATCGCCCCCACCTTGTCCTATGGATGCGCGGGACCGGCGGAGTATCATCGTCCTCGTGACGACGGTGAAGACAGGACTGTGCTGCGATCAGCGGTTTCGCGACCACGTCTCTCCGCCGGGACATCCCGAGCGGCCGGATCGCCTGGTGGCCATCGAGCGGCTGCTCGATGAAGGAGGTCTCCGGGCGCGCTGTCAGCCGGTGGCCGCCCGCCCGGCGACGCAGGAGGAGCTCGAGCGCGTGCACGATGCGGCATACCTGCGCTCGCTCGAGCAGCGCGTGGGGGTGAAAGGCGCCTCGGGCTGGCTGGATCCCGACACGTATTACTCGCCGGGTTCGTGGACGGCGGCGCTCCTGGCCGCGGGCGCGGCGGTGGAGCTCGCCGAGCGGGTGCATCGCGGCGAGCTCGACAACGCCCTGGGCCTCGTGCGTCCGCCCGGGCACCACGCGACGCGCGACCGGGCCATGGGGTTCTGCCTGCTCAACAATGTCGCCGTGGCCGCGGGGGCGCTGCGGGCCCGCGGGGCGCGGGTGGCGATCGTCGACTTCGACGTCCATCACGGCAACGGCACGCAGGACATCTTCTATGACGATCCCGACGTGCTCTATGCCTCGACGCATCAGTTTCCTTTCTATCCCGGCACCGGGGACGTCGATGAGCGGGGCACGGAGCGGGGGCGGGGCACGACGGTGAACGTGCCGCTGCCCGCGGGCGCGGGCGATGCCGCCTACCAGCGGGCCATCGACGACGTGATCGTGCCGGCGATTGCCCGCTTCGCGCCCGACGTGCTGCTCGTCTCGGCCGGCTTCGACGCCCACCGCCGCGACCCGCTGGCCTCCATGAACGTGACCGAGGCGGGGTACGTGGCCATGACGCGCAGCCTACTCGGGCTGGCCGGGGGCAAGCTGGTGGCGCTGCTCGAGGGGGGCTACGATCTCGACGCGCTGGCGGCGAGCGCCGCGGCGCTGCTCGGCGTGCTGCTCGGCGATCCGGCGCCCCCACCGCACGGGGCCACGCCGCCACCACCCTCCGCTGCGGCGTTGTCGGCGGCCGAGGCGGCGGCGATCGCCCGCGCGCAGAAGCTGCACCTCGGATGAGCCAGGGCCAGGGGCGCATCGGCGATTACCGCCTGGTGCGGTACCTCGGGGGCGGCGGCATGGCCGACCTCTACCTCGTGGAGGGGCCGGGTCCCCCTGAGCCGCTGGTGCTCAAGCGGCTGCAGCGGCGGTTTCTCGAACACCCCCAGGTGGTACGCCGGTTCATCGAGGAGGGGCGCATCCTCGCGCGGATCGAGCACCCGAACGTGGTGCGGTTGCACACGGCGGGGGAGCACGAGAGCGGGCCCTACCTCGTCCTGGAATACATCGCCGGCCCGGATCTCGGTGCGGTGATCGACCAGGCGGGAGAACGAGGGCTGCCGCTGCCCTGCGCGCTGGCCGCGGGCATCGTCGATCAGGTGGCGCGTGGCCTCGACTGTGTGCACCGGCTGGACGCTGCCGAGGAGCGGCCTTTCGGGTGGGTTCATGGCGACGTGTCGCCCGGCAACGTGATGCTGTCATGGGGCGGCACAGCCAAGCTGCTCGACTTTGGCGTGGCCCGCCGAGCGGACCTGCCACGGGATGGGGAGGGCGAAGCGGGCCCGGCGGGGAACGTCCGTTACATGGCACCCGAGCAGATCCGGGGCGAGGCGGTGGACATGCGGGCGGATCTGTTCTCGCTCGGCGTCATCCTGTTCGAGCTCGTGGTTGGCCAGCGTCTGTTCGCCGGGCCACCTGCGGCGGTGATGTACAAGGTGTGCGAGGGGGCGATCCCGCGTCCGCGCGAGCTGCGGCCGGAGATCCCGGAGGCGCTCGAGACGCTCCTCCTGCGCCTCCTCGCACGCGACCGGTCGGCACGCCCGCCCTCGGCCGCGGCGCTGCGGGACGAGCTGCACCGCTACCTCGCGAGCGAGGGCGCGGGTGCAGGAGCGGACGACGTGGCGCGGTACCTCCGGCAGCTGTTTCCGCCGCCCGAAGGCCCCAACGCCGCCGAACCGATCGACGATGGTGGCTCCTCAGCCGAATTCGACGAGAGATAGAGGTCGGTCTACATCCATACGTCTCGGGGGCCGGCAGGGCGGTCGGGCAGCCTCATTCCGCTAGACGGGAGCGGAGTGTTATATTTCCCGGGTGAAGGTTGCCCTATGAAGACCGAAGATGACAAAGACGGCGTTGCCGATCGGCTCATCGATTGGCACTTTCGAGTCGAACCCGAAATCACCAAGATCTATCGCATCTTCTCTCCCGAGGAGAATGCCCCGGGGGAACCTATCAAGCTCCTCGAGGTCAATCTGGCGACGTTTTGTACGGGTAGCGTCCAGGCCTTCGCCTTTGGTCCTGCCGACGACATCCCTTACCCGAGCGTCGTTGCGGAGGTGACACCGGAGGAGATGGACCAGATCCTCGCGCACAAGATCGCCCTACCGCGTGGATGGTCCATCGAGGCGGCCAAGGAGTTCACCCGGCGGAATCACGAGGGCAGCCGGTGACGCGAGATGTCCACACCTGACCGCACCGCCTGGGCGTATGGCTACGCCAAGCAAAGTCGAAGCGACTTCGCACTTTATCAGCGCCTCGAGTTGTCAGGGGAGGAGAGGTGCCACTGCCTGCATTTCCTCCAGATGGCCTGCGAGAAGATCGCCAAGGCCTACCGGTTTCGCGATACGGCGACGTCTGAAGAGAGGCTGACGACGGAGCACGTAGCCTTTTCTCAATTCATCGACAGCTTTCTCGCATCGGGGGACATGAAGCGCCGCTACCGTGATCATTTGGAGCAGCTCCTGCGGATGAGGCAGCACGCGCGTTTGCTGGCCAGGGAGATCGAGAAGCTGGCGCCGGCGGTCGACCGTGAGGGGACGCCGGTAAACGCTGAGTATCCTTGGCAAGAGGGTGAACAGATCGTGAGCCCGTGCGAGTACGGCTTCCCACAGCTGGAGCTGCTCAAAGGCCCTCTCGGGCGGTCCTTCCTCAAGTTGGTCAAGGTGGCGATCGACGACTTCGAGCACCTCCGGATTCACTGACGCATTTCGGACAGCTTCCCCTTGGTAAATCCCTGCGATGTGAGGTTGGCATGGGCAGGGCCGCGCGGATCCGGGGACTTCCGTCGGAGGCGCGGGGCCTAAGTCCCCTGCCATGAGATATGTCGCCTTCGCCACGGATTACGATGGCACCCTGGCCGAGGAGGGCCGGGTCGATCCGCAGACCGCAGAGGCGCTCGAGCGCCTGCGGGCGAGCGGCCGCAAGCTGATCATGGTCACCGGCCGCGAGCTGGACGACCTCTTCCGCGTGTTCCCCCGCACCGGCGAGCTGTTCGACGTCGTCGTGGCGGAGAACGGCGCGCTCCTCTTCGAGACGGCCCGACGGACTACCCGGCTTCTCGCCGAGCCGCCGCCTCCCGAACTGCGCGCGCGCCTCGAAGCCCGCGGGGTGGCGCCGCTCTCCACGGGGCAGTCGATCCTAGCCACGCGCGAGCCGCACGAGGTCGACGTGCTGGAGGAGATCCGCGCCCTCGGCCTCGAGCTGCAGGTGATCTTCAACAAGGGCGCGGTGATGGTCCTGCCCTCGGGGGTCAACAAGGGCACCGGGCTCCAGGCCGCGCTCGATCTGCTCGGGCTGTCGCCGCACAACGCGGTGGCCGCCGGCGATGGCGAGAACGATCACGCCCTCCTCGCCACGGCCGAATGCGGAGTCGCCATGGCCGATGCGGTGCCCATGCTCCGCGAGCGCGCCGATCTGGTGACGAGGGGTGGCGCCGGGGCGGGCGTGCGCGAGCTCATCGACGCCCTCCTCGCCGATGATCTCTGGACCCGGACGCAAGCCCTGCCGCGGCACGAGATCCTGCTCGGCCAGGGCTCCGGCGGCCGGCCAGTGGGCCTCTCCCCGGCCGGCCACACGCTCCTCTTCGCCGGGCCCTCGGGCAGCGGCAAATCGACGGCGGCCAAGGGGTTCGCCGAGCGCCTGATGGCGGCGCGCTACCAGTGCTGCATCCTCGACCCCGAGGGCGATTACCAGACCTTCGGCCGCGCCGTGACGCTCGGCGATGCCCGCCGCGCCCCGACCCTCACCGAGGTCCTGCGCGCCCTCTCCCTGCCCGGCGAGCAGGTGGTGGTGAACCTCCTCGCCGTGCCCCTCGCGGATCGCCCGGCCTTCTTCGACGCCCTCCTGCCGCGCCTGGTCGAGCTCCGCGCGCGCACCGGCCGGCCCCACTGGATCGTCATCGACGAGACGCACCATCTCCTGCCCGCCTCGTGGAAGCCGGCGGCCGAGACGCTGCCGCGCCACATGCCCTGGGGCGGGCTGGCGCTCATCACGCTCGTCCCGCACGAGCTGGCTCGGCCGCTCCTCGAGCGGGTCGACGTGGTGGTCACGGTGGGCGACGAGCCGCAGGCCACGATCGGGGACTTCTGCGCGACGCTCGGCCTGGCGGCGCCGCCGGCCCAGGGCCCGCTCGAACGAGGCGAGGTGCTGCTCTGGCGGCGTTCGAGCGGCGTGCTCGAGCGCGTCCACGTGGAGCCACCCGAGGACGATCACCATCGCCACGTGCGCAAGTACGCCGAGGGACAGCTCGGCCCCAGAGCCGCCCCCTCGGCAGGGGTCAGCCGCGATAATCCTCCGGATCGATCTGATACCGACGCAGCCAGCGCCGGATCTGGTGCCGCTCCTTCCCCAGGGCGCGGGCCATGGAGCTGACGTTTCCCCGGTGGGCGATGGTCAGGGCGAGGAGCTCCTCGCGACGCTGCCGATCCTTGGCGTCCATCGGCTCCGGAGACGCCGTGGACGGTGGGGTCGGCCAGGCCCCGCCCCCCTGCGCCGACTCCGGCACGAAGGGACGCGGGGTGGTGCCGGCGGACGATTCGAACAGGTATTCGGGACGGATGAGGTTGTCGGTGGCCAGGGCGACCGCCCGCTCGAGACACTTCTCGAGCTCGCGGATATTGAGCGGCCAGGGGTAGCCGAGGATCGCCCGCACGGCCTCCTTGGTGAACGAGATCTGCTCCGCGCGTGTCCCGACCAGGCGATGCAAGAGGTCCCCGATGATGATGCCGAGATCCTGGCGCCGTTCCCGGAGCGGCGGGAGCCGCAGCGTGGAGCCGGAGATCCGCGCCAGGAGATCGGGGCGGAAGACGCCCTCGCCGGCCAGCCGATCGAGATCGCGGTGCGTGGCGGCGCACAGGCGGATGTCGACGGAGATGGGCCGCGTGGCGCCGATCGGCTGCACCTGACGCTCCTGCAGCGCCCGCAGGAGCGCCACCTGGGCATGGGCCGGCAGATCGCCGATCTCGTCGAGGAGCAGGGTGCCGCGGTCGGCGCTGCGCAGCAGGCCCGGGCGGTCCTCGACCGCGCCGGAGAAGGCGCCGCGGCGGTGACCGAAGAACTCGCTCTCGACGAGCGCCTCGGGCAGGGCCCCGCAGTTGATCGCCACGAACGAGCCGGGCCGCTCGGACAGGGCATGGAGCGCCCGGGCGATGAGCTCTTTGCCCGTGCCGCTCTCGCCGCGGATGATGATCGAGACGTTGGAGCGCGCCATCTGCGCGAGCACGCCGAACTCGCGCGCCAGCGCCGGAGACAGCGTCGTCAACCCGCGGATGTGGCTCAGCCGGGGGAGCGCGACCTCGTCGTCCGGATCCTCGCGCAGGGTGGCCACGGCCGCCTGGTAGACGAAGAACGTGTGGCCGAGCTCGAGCACGTCCCCTTCGGACAGAGCGGCGGCCGCGACGGGCAGGCCGTTGACGAACGTGCCGTTCCTCGACTGCTCGTCCTCCACCTTCCACTGCCCGAGGATGTTGGTCAGACGGACATGGGACGAGGACATCCAGGGATCGGGCACGCTGAGGCGCAGGTGGCGCTTGCCGTCGGCGGTGAAGCGCTGCACGCCGCGCTCACCGCGGCCGATGATCACGACGTCCAGGCCGGCGAGCGAGTGCCTCCCGGGCTCGATCAGCGGCCGGTGGCCGGCCAGCACCAGGAACAGGTGCGGGCCGACAGAGACGCTCGGGGCCGAGACGTTGGCGTCGTTTTGCGTCGGTAGCGTTTGGGTAGCGGGGTCCGACACGGGGGATTTATACACCAGAGCCCGCTGGAGGAGTGCGCCGAGCCCGCCGCCGGGCATCCTGGCCGACCAGCCAGATGCCGCCGAAGATGAGGCCGCACCCGAGGACCGTCCCGAGGGTGGGCCGCTCATCGAGCACGGTGAGGGCCAGCAGGGCCCCGAGGGCCGGCTGGAGATAGATGTAGATGGCCACGAGCGAGGACTCGACGCGGGCGAGGGCGTATGTGTTGAGGAGGTAGGTGCCGACCGAGGGGAAGGCCACGATGTAGCCGAGCGCCACCCAGGTGCCCGGGTGGAGGTGCGGGGCATCGCGCACGAACTCGCCGAGCCCGAAGGGCACGACGCCGAGCGTCCCGAAGAGGAAGGTGAAGGCGATGACGGTGAGCGCCCGGTACCGCGCCAAGATCTCGCGGCTGATGACGAGGTAGATGGAATAGGAGAGCGAGTTGCAGAGGATGAGCAGGTTGCCAATGAACACCGTGCTGCTGCCCTGGAAGCGGGACCACCCCGTCACAGTGAGCGCGCCGAGGAGCGCCAGACCCAGGCCGAGGAGCTTGGTGAGCGTGGCCCGCTCGCGGCCGAGGAGGAGCGCCACGGCCACGGTGAACACGGGGATGGAGGCGCCGAGGACGACGGCGTTGGTGGCGGTGGTGCGCTTGAGCCCCTCGATGAAGAGGAGCTGGTTCATGACGATGCCGAAGATGGAGTAGACAGCGATCCGGCCGAGGTCCCGCGGGGCCACGCGCTCCGCGCCGCGGGCCGCCCACGCGAAGAGGAACACGAGCGAGGCCAGGACCACACGCACCACGATGAGGCCGCGCGGCCCGATCTCGCGCAGGGCCAGCTTGGCGACGACGCCAAAGGAGGCGAACCAGATCTGGACGAGGATCAGGGCGACGTGGACCGTGGCCAGGGCGCCTTGGGGCCGGGCGGTGGATGCGGCCGGTGTTTTCAAAGGGGAGGTGGATGACATGCCGTTGATCGGCCGCCTCGGGCCGCGTCGAATCGTAGGAGGTGGATGGAGGTTCCGTCGTTGCGCTCGGCCCCATCATAGCAGCCTCGGCGCCATCGGCCCCCGGGAGAGGGCTGTCATGCCTCCTTGGGCAGGGTCATGGCGGCCTTGGCCCGATGGTGGCAGGGGCGGGGCCGTGGTACCAATGCTCGGTCTCCCGATGGCCTCCAGGTCCATGTCGATGTCCATCCTTCCCGAGTTCGATGACGCCGGCGACGAGGAGCCGGAGGCGGAGGGCGCGCTCGCGGAGGCGCCCGCCCGGCTCACGCCCGAGATCATCGAGCACTGCTTCGTGGTCGAGGCCGAGTGCCACGGCTGGCGGCTCGATCGCTTCCTCATGAAGAAGATGCGGCGCCTGTCGCGCACCCGCATCCAGCGCGTCATTCGCGGCGATCTCGACATCGACGGGGTGCGCGTGACCCGCCCCGCCCAGGCCGTGCAGGCGGGCCAGGCCGTGCGGTTCCGGCGGCCCGCGCCGGTCGAGCCGGAGGTGCCGCGGGAGGTGCCCGTGGTCCTCGTCGATCCGCACTTCTATGTGCTCGACAAGCCGGCCGGACTCCCGATCCATCCCACGGCGCGCTACCACTACGCCACGCTCACGGCCGTCCTGCGGGAGCGCTTCCCCGGCGAGGCATTGCACGTGTGTCACCGGCTCGACCGCGAGACCTCGGGGCTGCTCCTCGTGGCGCGCACCCATGACGCGGCCGTGCGCCTCAAGCGGGCGTTCGCGCGGCGCCAGGTGCGCAAGCGGTACCTCGCCATCGTGCGCGGCCGACTCGAGGGCGAGCGGCTGGTGGACGCCCCCCTGGGACTCGAGGGCGGACGGGTGCGCGTGCGGATGGCCGTGCGCGAGGACGGCCTGCCCTCGCGCACGCGGGTGGTCGTGCTCGGGCAGGCGGGCGCGTACACGCTCGTCGCCGCCCACCCCGAGACCGGGCGCCAGCACCAGATCCGCCTCCACCTCGCCGCCATCGGTCACCCCATCGTGGGCGACAAGCTCTATCCGGACGAGGAGCTGTTCATGGAGTGGGCCGACCACGGCATGAGCGAGCCCCTGCTCGCGCGCCTCGAACTGCCGCGTCATGCCCTGCACGCGGCGGCGCTCGATTTTCCCCATCCCGAGACCGGCGAGCGCGTGGAGGTGGAGTCCCCGCTGCCCCGGGATCTGGCGGCGTTCCTCGAACAGCAGCGCTGAGGCGCCGCGCTCTATCTATTAATAACCGTGCCGGTGCCAGCGTCCGCGGCCCTTGTGGACGCACTGATAGCCGTCCCAGTAGTAGGCGGGCGGGCATCTGCGGGCCGGCGGAGGGGGCGCGACATAGACGCGCCGGGGCGGTGGCGCCGTGGCGACGGTGTAGGTGCAGGCGGAGGGCAGACAGAGGAGCGTCACCAAGCCAAGAGAAGTAAGGATGCGTGTCATGGCGCCACTCTAACAGAGTGGTTCATGAAGGCCCATCGGGCCGGCCTGCTATTCGGTCGGGTAGGACTTGGCTATCTGGAGATATTCCTCGGCCTGCTCGATCAGCAACTTCAGGGCATTAACATCGAGCCCTTCGAGCAGGCGCGCTAGATGAAACAACCGATAGCTTAGGCTCCATTCCGGAGGATCAGGGCGATGGAGATCGAGCAGTTGCACATCGAGAACCTGGGCGATTTGCTCCAAGGTACGCTTGGACGGCAGCAACGGATTGTTCACCGGGGACGGCAAACGCCCTTCCCCGTGCAATGGTTCCCCCCAGACCACCTCCTCCAGTGGTTTCTTCTTCGCAGCTCGAAGAGCAGCGAGCCGCCGCCGGAGGCGTTTCACAAGAGGATTCACCGTGTCTGTGTCCTGCCGGCGTGACATGGAGACATTCTCCATGCTCCTGCCGCGTTCTGCAAGAGAAAACACATCGAACGGCATCCTCTGCCCTGGGAGCATCGCTGGCTGCCTTTTCTAAAAGCCGCAGCGCAGTTCTGGCCGATACTCGACGCCGAGGGAGCCCGCTACACCTATGGCGATGTTCTCGGGAGTTCCCTGCAAGACAGCGTTACGGCCGTAGATTACGTCCTGTACAACGCCAACATCTTTCGGGGGGGAATTGATCAGGCACGGCCAGCCAACTGGCCGGCCCTGGTCGAAGCCTACGCCGAACGCCGAGCGCGCCAGTTGCATTGAACCGGACTGCCTCTCATTGCACCGACAACCCCCACCTATCCTCCAGCCCCATCCCCTGCCGCATCGGTCCCCCCATCCGGCGGGACGAGCGCCTCATTCACGCACTTCGTCTCGATGGATTTCGGCGCCAACTCGGTCCAGCGGTATTTCGACGGACATGCCTCGGAGCGAATCGCACAATATCTGCCCGTCGTGCCGTCGTAGATGCAGAGGCCCGGGTTTGCCTCATAGTCTGTGCATTGTCGATCTTCTACGCATTGACGGACGAGATCTTCACAGCCTGCGATTGCTACGATGACAGCTACCATCCACAACCACCTCATCTAATCCGTACCTCCGTCCTTGGGCACGTATTGTGGATCCACACATTTGTTGTTATTGGATCCGGAACCTGCCTTCCAATACCTGAAACCTGAAGGACAATTCCGATCCGCAAATGCGCAATACATCCCGGTACTGCCATCATAGGCGCAGATGGCTTCCCGGGCCCCTGCCTCGCTTATGCAGTCCCGCGCATCTCTGCAGTAAATGCGAATGTCTGACGTACACGTCGTAGCCAATACCGACAGCGCAAGAAGAATCGGCCGCATCAGAACCTGCCTCCGAACATCAATTCGCGCGGGCCCATCCCTACCCATAGCGCGCCCCCGTCTCGGCCCGCCGAAGCCACCCTGATGGCACCGAAAGTCGCCACGCTGGCGCCGCAAGCGGTGAGGATCGCACCGCTCAACAGGAACGGTTCACTCTCTATCACAAGGTCGGCCGCTGCTACCTTGTCGAACTGGATAAGAATTCTGGCCTCGGCAGCCATAACTCCTACTCTTCCCAAAAGGGCGCCACCTACACCTGCAATACCTAGCCCCGCGCCGGCAAGCCCAAGGCCCCACTTCACCTGCGAGGATCGCCGTGCCTGTAACACCTTCTGCTTCGCCTTCTCCTCTTCCCTCTCCGCCATCATCCGATTCACTCTCTCCTGCAGCGCCTTCTTCTCCTCCTCTAGCGCCCGTCGTTCCCGCGCCTCCCGCTCCTTCTCCACCTCCTCCTCACCCCGCAGCCTCGCCGCCCTCTCCGCCGCGATCCGCTCGACATCCTGCCTGAGCCGCGAGATCGATGCCATCGCCTTGTCCCGCAGCGGCTCCTTCGGCACCACCTGCAGGCTCACCTCCAGATAGTTCTTGTAGGCGTCGATC
>DATAGU010000155.1:0-50734 GCA_036263495.1 Polyangia bacterium | reverse complement strand
CCGTCCCCCACCCTGTCCCATGGAAAAGCCGCCGCCACGCCCTTGCCCTTGCCCTTGCCCCTGCCCACGCCCCTGACCCAGCCCCCCGCCTCCCGGACGTCCCCCCGACCGCGCGCCCGCCCCCTCATTCCCAGCGCCCGTGCCCCGGGGCGCCTCGGTCGCCTGGCGGATCGAAAGACCGATCCGCCTGCGTTCGGGGTCGAGCTTGATCACCTTCACCTTGACCCGGTCGCCCACCTTCACCACCTCGGCTGGATCCTTGACGAACTTGTGCGACAGCTCCGACACGTGGACCAGCCCGTCCTGGTGCACGCCCACGTCCACGAACGCGCCGAACTGGGTCACGTTCGACACCACCCCCTCGAGCACCATGTCCTCCTTGAGGTGCTCGAACTCGGTCACGTCGGAGCGGAAGCCCACGGCCGTGAACTCGGCGCGCGGGTCACGCCCCGGCTTCTTGAGCTCGGCGACGATGTCGCGCAGCGTCGGCTCGCCGCGGCGCTCGTCCACGTAGCGCCGGATGTCGATGCGATCGAGGAGTTCGCTCTTGCCCACCAGCTGGCTCACCTCCACGCCGAGATCCTTGGCCATGCGCGCCACCACGTCATACGACTCCGGGTGCACCGCGCTGTTGTCGAGCGGGTTCTGCCCCTCCGGCACGCGCAAGAAGCCCGCCGACTGCTCGAACGCTTTGGGCCCGAGCCGCGGCACCTGCAGGAGGTCCTGCCGGCTCTTGAACCGCCCCACCGTGCTCCGCCGCTCCACGATGTTCTTGGCCAGCGTCTCCCCCACCCCGGCCACGTACTGCAGCAGCTTCACCGACGCCGTGTTCACGTCCACGCCCACGTGGTTCACGCATGACTCCACCACGCCGTCGAGCGCGCGCCTTAGCTTGGGCTGATGCACGTCGTGCTGATACTGGCCGACGCCGATCGACTTCGGATCGATCTTCACGAGCTCGGCCAGCGGGTCCTGCAGCCGCCGCCCGATCGACACCGCGCCGCGCACCGTCACGTCCTGCTCCGGCAGCTCCTCGCGCGCCACCTCCGACGCCGAGTACACCGACGCCCCGGCCTCGTTCACCATCACGATCTTCACGTCGCCGAGCTGGCCCGCGGTCTGGAGCTTTCTGAAGAACACCTCCGTCTCGCGCCCGCCCGTGCCGTTGCCGATCGCCACCGCCTCCACGCGGTGGCGCCGGCACAGCTCCTTCACCTTGTCCTCGGCCTCGGCCGCCAGCCGCTCCGACGTGGTGAGGTGCAGCACCTCGTGGTGAACGAGATCGCCCTTCTCGTCCACCACCACCACCTTGCAGCCCGTGCGGAAGCCCGGGTCCACCGCCAGCACCCGCCGCGATCCCAGCGGCGCCGCCAGCAGCAGGTGGCGCAGGTTCTCGGAGAACACCGTGATCGCCTCCGTGTCGGCGCGCTCCTTAAGCGCGAGCCGCACGTCCACCTCGATCGACGGCTGCAGCAGGCGGTCATACGCATCCACCAGCGCCTGCGCGAGATCGCGCGCGAGCGCGGCCCCCGTGTCCTTGACCACCCGGTGACGGATGAGGTCGAGCGCCGCCTCGCGGTCCACCTCGAGCGTGAGCTTGAGGAACCCCTCCTTCTCGCCGCGCCGCAGCGCCAGCATGCGGTGCGACGGGATGCTCCCCACCGGCTCGCGATGGTCGAAGTAGTCCTTGAACTTGGCCGCGTTCGCCTTCTTGTCCCCGCCCTTGTCGCCCGCCCCCTGCACGAGCCCCGCCGCCGATCCCTGGGCCTGCGCCGCCGCCGCCGCCTCGGGCGGCGCCGCCTCGGAGATGATCACCGCCGTGGCCAGCGCCTGCTCGCGCAGCGCCGCGCGCACCTCGGGCGTCTCGGAGATCACCTCGGCCACGATGTCGCGCGCCCCCGCGAAGGCCGCCTCGACGTCCGGCACCTCGCGCTCGGCCGAGACGAACGGCGCGGCCAGCGCCTCGCGGGCCGCGAGCCCGCGCGCCTGTGCCAGGATCATCTCGGCCAGCGGCTCGAGCCCGCGCTCGCGCGCGATCTTCGCGCGGGTGCGGCGCTTGGGCTTGTACGGCAGATAGAGATCCTCGAGCTCCGTGCGCGACGTCGTCCCTTCGATGCGCGCGCGCAGCTCGGGCGTGAGCTTGCCCTGCTCGTCGATTGACGTCAGCACCGTCTGCTTGCGGCTGAGGAGCTCCGCGAAATACTCACCGCGCTCCTGGATCGTGGTGATCTGCACCTCATCGAGACCGCCCGTGGCCTCCTTGCGGTAGCGGGCGATGAACGGCACGGTGGCGCCCTCGGTGAAGAGCGCGAGCGTGCGCTCCACCTGGCCCCGGTTCAGCTTCAGCTCTTCGGCGATGACGGAAACGACATCCAGCGGCATGCGGTAGGCTCCCTACGACTGTCGGACTGGCAGGGTTAGTACACGCTCCCCTCCGACCGATCAAGGTTGCATCCCTCCGTTGTGCGTGACGGGGCCGGCGGTGACGGTATGAAACAACCCGAGTTTCCCGCCCCCTGGCGGTGACGGTACCAACGACCCAGGGCCCCCGGGTCGCGAGGCCCGACAAGTGGGGTTCTTTGAAACCGTCACTCGTCCGTCGGGGCCGGCGTGGTCCGCCCGGCGCGCGCCGCGACGATCACCGGCAGCCACACCTGGAACACCGTGCCGCGCCCCGGCTCGCTCTCGACCCGGATCTCACCGCCCAGCCGGCTCACGACGTCGCGACACAGATACAGCCCGATCCCCGTCCCCTCGCCCGCCGGCTTGGTGGTGAAGAACGGCTCGAAGATGCGCTCCACCACCTCCGGCGCCATGCCCACCCCGTTGTCGCCGATCGCCACCAGCACCCGCCCGTCCCCCGCCCGGGTCATCACCCGGATCTCGTTCTCCACCAGCGGACGCTCGGGCGGCAGCGCCTGCGCCGCGTTGCCGAGGAGGTTCACGAACACCTGGCTAAGGCTCGCCGCGCTGCCCACGAGGAATGGCACCTCGCCATAATCGCAGATCACGCGGGCGCGGTGCTCGAGCGCGTGGTGCACCAGGCGCAGCGACGCGTCGAGCACCTGGTGGATGTCCACGAGCTCGCTGTCCCTCCCCCTCGTCCCCGGCTCCGGCCCGCGCGCGTACGTCGTCAGCGCCTGCACCATACTGCGGATGCGTTCACACCCCTCGTCGGCCTTGTTGAGGAGCCGCTCGAGCATGGCGCTCCCCTCCCCCATCAAGGCCGAGCGGCTGAGCATGCGGCGCACCAGCTCGAGGCTCGCCGACACCCCCTGCAGCGGGTTGTTGATCTCGTGCGCCAGCCCCGCCGAGAGGCGATCCAGCGTCGTCAGGCGGTCGGTCATGAGGAGCTGCGCCTGCAGCTGCAGCTGCCGCCGCTCGGTGATGTCGCGACTGATCCCCACCACCCCGCGCACCTCCCCGGTCAGCGACCGCCAGGGATACTTGGTCGTGAAGAAGATCGTCTCGCGCCCGTGCAGCGTCCGCGTCTGCTCGTACGTGTATGGCTCGCCCGATGCCATGATGCGCCGGTCGATCTCGCGGATCTGACGGCCCGCCGTCTCCCCGAACAGCTCCGTGTCCGTGCGACCGACGATCGCGTCCTCCTCCATGCCGAAGAGGTGCGCGCCGTGCGGGCTCATGCGGAGATAGCGGCCCTCGCGGTCCTTGATGAAGATGGTGTCCGCGGCCGAGTCGATGACCGCGCGCAGCTGCTCCTCGCTCTCGCTGGCCAGGAGCGCCCGCCGCGCCACACGCGCGAGCGCCACGCGGAGCCGCCGTCCGAGGCCGCGCACCTCCTCCGGCCAGATCAGCACGTCATCGGCGCCGTCGTCGATGAGGGCGTCGGCGTCGTCAGTCGGACGGGACAGCGCCAGCAGTTCGGCTGCCGGAAACGCCGACCGCAGCGCTCGACACCGGACCCCCAGCTCGGCCGGGGAGCCCTCCGGCAGGAGGATGAGGAGCGCCGCCTCGTCGCCCCTCCGCGGCGTCGGCACCGTCCGGGTCCAGGCGACGTCGCGGCCCTCCGCAGCGAGCGCCTCCTGCACCGCCATGCCCGCTGCACCCCGCGATCCGACGAGGAGGATCTTCATGTACCTGGGGGTTCGGCACCTCGCGGGGCCGATCAACCCTAGCGCCGGCAAGCTGTAAGGATTGCACGGGAAACCGCGCGGGTGCGGGGGCGGCGCCGGGGCGGGCGGTGGGGCCGGGCGGGGAGGCAGAGCGGATCTCGGTTGGGGCCAGCGCCGGGGAGGCCTGGGGCGCCGCGGGTACGAAGGGCCACGGTGAAACACCAGAGACGCTTGCAGGGCGAACGAACGCCTGTATCCTGCCGATCCCACCAGGGGGAAAGAGAGAGAGGCCCATGCACTTCGCCGTGCTCTACGGTTCCATGCGTCGTGATCGGCAAGGGATCCGCGCCGCCCGGTTCATCACCCGGCAGGTGCAGGATCGGGGGCACCAGGCAACCCTGGTGGACGCGATGGAGCACCCGCTGCCGCTCCTCGACCGGATGTACAAGGAGTATCCCAAGGGCCAGGCGCCCGAAGTGATGGAGAAGCTCGCGCAGCTCTACCGCGCAGTGGACGGCTTCCTCATCGTCTCGGGGGAGTACAACCACGGCATCCCGCCGGGGCTCAAGAACCTGCTCGATCACTTCCTCGAGGAGTATTTCTTCCGGCCGTCGGGCATCGTCTGTTACTCGGCCGGGCCCTGGGGCGGGGTGCGCGCCGCCATGCAGCTGCGCATGACGCTGGCCGAGCTCGGCATGCCGAGCATCTCGTCGCTCCTGCCGATCCCGCAGGTGCAGAATCAGTTCGAAGAGGACGGCACGCCGCGCGACGAGAGCTGGGTGCGCCGCGCCGGGCGCTTCCTGGCCGACGTGGAATGGTGGGCCGAGGCGGCCAAGCGGCAGCGCGCGGTCAAGGCGCCGCCCTACTGACCGGCCGGCAGGGCCCCGGCGGCGGCCTCGCCGTCGATGTTCTCGCCGTCGGCCTCGATATAGACGTGGCCGTCGACGATGGTCACGGTCCAGCGCTGGCGCCGCTCCTCGTGGCGGGCGAGGGCGGCTACGAGCACGGGATCGACGTGCCAGAGCACGACGCGCTCGGCGTCGCGGATGCCGTGCGGTAGGGCGGCGATGCCGTCGAGGAGCTCGCGGCGGCGGCGGTCGTCCGCCAGCACCACGTGGACCTCAGCGCGGGCGTTCTGCTGCACGATGCGCCGCAGCTTGGTCGCGTCGACGGCGCCGCATTCGGCCCACAGGGTGACGTCGCCGCCCGGGTCGCGGACCTCGAGGTCGGAGGCGTCGCCGTCGCACAGGCCGGGGCCGAAGGCGAGGCCGTCGCGGTAGAGCAGGCACAAGGCGAGCACGCGGAGGGCGAGATGCTCGGCGGTCTCCGAGGGGTGACGGGCGGCGATCACGGTGGTGTCGAGCTGGAGGTTGCGGTCCACGTGGGACAGCGCGATGCGGTACTCGTGTCGGATCGAGGGCAGGGCCATGGGCGTCCTTTACGAACTCACCATTCGTCCGAGAACAGGCAGTCGAAGAGGGTGGCGGTGTCGATGTAGCGTAGGTTGGTGACGACCCCGGGCACGATGACTCGTCCCACCTCGGGCGGCATGGGTTCGTGGTCGGGATAGGTGGCCTCGATCTCGGCGATGAACGCGCGCGCGTAGGGCTCTTCATCGGCGGCGAAGGTGAAGGCGATGTTCTCTTGCACCCAATCCTCCCGGTGCGCCGGATCATGCATGTCCAGGAAGGTGACGCGGTTCGTGTAGACGACGTAATAGGGGACGAGGAAGCTGACAAAGAAGCCGATGTGGCGCTGGTCCTCCCCGGGGAGCGGGGGCATGATGAGCCGGCCAGAGTAGCAGGCATCCCAGGTCCCCGTATGAAGGTGTAGCGAGCGGTCCATGATGTAGCGATCGGGAAAGCGAGCGTCCAGACGACCGATCATGTCGCGCCAGCATTCAAAGCGGTCCTCGGTGCCGGCATGGCGACGCGCGTCGATGAGACGCTGGCGTTCTTGGGTGTCGTAGTAACCGGGGTCTGCATGGGTGAGCCCGCGCGCATAGTAGTGGTACGCAATGGCGAGGAGTTCGTCGACGGTATGTCTCATTGGGCCTCGACCCTGACACCGAGAGTGGCATGGTGTTTACGAAACAGACTGAGCATCACATCCTTGAACTTCTGGCAGAAGTCCGCCGTCATCCATTCGGAGCGAAGTGCCATTGTGTCGGGCGTGGCCGCAGTGGCGACGTCGGCCGTGATCTGTGCGGCATAGTCCGGCGAGATCCTTCCATCTTCCTTGGTCCGCAGCGGCATGCCGGCCCTGATCCGGCGTTTTGATGACGAGGTGCCTGGCATCAACGAAGTTGAGCCGGTTGCTCGCTACTTGCCAGCCACCCCCCTTATCTTTCCCATCGTCCGGGAGTGTGGGGACGAATTGAAAGAGCGAAGGCGAGAACTCGCCGGGATCGGCATGGCTCCGTAGGGGGAGGAGCCATAGCAGCATCAGCGCTACGAGCAGGGTTTGTGTCTTCTGGGGCCGATGGATCATGGGCAGCCTCCCTTGCTGGTCCCATCGGCCGCCTCACACGTAGCGCGTCCAGCCGCTGGGGTGCGCGGTCTTGTACGCGCGGTAGCGGCGGCACAGGGGGTAGAGGACGATCAGCGCGAGCCCGGTGGCGAGATACGTGGCGCCGAGGCCGTATCGGTGCTGCAGGCCAAGGGCGTACGCGGGCAGGAAGAGGAGCGGGATGTGGAGGAGGTAGAAGAAGAGCGCGGTCTGGCCAAAGGTGCGGAGCACGCGCAGGGGGGCGCTCTCGCCGAGGCCGCGCCGGCCGAGGGCGAGGAGCACGGCCAGGCACAGGGCCGACAGGCCGAGCTCGAGCGTGATGAAGGTGAGCGACGGGGGGTACTTGCTCACGTGCAGCCACTGCACGAGCGAGGCGTCGTCGCGCAGGAGGCGGTAGTTGCCGTACTGGTTGAGGCCGCGCATGAGGGCGAAGACGCCGAGCAGGGCGGCGCCAGTGGCGGCGACGGGGAGCGGGCGCAGGGGGCGGCCTTCGCCGAGGTGCCGGCCGAGGGCCCAGCCGAGGAGCATCAAGGACAGCCACGGCAGGACGGGGTAGCCGATGATGAGGTGGCGGAAGAAGAAGCCGCCGGTGAGGAGGAGGCCGGCGGGGAGGCCGAGGGGGAGGCCGCCGCTGACGCCGCGGAGAAGGCCGGCCAGGGCCTCGGCGAAGACGGTGATGCCGAGCCCGAGGCCGAGGAGCCAGCCGGTGCTCACGCGGCGCAGGGCCATCATGAAGAGGAAGCTCATGCCGATGGCGTAGAGCACTTGGAAGAGGACATTGCCGGGGACGAAGAAGAGCGAGACCCACAGGGGTTCGAGGAGGATGAGGAGGAGGCCGCGGGTGGCGATGAAGCGGTCGATGTTGCGGCCGCTCTCGCCGGCGCGCAGGCGCCGCGTGACGCTCAAGGACAGGGCCACGCCGGCGAGGAAGACGAAGGTGGGCGCGCACAGGTGGGTGATCCAGCGGGTGAGGAACTGCCCGAGGGGGAGCGCGGTGCCGGGGCGGTACATGCCGGCGGCGTCGGTCACGAGGTGGCCGGCGTTGTAGGCGCCGCCGGCGTGGTCGATGGTCATGAGCATCATCACCAGGCCGCGCAGCTGGTCGATGGCGACCAGGCGGGACGCGGTGGCGGGTGGGGTGGGCGTGGCCATGGGCGGAGAGTAGATCAAGAGGGCCCGAGGCGTGGTCCCTGTCGTGATCGTCACGCGGGGCGCGGGCGGCGCGCGGCGCGCCTTGCTACGGCAAACGGGATGCCGTAGCTTGCCGCTTCCGATGGACATGGAGTTCGCCAATCCCACGGTCTCGCCGTCGCTCGGGCAGGCGCTGGCCGAGCTCGGACGGTTGCTCGGCGCCGGGGTGCGCAGGGTGCGCCTGCTCGGCTGCGCGGACGAGACGTCGCTGCTCGCGCTGGTGGCGGCGGAGCTGGCGCGGGCGCAGGCGGCGCGGCCGCTCGTGGTGGTGACGCCGCGGCTCTCGCGCGCCGAGACGCTGGCGCGGGACCTCGAGTTCTTCCTGCCGCGGGTGGAGGAGCCGCGGGCGACGGCTGCGACGGCCACGACGGCCGCGCCGGGCGACGCGGGCGCGGCGGGCGCGGCGCATGGGCCCGGGGCGCATCAGGACGATCCGACGCGCCCGCCGCGGGTCATGCTCCTGCCCGAGATCGAGACCACGCCGTGGGCCGACATCTCGCCCGACCGGCGGGCGGTGGCGCGGCGCATGGCGACGCTGTTCCGGCTGTCGCAGGGGCTGGCCGGCGAGGTGATGGTGACGTCGGCGGCGGCGCTCATGCGCAAGGTGCTGCCGCGCCCGAGCTTCGCCGGGCTCGTGGACCTGTTCGAGGAGGGGGAGGAGATCGATCGCGAGCGGGCGATCGCGCTCCTCGTGCGCGCGGGCTATGCGCGCATGCCGGTGGTCGAGGATCCGGGCACGTTCGCGGTGCGCGGCGGGGTGCTCGACGTGTTCGTGCCGCTCTACCGCTTCCCGACGCGCATCGAGCTCTACGGCGACCTCGTGGAGTCGATCCGGTTCTTCGACCCGGAGACGCAGCGCACGATGCGCACGGTGCCGCAGCTCTTCGTGCACCCGGTGCGCGAGACGGTGGTGACCGCGCCCGACGCGGTGCGGGAGCGGCTCTACGAGGCGGCGGACCACGCGGCCCACCCCTCGGCCAAGACGCGCGCGCTCTACGAGCAGATCGAGGCGGGCGAGGACTTCTTCGGCAGCGAGTCGCTCGTGCCGGCGCTGCACGCGCCCCTGGTCCCGCTCGGCGAGTACCTGCCCGAGGAGGTGACGCTGCTCGTCGAGCACCCGGACGAGGTGCTGACCGAGGTGGAGGACCTCTTTACGCAGGGCGAGAGGGCGTATCAGGGGCGGATCGCGGAGCACCGCATCGCGTTCCCGCCGCGCGACTTCTATCTCGACCACCGCGAGGTGGCGTCGATCTGGCGCTCGCGGCGGGTGGTGGAGGCGGTGGCGCTCGAGCACGCGAACGACGCGGCGCCGGTGGTGCGCATCGCGGCCGAGTCGAACCTCGAGCTCGCGACCGAGCTGCGCCGCGCCATGGCCGAGCGGCACGACGAGCTGCTCCGGCCGCTCGTGCGCCGGGTGCGCGAGTGGCGCGAGGACGGGGCGCGCACGGTGCTGGTCTCGCCGAACCTCCAGCACGGCGAGCGCCTGGCGTCGCTCCTGCGCGGCTACGGGCTCGAGCCGGTGCTGCGCCGGACGCCGGTGGACCCGCCGCTCCGGCCGCCCACGATCGAGACGCGCGGCCTCGTGGAGATCCTGCTCGGGCCGCTGGTGCACGGCTTCCGCCTGCCCACGGACGGGATGTGGGTGGTCACCGAGTCCGAGATCTTCGGCGAGAAGGCGACGCGCAGCGCGTCGAAGGCGGCCAAGACCAAGAAGCTGGTCGACACCTCGGACTTCAAGAGCCTCGAGCCGGGCGGGTACGTGGTGCACCGGCTGCACGGCGTGGGCACCTACCGCGGTCTCACCAAGTTGCCGGTGGCGACGCGGGCCGGCGCGGCGGTGGATTTCCTCCACATCGAGTACGAGGGCGGCGCGCTCTACCTGCCGGTGTGGCGCCTCGACGAGGTGCAGCGCTACGTCGGCGCCGAGGGCCAGAAGCCGCGCGTCGACAAGCTGGGCGGGCAGACGTGGGAGAAGACGCGCTCCAAGGTCTCGCGCGAGGTGCAGAAGCTGGCCGAGGATCTGCTCCAGATCTACGCCCAGCGGAAGGCGCTGCCGGGAACGAGCTTCCAGCTGGACGCGCACGGCGAGCAGCTGTTCCGTGAGTTCGAGGCCACCTTCCCGTTCGAGGAGACGCCCGATCAGCAGCGCGCGATCGACGAGGTGCTGGCCGACATGGACGAGGCGCGGCCGACGGACCGCCTGGTCTGCGGCGACGTGGGCTATGGCAAGACGGAGGTGGCGATCCGCGCGGCCATGAAGGCGGTGCTGGCGGGCAAGCAGGTGGCGGTGCTGGCACCGACGACGGTGCTGGTGGAGCAGCACGCGGTGACGTTCGGCGAGCGCATGAAGGACTACCCGGTGCGGGTGAACTCGCTGTCGCGCTTCCGCTCGCGCGCCGAGCAGACCGAGGTCCTGAAGGGGATGGCCGACGGCAAGATCGACATCGTCATCGGCACCCACCGGCTGCTCTCGAACGACGTGCGCTGGAAGCAGCTCGGGCTCCTCATCATCGACGAGGAGCACCGCTTCGGCGTGTCGCACAAGGAGCGCCTGAAGGCGCTCAAGACGCAGCTCGACTGCGTGACCATGTCGGCCACGCCCATCCCGCGCACGCTGCACATGTCGCTCATGGGGGTGCGCGATCTGTCGATCATCACGACGCCGCCGGCCGACCGGCTGGCGATCCGCACGATGCTCGCGCGCCTCGACGACGCGGTGCTGGTCGAGGGGATCAAGCGCGAGCTCGGGCGCGGCGGGCAGATCTTCTTCGTGCACAACCGGGTCGAGGACATTCACAAGTGGCCGGGTAAGCTCCGCGAGCTGTTCCCCGACCTGCGGGTGGCGGTGGGGCACGGGCAGATGCCGCCCGAGGAGCTCGAGAAGGTGATGGTCGACTTCGTGGACCACAAGTACGACGTGCTCGTGTCCACGACGATCATCGAGTCGGGACTCGACATCGGGCGGGCCAACACGATGTTCGTCAACCGCGCGGACTGCTTCGGGCTGGCGCAGCTCTACCAGCTGCGCGGGCGCATCGGCCGCTCGAAGGAGCGCGCCTACTGTTACCTGCTCGTGCCGCCCGAGGCGTCGCTCACGGCCGAGGCCAAGCAGCGGCTGGCGGTGCTGCAGCGGTTCACCGAGCTCGGCGCGGGGTTCAACATCGCCTCGCACGACCTCGACATCCGCGGTGCCGGGGATCTGCTCGGGGCGCGGCAGTCGGGACAGATCGCGGCGGTGGGATTCGAGATGTACACGCAGCTCCTCGAGGAGGCGATGGCCACGCTCAAGGGCGAGGCCCTCACGCACGAGCGTGATCCCGAGCTCACGTGCGACCTGCCGGGGTTCATCCCCGAGGACTACCTGCCGGACACGGCGCAGCGCCTCGACTTCTACAAGCGGCTGTCGCTCGCGCACAACGAGGAGGAGGTGGGCGAGCTGGTGGGCGAGATCAAGGACCGCTACGGCGAGCCGCCGGACGAGGTGAACATCCTCGCGGAGATCATGATCGTGAAGGGGCTCGGGCGGCGGCTGGCGGCGACGGCGATCGAGCTGTCGGAGCAGCGGCTGGCGCTGGCGCTCGACGAGAAGACGCCGCTCAAGCCCGAGCAGGTGCTCAAGCTCGTGAACAAGAAGGGCACGCTCTGGCGGCTGACGCCCGACATGCGGCTCGTGCGCACGTGGAGCGAGACGGAGCGGCCGGGGCGGCTTCCGCTGGCCCGGCGGCTGCTCGGCGAGCTCCTGGATGCGGCGGAGAAGGGGTAGCTACTTCGCGGGGGTGTAGTTGAGGTAGGGGTACGGCGGCGGGGGCGGCGGCGGGCACTCGCTCCCGCAGTTGCTGCAGTAAGGCGTGCTCAGGCTGGCCGAGACGCACTCATCGGCGGCCTTGGCGCCCACGCTGATGGCCTGCGGCACCGCGCCCTCGACCCGGACGCAGATCTGGGCCTTGTCCTGGTTGCCGGTGAGCGGGAACCACACCGTGCGGGAGATGTCGTCGTCGCCGTGGTTGCAGGGGCCGCCCCGGGTGTGCAGGCGGTCCGCGGGGACGTCGACGCCGTCCACGGAGATGACGAACGGCGCCGAGCGGCACATGTCGAAGTCGAGGTCGACGAAGATGTGCGTGATGTTCTTGGTGGCGCGGACGTCGAAGCAGGCGCGCGCCTCCGGGCACTTCGGCGTCGACAGATCGGGCCGCGGGCAGACCATGACGTCGGCGTTGGAGTCGGCGGCGGCCACTCCCCCCAAGCCCAGCGCAGCGAACACTCCCAACCCCATCAGGAACCCTCGATGTCGCATCGCTCCCTCCTTCTTGTGAATCACCCCAATTCTTCGCAAGGCGGGTGCCAGGGCTGTCGAGAGGCAAGGAAGCCCTGCCCGGCCGCAGCATCGGGGTGAGCGCCGTCTCACCGGGCGGGCGCCCGTGCGCTCATGCTTCCTGCGCTGGGGTAGAGGAGTCCCGCTCCGGGGAAACCGATGTCCGAAGGAGGGAGGGTCGTGACTTCAGGGCAGCGGGACCAGCTGGGCGACGCCGACCTCCACGGTCACCTGCCGGCACCAGATCCACGCGTAGGGGCGCCCCTGCTCGGCGCCGGCCGGCACGGTGTAGGACTGCGCGCCGGTGTAGCCCTGGAGCGTGCCGAGGAAGACATCGGTGCTCGTGCCGCCCGGGTTGATGCTGCTCCCGAGCGAGCTCCGCGAGCTGAGGTACACCTCGCCGGCGGGGATGGGCGAGACGCTGAAGTCACTCGCGAAGCGCAGCTCCAGCGCACCGCTCGGCGTGCGATAGAGCGTGATGGTGCCGCTGCAGTTGTGCCCCCCACGACCGCTGCATGGGCCCTGAGAGAGGGCGACGTCCGGAGCGGTGAGATCCGGTCCACCGCCGGCGCCGTCGACGACCGCGGCATCGGCGGCGGCGTCGCTGACGTCCAGATCCACTGGGCTCAGATCGTCCGCGGCCAGGTCCCGTGCCAGGTCGCCCGCGGCCAGATCGCTCGCCCGCTGGTCGACCACGGCGAGATCTGTGAGCCCGCCGCTGTCTGGGCCCTTGCCCTTGCCGCCCGGACAAGCGGCCAGGAGGCCGCCCAAGGCGATCCACAAAACGTTCCAACGCCAGCCAGGTCGTGTCATCGCAGGCTCTCCCATATCACGGCGCCGCCTCATCATAGATAGATAGGGCAGGCCTGGGAGGTCAGCGCCGCATCGCTTCGAGCAGGCGCGAGATGGCCATGGCCAGCTCGCCCGGATCTACGGGTTTGGGCACGTGCATCTGGAAGCCCACGGCCAGGACGCGGGTACGGTCGCGGGCCTGGGCATGGCCGGTGAGGGCGATCGCGGGCAGGGTCCGCGCGCCCGGCAGCGGCAGCGCCCGCACCTTGCGGATGAGCGAGTAGCCGTCCTCGCCGGGCATGAAGATGTCGGAGACCAGCACGTCCGGCCACCAGCGTCCGAGGACGGACAGAGCCTGGGTCACGCCGATCGCGGTCTGCACCTCGGCCCCCTGGTAAGTCAGAGTCTCGGCGAGGAGCTCGCGGATGTCGGTGTCGTCCTCGACCAGGAGGATGCGCACGCCGGCGAGCGGCGTCACCGCGGTGACCGGCGCGTCGACGCCCGGCCCTGGCGCCGAGGCCATGCCTGTGGCCAGCTCGCGCGCCGAGGGTTCGCACTCGGGCTCATCGCCCGTCGGGCACGGCAGCCGCACGCTCAGGCGCGCGCCCTGCCCTTCCCCCTCGCTCATGGCCTGGACGGTGCCGCCATGGAGCTCGACCAGGTGGCGCACGATGGCGAGCCCGAGGCCGAGCCCGCCATGCTTGCGCACGGCCGAACCGTCGGCCTGACGGAAACGATCGAAGACGTAGGGGAGGAAGTCGGGCGGGATCCCCGCGCCGGTGTCCTCCACCTCGATGATGGCCTGGCCCGGGGCGCTCTTGAGCTTGATCCGCACGCGCCCGCGCTCGGGCGTGAACTTGATGGCGTTCGACAGGAGGTTCCACACCACCTGCTGGAGCCGATCCGCGTCGCCCCGCACCAGGCCCACCGAGGCCCCGTCGCCGTCGAACTCCTTCTCGAGGACGAGCCCCTTGGCCTCCGCCGCCGGCCGCGCCGAATCGAGCGCGGCGTCGATGATCTGGCGCAGATCCACGGGCAGGACCTCGAGCTTGAGCTTGCCGGTGACGATGCGCGAGATGTCGAGGAGGTCGTCGATGAGCTGGGCGAGCGCCTTGGTGTTGCGCTCGATGATGGTGATGCCCTTGGCGAGCGACGCGGGATCGGGCGTCTTGCGCGCGCTCAGCACGCGCACCCAGCCGAGAATGGAGGACAGGGGCGTGCGCAGCTCGTGCGAGACCGCGGCCAGGAACTCGTCCTTGAGCCGGTTGGCCTCCTCGGCCTGCTGGCGCGCGCGCTGCGCGCTGACGAGGAGCTGCAGCCGCTCGGCCTCGGCCGCCTTGCGCTCGGTGATGTCGTGCAGGACGATGCCGTAGCCGCGCAGCGCGCCCGACTCGTCCCGCAGGGCGGTGAGCACGGTGTCGGCCCAGAAGTTCGTGCCGTCCTTGCGCATGCGCAGCACGTCGCCGCGCACCGGGCCGACGAGCGCATGCTGCAGATCGTCGCCGGGCTTGCCGGAGAGGATGTCCTCGGTGGCGTAGAAGAAGGAGAAGTGTTTGCCAAACACGTCCTCGCGCCGGTAGCCGATGAGGTACTCGGCGCCCCCATCCCAGCTCGTGATCCGGCCCTGCACGTCGAGCAGGATCACCGCGTACCCCCCCATGGCCCCGGCGACCGCCTCGAGCAGGAGCCGCAGGCACTGCTCCTTCTGTTGCCAGGCCCAGGGCGTGCCGCCGATCTCGCCTGGCGCCTCGGTCATGCCGGGAGGCTCCTCCGGCCGGGAGACGGGCGGCGGGGCCGCGGCCGGGATCGGTTCCGGCTCCGTTACGGGTGTAAAGGCGGCGATGCCAGAGGGTGAGGAATGCAGTTTGTGCATAGGGATGAAAGTCTCCGATTCCCCCCGAAGGCCGAGGCACGAAGGCCGGGCCCGAAGGCTGCGGGCCCAGGGCTGGGTGAGCTGCAGCGATCTGCAGCAACCATTCTCTAGGGCTCTAGGGCGATTTTCATCGCCATCAAGGGGGGGCGTGTTGGAACGGAGGGGGGGACCGCCGAACAGCGCGCGAGACCGGCGCTTAGTCCCTGGCCAAGGGGTCGACCCGCAGCCCGCCCGGGACGATCGTGAGCACGTGCTCTTCCATGTCGTGCGCAGATCCGCGCATCTTATGGACACGGATGGTTCGCAGGCGATGCTTTCCCTGCCAACGGTGGTCGAGGAGCAGGATGACGTCGGGGATGGTGGAGAGGAAGGGGGCCTCGACCTTGGGATCATCGATCGCGCTGACGGTCTCGATGAGGAGCGCGCTCCGCCCGTGCTCGCGCAGGAGCGAGGCCAGACCGATCATGAACTGGCGGAACCCGAGCGGCGAGGTCGAGTGCTCGACCGAAGAGATGCTGTCGAGCACCACCAGCGAGGGCCGGAACTGGTCGAGGCCGTTGCGGATGTCGACCAGCATGTCCTCGGGGCTCGTGGCCTCGGGATAGCGGCACACGACGCGCAGGTTGCCGGCCTGCTCGAACTCCTCCATCGCCATGCCCAGGCTGCCGAAGTTGCGGAGGAGCATGAGCTTGGTCTCTTCGAACCCGTAATAGATGACCCGCTCGCCGCGCAGGGCGCCGGCGCGGGCGTACATGCCGGCCAGGGTGGTCTTGCCGCTGCCCGAGGGGCCGCGCACGAGCACGATGGCGTCGCGGATCCAGCCGCCGTTGTTCATGGCGTCGAGGCCGGGGATGCCACTCGAGTACCGCTCGGTGGGGCGCACCCGCTCGCGGCCCTGGGCATCGAGCGGGAAGACGGTGAGGCCGCGGGAGGTCATGGTGCACGGGAACTGGCCCTTGTAGTGCGGGCTGCGCCGATACTTGTGCACCTCGAGCGAACGCCGCCGCCGCTCCCCGTCGATGACGTTGCGCAGGACGAGCACCATGTCACAGACGAAGTCCTCGACGCCGAGGGTGGTGAGCGGGCCATAATCGCTCGGCGCCTCGGAGATGATGATCGCGGTGAGGGAGAGCCGCCGGAGCGCGTAGATGAGCTGGAAGAACTGGGCCCGCAGCTCCGCCTGCGAGGTGGGGTGGCTGAAGAGCGCGGTCGTCGAGTCGAGCACGAGGACCTGGATCTGATACTGCCGCACGGCCTGCTCGATGCGGTGGATGAGCCCGGTCACGTCGAACTCGCCGAGCACCATCGTGGGGCCCTCCATGGGCGTGGCCACGTTGGCGATGTGCAAGAGGCGTCGCTCGCAGAGGTCGCTCACGTTCAAGCCGAGCGCGTTGCCGGTGATCCGGAAGTCGTCGGGCTCCTCTTCGGCGGTCAGGAGGAGCGCGGGCCTCCCCAGCTGGGCCTGATGGGCGGCGATCTGCAGCCCGAGGATGCTCTTGCAGGTGCCGCTCTTGCCCGTGATGAGGGTTGCGCGCCCGCGGGGGACGCCGCCATAGGTGAGGATGTCGAGGCCGGGGACGCCGGTCTCGATTTTCTCGATGGTGCTTGGGGGCGTAGCAGGTGGCGTCGTCATCCGCGGTTCGCTCTCACGATGATGAGGGGTGGGTAGGTTCGGGAAGGCTCGGGTTGGGGTGTCTGGCGCGCTGGGGTCGGGATCATGGCTCTGTGGCCGAGACCGGCGAGGCGCCTGGGATCAGTGCTTGCGCCTCACGCCGGCATCGAGGAGGAGATCGGCGACGATCTCGAGGTTGTCGAGGCTACCGATGAGCCAGACTTTAGGTGGCGGGAAGCGTTTGACCAGGGTCGGGGTGAAGACGATGTGGTCCTCATCGGCGGTCTCGGCCCAGCCGCGCGCCAGGTCACAGATCTGGAACTGCACCTGGCTGCGGTCGTATTCCTCGAGGAGCCGCTCCATGTTGCGCACCGCCTTGCGGGAGGCCGCGGAGGAGCCACTGATGTAGAGCTGGAAGCCGATGCACTCGCGGCCCTCGGCGTCGTTGATCGTGCCGTCCGGGCGCTGCGGCGCCGTCGGGTGCGAGCCGCCCCCGCTGCTCTCCTGGAGGGGCGCGAGCAGGCGCGTCACCCCACCGAGGAAGCCGTCGATGTCGAGCGGCTTGCGCAGGATGTCGATGCCCTTGAGCTCGATAGTCGGGTGCGCCGTCATCACGATGGTGGCGGTGTGCTCGAGGAGCTTGCGGCTGGCCGCCTCCTGCAGCATCCAGGCGCCGGTCCGACCCGGGAGCATGTAATCGCAGATCACGAGGTCGTAGCGCTGCGTCTCGAGGCAGGCCAGGCCGCGCTCGGCCGTGCCGACGCTCGTGATCTGGTACCCCTGCTCCTCGAGCAGGGTGGCGAGCGCCTCGCGCAGATCCTCTTCGTCCTCGACCAGCAGGATGGAAGGCCGCGAGGTGGCGGCATCGGCGAGCGGTCCCGGAGCCCCGTCGTCCTGAGGCAGGATCTCCTGTGCATTCTGCAATCCGCTCGTCCCCTGTGCACGCATGTCCATCCTCGACCGGCCAACCGCCGGGGAAGGCCCCGATAGCGGCCCTCATCACGCAGCTGAATACAGATACTTGGCCCTGCACTCTCAATATACAAGATGCCTGGCGAGCAGGACGGAAGGAAACGACCCCACCGGTCCGGCCTGGCCGGACCGACCGGCTGCAGGAGGATCTGTTTCTCCATCTGCTGTCCCCATCGACCTGTACGGCCCTGGGCCCCATCGAGTAGGATGCGGCACCGAGTCGCGGACCTCGGCGCCGAGCAGGAGGCCGCCCTCGCCGTGCGTCCCAGGAGATCGAAGGAGGATTGAGATGACTGCCGGTCCCGAGTTCACGCCGCCTCGCGAAGGCGAGGCCATCACGATGTCATCCACAGGTCAGCTGCAGGTCCCCGATCACCCCATCCTCCCCTTCATCGAGGGCGACGGCACGGGGCGCGACATCTGGCGCGCCTCGGTGCGCGTGTTCGATGCCGCGGTGGCCAAGGCCTCGGGCGGGAAGAAGAAGGTGGCCTGGTACGAGGTCTACGCCGGGGAGAAGGCCAAGACCCTGTTCGACAACTGGCTGCCCGAGGGCACGGTCGACGCGTTCCGCAAGTACCTGGTGGGCATCAAGGGTCCGCTGACCACGCCGGTCGGCGGCGGCATCCGCTCGCTCAACGTGGCCCTGCGCCAGCAGCTCGACCTCTACGTGTGCCTCCGGCCGGTGCGCTACTTCCGCGGCGTGCCGTCTCCGGTCAAGTACCCGGAGAAGGTCGACATGGTGATCTTCCGCGAGAACACCGAGGACATCTACGCCGGCATCGAGTGGGCGGCCGGCACGCCCGAGGCGAAGAAGGTCATCTCCTTCCTGCAGAGCGAGATGGGGGTGAAGAAGATCCGGTTCCCCGAGACCTCGGGCATCGGCATCAAGCCCGTGTCGTCCGAGGGTTCGGAGCGCCTCATCCGCGCCGCCCTCGACTACGCCATCCGCCACCAGCGAAAGAGCCTGACCATCGTCCACAAGGGCAACATCCAGAAGTTCACCGAGGGCGCGTTCCGCGACTGGGGCTATGCCCTGACCAAGCGCGAGTACCAGGGACGGGCCATCGGCTGGGATGACTGCGGCGGCAAGCCCCCGGCCGGGCAGGTGCTGGTCAAGGACGCCATCGCCGACATCACCCTGCAGCAGGTCCTCACCCGTCCCGACGAGTTCGACGTCATCGCCACCACCAACCTCAACGGCGATTACCTCTCGGACGCGCTGGCCGCGCAGGTGGGCGGCATCGGCATCGCCCCGGGCGGCAACATCAACTACCTCACCGGCCACGCCGTGTTCGAGGCCACCCACGGCACCGCGCCCAAGTACGCGGACAAGGACGTGGTCAACCCCGGCTCGGTGATCCTGTCGGGCGTGATGATGTTCGAGCACCTCGGCTGGCAGACCGCGGCGGACATGATCGTCCGCTCGCTCGAGAAGACCATCGGCCAGAAGGTGGTGACCTACGACTTCGCGCGGCTGATGGAAGGAGCCAAGGAAGTGAAGTGCTCCGAGTTCGCCGACGCCCTCATCGCCAACCTCGGGTAACTCTCCAGGTCCCGTACCTACCGCCTCTCCCCTGCCCCACCCACCTTCCGAGGCATCTCCGGCGGCACCCATTGCGGGTTCCAGTTCGGCCCCTGGGCCTTGGTCACCTTCACCAGGCCTGTGCCGTCGGCGCGCGCGATCGCGATCTGCGTATCCTTGCCCTGCGTGACCGTCAGGGCCAGGTAGCGGCCCTCCGGTGACCAGGCCGGCTCACCCAATGCCCCGCCGCCCGGATCCGATAGCTCGCCGACCACGCGCGGACCGCTCGGCGTGACGTCCGCGATCACGAGGCGCGAAGGCTGCGGCGGCTCCCGCAGGACATAGGCCAGGCGACGACCGACCGGCGCCCAGGTGGGTGACGTCTCCACCACCTGGACATCCAGATCCCGCTGGCTCACGCGCTTTGCCTCCCCACCGCTCGCCGGCATCACGTACACGCGCTCGGCGCTCTCGCGATCGCTGACGAAGACCAACAGCTCTCCATCGGGCGACCAGCGCGCGCCCCATTCATCACGCGGCGTATTGGTCAGGCGCTGACTCCCGGTGCCATCGGCTCGCATGCGATACAGCTCGGCCACCCGATCGCGGCTCGACACGAACACGATCGCGTCCCCGCGTGGGGACAGTGCGGGCTCGAAGTTGCCTTCCGGGTTGTCGGTCAGCCGCCGGAGCCCGGCGCCGTCCCGGCCGATACGGTAAAGATCGCTGAAGTGGGACTGGAGGTTGCTCTCGAAGACCAGCCAGCGGCCGTCCGGTGACCAGCTCGGGTAGCGGAGCCGCCCCAGGTCCGGTCCGAGCTTTCGTGGTTTGCCTCCGCCGAGCGGATATACGAAGAACCGCTGCGGTCCGCCCTCCCCCTGGGCCGACATCAACACCAGCGCCGTGCCATCAGGCGACGCCGGACCGTTGTAGTCCGCGATCGGGTCCGAGGTGAGGCGCCGCTCCTCCTGGCCATCGGGACGGATGAGGTACACCTCGCGATTGCCGTCGCGCTCGGAGATGAAGGAGAGGCGCGCCGCGACCTTCTGGCGCTCCTCCACCGGGATGACATCCCCCGCCGGCCGGCTCGCCGCCGCGGGCCGTGAGGCGTCCCCGACCGCCGCATCCCTCCTCACGACCGGGGGTGCCGCGGCCGGGGGCGACGCCGCGTCCTCCGACCGGCGACGCGAGCACGCCGGGACCATGAGCCAGAGGAGGAGCAGGGCCACCACCCGGAGGCGGCGACCCTGAGGGGCATGGACGTCGAAGGGGAGTGTCACGGGAGGGAAGAGAGACGCGGGCGGGACCTGACGCCGCGGGCTAGCGGACCTGGATGGCGTCGGCGATGACGTAGTAGCCCGCCGTGGTCCAGCGCGACACCGTCACCCGGTTCCAGCCCGCGGTGAAGTTGAAGGTGCCGAGCAGCTGCCACGACCCGCCATTGACCTGCTGGTTCTTGTTCACGGTGCCGAGGGTCGTGCCCGAGGCGTTGAAGACGACGAAGGGCGTGGTGGTCGCGCGATCGGTGCCCGCGGTCCACCAGGCATAGACCGTGCGGGTCGCCGCCGCCGGGAGATAGAACTCGAAGTGCACGCCATCGGACACCGCGGCCGTGGGCGCCGCCCAGTAGCCCGTGCCGTAGTAGCCGGGCACGTTGGTCGAGGACACCCAGTTGGCGGACGGAGTGAGGACGCGGGCGTTGGCCGAGTTGTTGTTGGCGTTGTTGCTGTCGACCGTGATCGTGCTCGAGCCGCCCACGCAGGTGGCGATGCGGTTCATGTAATCGGCCCACGGGAAGCTCGTGCCCGGGTCGTTGGGACGGTTCACCGGGTCGGGCTGGTAGTGGCCGATGATGTGGTTGCGGTCCTGGATGATGTTGTGACGGCGCACGACCTCGCACGACAGGCTGGCCGACCTCGAGATCTGGCCCTCGGTCCACTGGTTGGTGTCCGTGTAGGGCTGACCGCCGTGCTCGATGCCCACCGAGCGCGGGTTGGTGGGCAGGCCCTGCCAGGTCGCGCCCACGTGGTGCGCGGTGTTGACCTCATCGACCAGCGCGGAGACCTCGGTGCCGGTCTCGTTCACGACGTAGTGGGCGCTCGTCTGATAGGGGTTGGTGGGATAGGGCGTGGTGAGCCAGCCCCAGCAGCCCGAGTAGGCGCCGGCGCAGGTGTGAATGACGAGGAGCTCCACGCCGTAGCCGCTCCGGCCCACCGTGTAGTTCGAGGACGGCGCGGGCCGCCAGACCGTGCCCGAGGCGATGACGCCCTGGGTCTCCGAAGGCGGCGGATAGTTCGGCACGATCGGCGCCGGCGCCCGCGCCGCCACGCGCTCCCGCATCCCGGTGCCCTCATCGCCCGGGATGCCCTCGTTGAGGAGGCGATAGACCTCCTTGTGGATGTAGTACGAGAGCGCGTCCTGGTTCGGGTGGTCGTGCAGGCGGGCCACCGCCGGCGCCCAGGCGCCGAGATCCTGACGGTCGATGCGCAGCTCGTCGGCCAGGGTGGAGAGGAGCGCCGCCGCGGCACGGATGTTGGCGCCTGGCTGCGTGCGCACCGCCTCGACCGGGAGGTGGGCCAGGGCCGCGCCGCGCTCGAGCGTCTCACCGCGCAGCGCCATCACACCATACGCCGGCGCCTGGGGACCAATCTCCGAGACCTCGCCCGGTACGTGGTACCAGCGCGTCTGCGCATAACCGATGGCCTTGAGGAGGTCGGACGGCACGCCGAACTCCTTGGCGGCGGCGTCGAACTGGAGTTCGAGCTCGCTCGGGCCGGTGTTCTTCACCCCCTCGACCGTACCGCCGCAGGCGGAGAGGCCAAGGGGCGTGGTGAGGAGCGTTATCAGGGCCAGTACGTAACGGGCTGTTCTCATGGTTCGTATCCTTCTCTCTGAAGCGGTGCCAGCCCGCCTGAGCAGGATCCGAGCCAAGGGAGCGGTCCCTCTGTTTCAGACGGAGAGGACTTTTGCAGCAGATGCGGCACCTGGGAGAGAATGCCCCAGGTTGGGGAGCGTACGCCCCATCCCCACATCCCCTCCCTCCCCGTGATGCATCGCCGTGGCCCGCGCGGCGCGCGTCAGCGCCAGCGGCGACCGAGCCAGAACGCGAGGGCGCCGATGCCGAGCAGCACCGCCACAATCACCCAGCGATGGGGCAGGCCGCCGAGCACCGGATCGCTCGCCTGGGGCAGGAGACCATCAAGGAACGCCACCACACTGCTCAAGAGCAGGAGCGCGCCGGCCGTACGCAGCCGACCCGACCAGCGCTTCTGGGCGCGGCTCGGCGGGGACATGTCTTCTTGGTAGCACAGCCACGGGCATAGCCGGGACTCCAGTGCTCGCCACGACATCCGAGGGTCTCTATAATGACCGGGATGACGGAAGCGCGACGCAGGCATCGCTCGGCCCTGGCCCTGGGGGCCATGGCCGCCGGTGTCTCGCTCGCGCTTCATGGCGGCGCCGTCAGCGCCCTCCTCGGTTCTCAGCTGGCGCTCCTCATCGCCGGCGGCGTGCTCGCGGCCGGTGGCCTCTTCGCCCTCGGCTGGCGCTGGTGGCGACCCGAGCCGAGCGGCCGGCGTTCCCGGCGTGGCCGTTCGCGCACGCGCGCCGCCCTCGCCGCCAGCGCCGCGCTCCTCCTCCATCTCAGCGCCGTCGCGCTGCTCGTGAACCTGTCCTGGGACGAGACCCTCAACCTCGCCGACGGCAAGGCCCACGCCCCGAGCGACGCCGGCCCCGCCGCCGAGGGCGAAGGGCCGCCGCTCGAGATCGAATCCATCGTCAACGACATCCAGCGCCCCGTCCGGCGCAGCGAGGCCGAGAAGCGCGCCGAGGAAGAGAAGAAGAAAGAAGAAGACGAGACCCATCCCAACGGCAAGCTCGTCGACATCGCCCGCCCGGCCATCGAGCAGCGCCCCGATCAGGCGGATCACGTCGCCGAGTACGACTCCACGGTGGCCCGCGAGACCCACGGCCCGCAAGGGCGCGACGCCGCTGGCGCCCGGGAGGAGATCCTCGTCCCCGGCTCACAGGCCAAGCCCGCGGCGGCGGCCGCCCTCCCCGCCCCCAAGGCACCCCAGGGCAACCCCCTCGCGCGGCCCGGCCTACCCGGTCCCCTGGCGCTTGAACGCCAGCGGCAGCGCCAACCCCTGCCGAGTGGCCAGGGGGGTTCGACGAACGAGGCCTCGGGCGATGGGAACGAGCGCCGCCCCGGTGTCCCTGCCCTGCCGAGCCCCTCGGTGCGCCCCAGCGTCCCCGGCGGCGGCGGCATCCCCGGCCAGCCTGGCCTGCCCAACCTCGTCCCCTCGCAGGAAGCGCTGGCGCGGGCGGTCGGCAAAGGAGGGGGCTCCTTTGACGACCTCCGGGATCTCGATGATGGCGAGTCCACGGCCCTCAACGCCAAGAAGTGGAAGTTCGCGACCTACTTCAACCGCATCCGGCACGCCGTGGCGGATCAATGGCACCCGGACGTCGTCTATCTGCACCACGACCCCTCGGGCAACGTGTACGGCCAGAAGGACCGCGTGACGGTCCTGCGCGTGCGCCTGGCCAGTGACGGGTCCCTGGCGGGGGTCAACGTCATCGAGTCTTCGGGGGCCGACTTCCTCGACGACGAGGCCATGGAGGCGTTTCGGCGGGCGCAGCCCTTCCCCAACCCCCCGAGCCAGCTCATCGACGCAGACGGCTACGTGCACTTCTCCTTTGGGTTCATCTTCGAGCTCTCGGGGCGCACCTCGCTCAAGTTCTTCAAGTATCAGTGAGTCCTTGGTGACAAGGATGCGCTGGCCGTCCAGGGCAGGTCGGGGAGGGAACGAGGGGGGACGGAGGGAGACTTACTGGCAGGTGTACGTCACGGGGATGTCGATCTGGGTCGGGGCGTAGGCGGTGCAGGCGGCCTGCGCGGCCTCATTCGCGCGGGCCTTGCAGGCAGCCGCCAGGGAGCTGGTGATCGTGTTGTAGACCTGGGTGCAATACTCCTGGCCCTGCCGGAAGAAATACCCCTTGTTGGAGCTCCAGGCGTCCGGGTCCAGGAACCGCATGTTGAACGTCAAGGGGCCCGAGGAGACGTTGGCCGTCAGGTAGACATCCCGGGTCCCGCTGCAGTCCGCGGCGGCCACCGGTGAGGCGTTACATCCCTCTGGGCAATAGGGCGTGCTGGCGGCCTGGGCCGACGAGGTGATGTGGCATTGAATGTACGCCTCGGAGCCGCTGCACGAGAACGTGATGGGGATCACCCACAGGCCCCCGGCGCTGAAGTCGCCGTTATCCCCCTTGGCGAGGAAGCGTTCGCACCAGTCGGTCGTGCCAGGGCCGCCGAGCTGGGTCGCGATCGAGGTGGTCCCCATCGGGGTCGAGCTCACGGTGCCGATGAGCTGCGAGGTCCGGGCGCAGATGCCCGAGGTCGTGACCTGGCCGCCGCAGCGTCCCCCGTCGCCCCCATCACCGGCATCGTGGCCGGCATCGCGCCCCGCATCGGCACCGGCGCCGCCGGCATCGCGACCCGCATCGGCACCGGCGTGGCCGGCATCGGTCCCGGGCCCGCTCGCGTCGCCTCCCCCGCCGCCGCCCCCATCGTAGATCTGATAGACGAGGCCCCCTTCGTCCGGCCCGCCACCACCGCCATAGGCGTCCGGCGCAGAAGAACCCGGCCCACCGCCACCGTCATACTCATAAGGGTTCGGATCCCCGCCGCCCCCCGCGTCATCGCCGATCACGCCTCCATCGTAGGAGGTCTGTTCGAGCTGGATCACCTCGCCCTGATGAAGGGCCCCCGAGGATGGATCCCCGCAGCCTGCAAGAGCGATTGTCATTGCAAACATACAACAACAGAAGATTCTCATCCCGAGCCTCCAGCGCGCATGAAAAGATCCAGAAAAATGGCCCTATATTCCTATAGATCCATGACTGGGCCACGCTACGCCAGCGCTCGCCGAGCGGTCAACGTCAGTCTGCTCTTATTCGAATGAAAGGATAGACACCCCATCGCCCCGCACAGAAGGCGCAGCGAGCCCCCAGGCCCAGCTACACACTCCTACCCATCACCGTGGGGGCCCTCCGCAGCTGCCCCCCACTACACCCATCTCGTCCCTTCGCCACGCACAGAAGGGGCAGCGAGGACCCAGGCCCAGCTACACACTCCTATCCGAGGGAGGGAGAGCGCGAGAGCGGAACCGTAGGTTCCCTCTCGCAGGGAGGGAGAGCGCGAGAGGGCAACCGTAGGTTCCCTCTCGCAGGGGGTGGGGGGCCCTCCCCCCGACGCCCCCATCGGGGGCCAGCGAGGGCCGCCCGTGCCCGCGCCGGGCACCGACGCGTTGACGCGTTACTCTCCCCCCTCCGGGGTCCACCGCAGCCGCGGCTTCCGCGCCGCCGCCGTCTCGTCGAGCCGACGGATCGCCGTGTGATGCGGCGCCTCCTTCACCATCTCCGGCTCCCGCCCCGCCTCCTCCGCGATCGCGATGAGCGACTCCGCAAACGCATCCAGCGTCTCCGGCGTCTCCGTCTCCGTCGGCTCGATCATGAGCGCCCCCGCTCCCCCCGTCACCGCCGGCAGCGGGAAATAGATCGTCGGCGGGTGATACCCGTAATCCATCAGACGCTTCGCCACATCCAGCGTCTGCACCCCCGTCTCCTTCTTGAGCCGCTTGTCCGTCAGCACCACCTCGTGCATCGACGGCTTCTCGTACGCCAGCGGGTACGTCCCCACCAGCCGCGCGCGCAGATAGTTGGCGTTGAGCACCGCCAGCTCCGTCGCCTGCGTCAGCCCCTCGCCGCCCATCTCCCGGATGTACGTGTAGGCGCGCACGTGCATGCCGAAGTTGCCGAAGAACGAGTGCACCCGCCCGATCGACCGCGGCCGATCGAAGTCCAGCCAGTACCGATCCCCCTCCCGCGCCACCGTCGGCGTCGGCAGGAACGGCTCGAGCGCCGGTCCCACGCCCACCGGCCCCGACCCGGGCCCACCGCCGCCGTGCGGCGTCGTGAACGTCTTGTGCAAGTTGATGTGCATGCAGTCGACGCCCACCGCCCCGGGCCGGAACTTGCCCATGAGCGCGTTCAGGTTCGCGCCGTCCATGTACACCAGCCCGCCCGCGCGATGGACGATCTCGATGATGTCCCCGAACCGCTCCTCGAACAGACCGAGCGTCGACGGGTTCGTGATCATGATCGCCGCCGTGTCGTCGTTCACCGCCGCGCGCAGGCTGTCGATGTCGAGCAGCCCGTCCGCGCCAGTCTTGAGCGGCCGCGCCTCGAAGCCATTGATCGTGCACGACGCCGGGTTCGTCCCGTGCGCGCTGTCCGGGATCAGCACCTTCGTCGGATGACGCCCGCGATCCTGGTGATACGCGCGGATCATCATGAGCCCCGTCAGCTCGCCCTGCGCCCCGGCCGCCGGCTGCAGCGTGGCGCGGGTGAAGCCGCCCACCTCGCAGAGCGCGCGCTCGAGCGCCCACATGAGCGCGAGCGCCCCCTGCAGCGTCGACACCGGCTGGCTCGGATGCAGCGACGCGAAGCCCGGCATCCGCGCCACCCGCTCGTTCACCTTGGGGTTGTACTTCATCGTGCACGACCCGAGCGGATAGAGCCCGATGTCGATCGCATAGTTCCAGCGCGACAGCCGCGTGAAGTGGCGCGTCACCTCCACCTCGCTCACCTCGGGCAAGTGCGCCGCCTCGCCCTCCGGCCGCAGGAGCTCGCCAAAGAGCGCCTTCTCGTCCACCGCCGGCACGTCGAGCGGCGGCAGCGAGGCACCCGTGCGCCCCGGCGTGCCCTGCTCGAAGATGGGCGCCTCCTGATGGAGCAGCTGGCGCGTCTCGACCGGCCCACGCTTCTGGTTCGTCTTCGTCGTGTTGGTCATCGTCTTGGTGGTCATTACGGGCAGGCTCCGTCCAGCGCCTGGGCCAGGCGGTCGATGTCTTCTTTGCGGTGACGCTCGGTCACGGCCACGAGCAGGGTGTCGTACGCCTCCCCCTCCCCCTCGGGCCCGCGCACGGGCACGCCGGCGAAGATCCCCTCGCCCGCGAGCCGCTCCACCGCGGCCCGCGCGTCGCCGCCGCGCACCTTGAGCGCGAACTCATTGAACGTCCGCCCCTGGTACCGCAGCCCGAAGCCGCGCAGCCCCGCCAGCGTGCGACGCGCGTACTCGGCCTTGGCCAGGTTCAGGCGCGCCAGCTCCTGGAAGCCGCGCCGCCCGAGGAGACAGAGATGGATCGTGAACGCGAGCGCCATCAGCCCCGTGTTCGTGCAGATGTTCGACGTCGCCTTCTCGCGCCGGATGTGCTGCTCGCGCGTGGCCAGCGTGAGCACGTAGCCGCGCCGCCCGTCCTTGTCCACCGTCTCGCCCACGAGCCGCCCCGGCATGGCGCGGGTGTGCGCCGCCCGCGAGGCGAAGAGACCCACCGCCGGCCCGCCGAGCGTCGAATAGAACCCGAGGCCGAGCCCCTCACCGCAGGCGATGTCCGCCCCGAGCGCGCCCGGCGGCTGGAGCAGCCCGTACACGAGCGGCTCGGTCGTCACCACCACGAGCAGCGCCCCCTTGCGATGCACGAGGTCCGCGATCGGCGCGAGGTCCTCCACCACCCCGTAGTAATTCGGCGACTGCACCACCACACAGCTCGCCTGCTCGTCGAGCGCCGCCTCGATCGAGCGCAGGTCCGTGCACCCGCTCGTCGGATCCAGCCGCGCCGTGCGATACACCTGCTCGGCCTCGGGATGCAGGCCCGACAGGTACGAGTCCGCCACCTCGTGATAGTGCGGGTGGAGCCCGGCCGACAGCACCGCGTGCGGACGGCCGTTGAGCCGCCGCGCCATCAAGATCGCCTCGGCCGCCGCGCTCGCCCCGTCGTACATCGAGGCGTTGGCGATCTCCATCCCGAAGATCTCGGCCACCATCGTCTGGAACTCGAACACCGCCTGCAGCGTGCCCTGCGAGATCTCGGGCTGATACGGCGTGTACGACGTGTACCACTCGGCGCGGCCGAGGAGCGCGTCCACCGCCGTCGGGATGTGGTGCGGGGTGAGGCCGCCGCCGAGGAACGAGAGGTGCCCGCTCACCTGGGCCGCGTGGTTCTGGCCCGCCAGCGAGGACAGGTGATCGAGCAGGCTCACCTCGTCGAGCGCCGGGCCGACGTCGAGCGGCCGCTCCGCCCGCAGCTTCTGCGGGATGTGCGCGAACAGCGACTCCACCGACGGCGCGCCGATGACGCGGAGCATGCGGGCGATGTCTTCTTGGGTGTGTGGCAGATAACGCAAGCGTGTTCCTCGAATGGAAAAGTCCCGCTCGGGGGGGCGGGAGGCCGAAGAGTTTCCTGACGGCGGATGTGACCCGGTGCCTGAAGCTCCCGTGATGCGATCCCTGTCTCAGGGTCCCAGCATGCGATCTCTTCCGGCAGAAGCAAGACCGACTCAAGAGACGCCCGCCCGAGCAACTTGGGGCCGGGCCGGCGCCTCCTCAGATCCTCTGGCTCTGGCGCTGGCTCCAGATCTGCGGGGAGGTGCCGCCGAGCGCTACCCCTGCTCGCGCAGGTAGTCCTCGTAGTCCTTGGCGGACAGGAGCTCCTCGGTCTCGGCCTTGCCCTTGGCCCCGAGCTCGATCTGGACCATCCAGCCCTCGTCGTAACAATCCTCGTTCACGTACTCGGGCGAGTCGCGGAGCGGGTCATTGACCTTGACCACCTTGCCCGAGACCGGCGCGAACAGGTCCGACACGGCCTTGACCGACTCCACCGTGCCGAACACCGCCCCCTTCTCTACCGACTCCCCCTCGCGCGGCAGCTCCACCTGGGTGATGTCGCCCAGCTGGTCCACGGCAAAGCGCGTGATCCCCACGGTGACGACGTTCCCCTCGACGCGCGCCCACTCGTGCTCCTTGGTGTAGCGCAGGTCGTCCGGATACTCGTTGCTCATCGCTTCTCCCTTGATTGTGCGATTGCTATTTCTGCCGCGTATAAAACGGTCCCTTGACGAGCTCGATGGTCACCGGCTTGCCGCGGCAGTCCACCTGGAGCCGCATCCCCGGGGTCGCCTGCTCGGCCGGCACGTAGCCCATGCCGATGGCGCCGCCCACCGTGGGACCCACCGTGCCCGAGGTGACCTCGCCGATGCGCGCCCCCTGCGAGTCGAAGATGGAATACCCGTGGCGGGCGATGCCGCGCTCGAGCACGCGAAAGCCCACGAGCCTGCGCCGCACGCCCTCGGCCTGCTGCTTGGCGAGCGCCGCCTCGCCGACGAAGCCCTTGCCCTTGACCACCCACGCCAGGCCGGCCTCGTAGGGCGTGTGATCCTCGTCGATGTCGTTGCCGTAGAGGCACAGCCGGGCCTCGAGCCGCAGCGTGTCGCGGGCGCCGAGGCCGATGGGCTTGAGCCCGTCGGCGGCGCCCTCGCGGAGGAGGATCTCCCACAGCGCGCCCGCCTGCGCCGCCGGGACCAGGATCTCCACCCCGTCCTCGCCCGTGTAGCCCGTGCGCGCGATGTGCACCTTGCCCGCCACGCCGCGGATCTCGGACTCGCAGATGACGAAGGCGCGGTCCGGCACCGCTTCTTTCGAGAGGCGGCCGACGAGCGCGAGCGCCCGCGGCCCCTGCACCGCGAGGAGGCCGTACTGGTCGGACACGTTGTCGAGGCTGCAGAGGGACGCGGCGTGCTCGCGGAAGTGGGCGTAGTCCTTTTCGATGTTGGCGGCGTTGACGATGATGAGGAAGCGCTCCGGGCCGAGCCGGTAGACGATGCAGTCATCGACGATGCCGCCGTGCTCGCGGCAGGTGCAGGTGTAGAGCGCGCGGCCGTCGGTGAGGCGGGAGACGTCGTTGGTCACCACCCGCTGCACGCCCTCCTGGGCGCGCGGACCGGTGAAGAGGATCTCGCCCATGTGCGAGACGTCGAACAGGCCCGCGGCCTCGCGCACCGTGCGATGCTCCTCGAGGATGCCGGTCTTGTACTGCACCGGCATGAGCCATCCGCCGAAGTCGATGACCTTGGCGCCGAGAGCGACGTGGTGGTCGTAAAGTGGCGTCTTCTTGGGCTCGCTCGCCGTCATGGTCGCGGTAGCATACCGATCGCCGGCTAGGGGTCAAGCGGCGCCCGGAAGCGGGTGAGGAAGCGGGGGACGGTATTCAAGAACCCAACTTCTGCAGGAGAACGTTGGGTTCTTTCATACCGTCACCCGCCCCGGTCGTGCTCCGTGGATCACGATGTCGAGGTCGCGGACCTCGATGGCGGGGTCGACGGACTCCGATACGTGGTCGCGGACGACGACGTAGGGATGGTGCGACCACGGCGTAGGGCTCGTGGAGCACGATGGCGTGATCCACGGATCACCATGGATCGATCGGGGAGCACGACGTCGTGGTCGCCGATGCCTACGTCGTGATCCAGGGATCCCTCCGTAGAGACCGCCGACCCCTCCGTCGTGATCCACGGATCCCGCCGTAGGGATCGCCGACCCCTCCATCGTGATCCATCGATCCCGACGTCCTGCTCGCCCAGCACGACCTCGTGATCGCGGATCACGACGTCGTGATCCATCGATCAGTACATCGTCCTCGCGGACCACGACGGAGCGGTCACGCCCCCCTACGGAGCCGTGGCGCCGGCCGTCTCCGTGACTGCGAGATAGCGCCGCAGGAGGCGCCCCCCCTCACCCGGGTGACCCAGCTCGTACTCGGTGCGCCCGAGGTAATAGAGCACCGCCGGTCGCCGCGCCACATAGCGCTCGTCCCACACGAGCGGTAGGAGACGCCCCCGGGCCTCGTCCCAGCGCTCGTCCTTGTAGAGGAGATAGCCGACCAGGAGCGCGAGATCCTGCCCGCCTTCGCTGACGTAGCGCGCCGGCCAGCCATCGACCACCACGAGCGCCCCCTCCCACAGGCGCCGCCGCGCCGCCTCCTCCACGGTCGCGTAGTCGCGCGCGAACGCCACCCCCTCGGCCTCTTTCAACCCCGCGGGCGACCTCGGCGGGTCGAGAGGATCGGCCTCGCTCCCGAGCGGGACCTCGGGATCCGTGGCCGGGCGCGGCGACGCGAGCTCGATGAGCCGCCCCACCCGCCCTACATCATGGAGCGCCCCCTCGACCGCGGCCCCGCCACCCGCTCCCAGGGCCTTCTGCACCCCCTTCGCCCGCTCGACGAACCGCCGGGCCGCGTCGCGCTTGCCGTGCTGGAGCAGCCCCTCGCCAAGACGCACCAGCGCCTCGGCGCGCGCCGCTCCCTCGCCCATCCCCGCGAGGCAACACTCGATGCGCCCGTAGGGCCAGCTGCCGTCATAGACCTCGGCCAGGTAGGCGTCGTAAGGCTGGTAGCCGAGGAGATCGCGCGGCGCGCCGAACTCGATGAGCGCGTTGTCGTCCGTGTTGGTGGGCGCGCCCGCGGTGAAGGCCGGCAGCTCGTCGGGGGTGAGGAGGACGTTGGCCAGGAGATCCTCGGCCGTATGCACCTTGGCGCGGTCGAGCTCGGCGCGCACCGAGGGCACCTCGAAGTTGCGCGCGAGCCGCGCCCGGTCGAGCAGGAGCGGCCGCTTGGCCGCCACCAGGATCAGGTCCGAGGAGCGATCCTCGGACGAGAACACGTAGGTGTAGGGGAACACCTCGCTGAAGGTGTGCAGGATCGTCTTCACGTGGAGCGGCGAGATCTCGTAGAGCTGCGCCCACTGACAGAAGATGCCGTCGTCGGCCAGGCGGGAGGCGGCGGCCTGCCAGTAGTCGCGCGTGAAGAGGTTGGACACGCCCGTGATCCACGGGTTCGAGGGCTCGGAGATGATGACGTCGTAGGCGCCGGCCGTGACCCCGGCCGACAGGAAGTTGCGGCCATCGTCGGCCCACAACGTCATGCGCGGATCCCGCTCGGGCCGATGATTCACGTCGGCGAAGTAGCGCGCCGCCTCGACCACCGCCGGCTCGAGCTCGACCACGTCGGTGTGGCCGACGGGGAACTCGAGCGCGGCGCCCACCGTGACGCCCGAGCCATAGCCGACCACGGCCAGGCGCGGCGGCCGTTCGAGCGCCGTGGGGTGGATGAGCATCGGCAGGAGGCCCACCATGATCTGGGTGGCCATGTCGTCGCCGTTCGAGGCGTCGACCTTGCCGTTGTTCTTGAGCGCCACGTGCCGCCCCCAGCGCTCGACCGATACCGTGGTGGACAGGCCGTCGCGGTAATAGAGGAGCTCGGGCACCTGCCAGCGCCCGCTCTCGAGGATCTGCTTGCTCACCGAGACGCGGAACACCCCGGTCTGGAGGTGGCCGAGGTCCCAGCGCGGCACCCACAGCGCCACCGCGATCCCGGCGGCGAGGGACAGGCCGGCGAGGAGGCGCCGTGGCAGGCGCGCCACCTCGGCCACGCACCCCACCGCGAAGATCGCCGCCGCCAGCGCCGCGCTCGTGAGCACCACCGCGCGCAGGCCGCGATCCAGCCCGAGGAGCGGCAGCACCGCGAAGCCGGCCACGAGCGATCCGACGATGGCCCCGAGCGTGTTCACCGCGTAGGCGCGCCCCACGTCGCGCCCGACCCGCTCCACGTCGGCCGCCAGGATCCGCAGGGTGAACGGCAACACCCCGCCCATGAGGAGCGTCGTCGGCAGCACCGGCAGCGCCGCGACGAAGAACTGATAGGCGAGGATCTCGTCGACGGCAAAGGCGGTGGCCTGGCCCTCGCGGGGGCGGAGGAGCGCGAGGAACAAGCCGGGCAGCTTGTCGATCGCGAGGAGCGACAGGCCGGCGAGGAGGAGCAGGCCGAGGTGCACGGCGCCGAGCCCGAGGACCGGGCGGCGGACGCGCGCGGCCAGGCGCGAGAAGATCGCGGCCCCGCCCCCGAGGCCGATGAGGAAGGCGAGGAGGATGAGGGTGAAGGAGTAGACCGAGGAGCCGATGACGATGGCGAGCGCGCGCGACCACAGCACCTGGCAGGTCATGGCCGTGGCCCCGGAGACGGCGAACGCGCCGAGCACGATCTGGCGTGCGCGCCGCGGCAAGGGCGACGGCTCAGGGGGTGCCGCGGGTTCGGCGGCCGTCTCGCCCGCCTCCTCCCCCGCCGCGACCCCGCCCGTGTCCACGGCGAGCCCCTCGTCCGGCCAGGCGCCGGGTTCGGCCTCGATCCCCTCCTCGGGGGTCACGACGGCCGCGAGCCGCTCGCTCCGGCGGCGCGCCCAGAGGACGATCGCCCCGAGGAGGAGGTTGGTCCCGGCGGCGCACAGGTTGGTGCGTAGCACCCCGAGCTCGGGGAGGAGCACGAAGCCCGCCAGGGCCGTGCCGAACACCGCGCCCAGGGTGTTGGCGGCGTAGAGCGAGCCGACGCGCGCGCCGAGCTCCGGGATCTCGCGCGCGGCGCGCACGAGGTGACGCGACAGGAGCGGCAGCGTGGCCCCCATCAGCGTGGTGGGCAGGACCAGGATCACCGCCGTGGCCAGGAGCCGCAAGAGACTGAGGCCGAGGGTACCGCCGCCGCCCCCGACGCCGACGAGGCGCCCGAGCAGCGGGTGCAGCCGCGGATAGGCGCCGAGCACGAACGGCAGGAGCGCCGCATACAGGCCCACGCCGGCCTCGGCCAGGGCATAGAGCTTGAGCGGGTCGCGCACCCGGTCGGCCACGCGCCCGGCGAGCCAGCTGCCAAGGCCGAGGCCGCCCATGAAGACCGAGACCACGGTCGAGATGGCCAGCGTGGTCGAGCCGAACACCAGCGTCAGCTCGCGCGTCCACACCAGCTCGAACACCAGACCCGAGGCCCCCGAGAGGAAGAAGCAGGCGAAGATCAGCTTGCGCACTGGTCACAGCCTACCGCACCTGCCCCGCATCGGGGCGATCGGGGCCTCTGCCGATCCCTCGGGAGTTGGCGAAGGAGTCAATGCGCCGTAGCATCAACTGCGAGGAGGACCGTCACCCGTCATTCCCTCTCGCCCGCGCACCGGCACGCCCGCGAGGCGTTCGCGGCAGCGGGTCTGCCCCCAATCGACGGGAGAGGCGTCGTCACAGAGCCCCGCATGAGCCATGTCTCTCACAGCACAGGCAACACTGATGGCACTTTGCCGGTCAGCGCCCCGGCGGGGGCGGCCGCGGCGCGCAACGGTCCCTGGCGCCTGATCCGCCGCCTGCTCGTGAGCCTGGTGGGGGGCACGGTGCTGCTCGTGGGGCTGATCATGATCGTCGCGCCCGGCCCGGCCGTGGTGGTCATCCCCATGGGTCTCGGGATCCTGGCGACCGAGTTCCTGTGGGCGCGGCGGCTCCTGCACAAGGTGAAAGACGGGGGCCTGCGCCTCCTCGGTCCGAGCCTCTGGGAGCGCTTCATCGCCACGGCCTGGCGGCCCCTCCTCGCGGCCATGGTGGCCGTGGTGGCGTGCTTCCTCGGCGGGATCGGCTACTCGACCTGGCGCCTGGCGTCGATCCGCCGTGAGACCGCGGCCATCCACGCCAACGCGGCCCCCGCCCTCGATGCCCTGACGCGCGCGCGCACCGAGCTCGTGCGCCTCGGGCTGTACGTCAACGAATACTTCGGCGCGCTGGCCACGGGCGCGCAGCCGACCCGACCGGTCGAGATCAAGGACGCGCGCACGCGCCTGGGGCAGCTGCTGCAGACCTACCAGGCCTACCCTGCCTTTCCCGGCGAGCGACAGCTGATGGCACAAGTGACCCGGCGGCTCGGTGCGCTCGATGGAGCCCTCGATCGGACGCTCCGGCTGGCGGAGCAAGGCGACCGGGCCGCCGCGCGCACGCTCCTCTACGGCGAGTTCACCGACGCCGTGAGGGACTTCGATCAGGACCTCCTGCGCATCGTCCAGCTCAACCTCGCGGAGGTGGAGTGGAGCAGCCGGGAGATCGATCGGATCCACGCCCGGAGCCAGTGGCTCGCCCTCGGGCTCGGCGGCTTCGGCACCCTGGTGGCCGCCGCCATGACGTTCGCGGCGCACCGCGCGCTCAGCGACCGCCAGCGCCTCCTCGCCCAGCACAACCAGATGCTCGAGGCGCGCGCCCACGAGCTCGAGGTGTTCGCGGGCCGCGTGGCGCACGATCTCAAGACCCCGCTCGCCACCCTGTCGCTCTACCTGTCGCAGGCGCGACGTCACACCGAGGCCGAGTCGGGGCTCGGCCCCTTCTTCGAGAGGAGCGATCGGCAGGTCCTGCGGATGACCGAGCTCATCGATGGCCTCCTCGACTTCGCCCGCGCCGGCGCCCAGCCGCCGGCCGGTGCCCGGGCCGCGCTCGACGAGGCCCTCGACGGCGTGCTGGTCGAGAGCCAGCCGCAGGCGGAGCATGAGGGGGTGACCCTCGAGCTCCAGCGGCTCGCCGGGTCGGCCGTGGTGGCCTGCACGTCCGGCGCGCTCACGAGCGTGCTGTCGAACCTCGTGCGCAACGCGATCCACTACGTGGGCGAGGGGACGCGCAAGCCCCCCAAGGTCTGGATCCGGACCGAGGTGCGCGGCGATCACGTGCGCATCGAGGTGGAGGACACCGGGCCCGGGTTGCCGCCCGGGTCGGAGCAGACCGTCTTCGAGCCGTTCGTGCGCCTGGCCGGGACGCGCCGGCCCGGCACGGGTCTCGGGCTGGCGACGGTCAAGCGCGTGGTCGAGGCGTATGGCGGGAGCGTGGGGGTGCGATCGACGCCGGGGGAGGGGTGTCTGTTCTGGTGCGAGCTGCCGGCCGCCCCTGCAGCCCCTGCAGCCCCTGTGGCCCCTTCTATAGAAGAAGGCACGGAGGCACCTGCCCCGCCGGCGCCGCAGGGCTAGAGCGGCGGGGGCCCCGCGTTCACTTCGCCGGCGGAGACGCCTGTTGGAAGCGCACCGCGATGGCGTCGAGCGTCTTGCGTAGCTCGGGCTCGGGCAGCCAGCGCCCGCGCGCCATCACGCCCGCGCGCTTCTCGGTGTTGGCGATGTCGTCGAGCGGGCTCGCGTCGAGCAGCACGAGATCGGCCCGCTTGCCGCGCTCGATGGTGCCGACCGTGTCGAGGGCGCGCAGGAACTCCGCCGGGTTGCGCGTGGCCGCCGCGAGCGCCGCGTAGGGGCTGAGGCCGGCCTCGACCAGGTTCTGGAGCTCGCGGTGCAGCGTCCACCCATAGAGGAGGAACCAGTCGGGCGTGTCCGAGCCGGCCATGATCTTGCCCCCGGCGTCGAAGATCGCCTTGACCAGCTGGTTGCGGACGCGCAGGTACTTCTGCCGCCGCGCCTCGGACGGGGGCGAGGCCCAGATCCGCTGGCCCGCCGCCTCCCACGCGGCCCGCGTGGGCGCCGGGATGAACCGGTAGTCCGGCCGGCCGCGGATCTCCTCGTCGCTCGCGCCGGTGCCGAAGGTGATCTTCCAGAAGGTGAGCGTGGGGGTGGAGTAGACGCCGGCCTTGGCCGTGGCCTGCGCGATGCGCTGGATCTTGCCCTCGTCGATGTAGTCGAGGCTGTCCCAGTTCTCCCGGCGGAAGACGTGGATGTCGGACAGCGAGGTCTTGATCGGCGAGTCGTCCCGCAGCACCGACTCGAGGTACCCGTCGAGGTGCTCGATCTGTTGCCCCACCTCGAGAGCGCGCGCGACCCCCACCTGCGTGTCCACGTGGCCGACGACGCGGATGCCGAGCGCCTGCGCCGTCTCGACCGCCGCGTCGTAGACCGAGCGGGTGATGAAGTTGGTCAGCTTGATGAAGTCGTAGCCGTCGGCCTTGGACTTGCGGACGGCCTCGCGCGCCTCGGCCGGGGTGGTCACGAGGTGGCCGTTGAAGTGCTTGCCCGACGCGCGCCCGGTGAGCTGCGGGCTCGCGACATAGAGCGTCGGGCCGACGAGCTCGCCGCGGGCCACCTGCGCGCGCAGCGCGAGGTGCTCGGGCGTGCCGTTCATGAGGCGGAGGGTCGTCACGCCGTTCGCCAGGTTGATCATCAGCTCGTCCCCGGCCAGGCGCTTGGGGAAGTCCTCGTCCGAGAACAGGTGCACGTGCATGTCCATGAGGCCCGGCACGAGGTACTTGCCGCGCCCGTCGATCTTCTGCGCGCCGGCCGGGACCTTGACCTTCGCCGCGTCCCCGAGGTCGGCGATCCGGCCGTCGCGCACGAGCACGGTCTGATCCGGGAGCACGCGCTCGCGATCCATCGGGATCACGTTCACGTGCACGAACGCCGTGACCGCGGGCGGCTTGGACGATTGCGCCGCCGCCGGGCGCGACCCGAGCACGGCGAGGACCAGGACGAGACACGTCTTCACTCTCATGGCACCTCCCAGGAGCTCACATTCCATTGACAGCCGAGCAGGCGCAAGGCATCTCTCCGCCCGCGACACCGGGGCCCGCGCCAGGCCGTTGCGGCCCGGCGCGCCAGACACCATGGTCTGGGTCTGGCGCTGGTGATAGAGCGCGATCGCCCCCCCCACGGATACGGAGACCTCGATGCTCGTCCTGGATGGCAAGACCCTGTCGCGAGAGCTGGAGAGCCGACTGGCCACGCGCGTCGCGCGGTTCAAGGAGCGCACCGGCGGCCGCACCCCCACGCTCGCCACGCTCCTCGTGGGAGATGATCCCGCCTCGGCGACCTACGTGCGCATGAAGGGCAACGCCTGCCAGCGCATCGGCATGAGCGTCCACCCCATCCACCTCGACAAGAGCATCAGCACCGAGCGCCTGCTCGCCGAGATCGAGCGGCTCAACCAGAGCCCCGACGTGAGCGGCATCCTGCTCCAGCACCCGGTCCCCGGGCACATCGACGAGCGCCGCGCGTTCGACGCCATCCGCACCGACAAAGACGTGGACGGCGTGACGAGCGCGGGCTTTGGCCTCATGGCCATGGGCCGGCCGGCCTTCGGCTCGGCCACCCCGGCGGGCATCATGCGCCTGCTCGATCATCACCGCATCGAGATCGCCGGCCGGCACGCGGTGGTGGTGGGCCGGAGCCCGATCCTCGGCAAGCCCGTGGCCATGATGCTGCTCCAGGCCAACGCCACCGTCACCATCTGCCACTCCCGCACGGTCGACCTGCCGGCGATCGTCGGCCGCGCCGACATCGTGGTGGGCGCCCTGGGCAAGCCGGAGTTCATCCGCGGCGCCTGGATCAAGGACGGCGCCGTGGTGGTGGACGCCGGCTATCACCCGGTCAGCGGGGGCGGCGGCGTGGGCGACATCGAGCTCCAGGCGGTCAAGGACCGAGCCTCCGCCTACACGCCCGTGCCCGGCGGCGTCGGCCCCATGACCATCGTCACCCTGCTCGGCCAGACCGTCGAGGCCGCCGAGATCCAGGCCGGGCTGGTGACGTAGCCAGGACCCATTTCTGCGTCGCCGGCCGCCCCCGGGTGAGCTATATCACCGGCATGAGACGCACACTTGGCCTCGCCTTGGCCCTCGCCCTCACGGCTTGCGGTCACACGCAGCGCGCTGCAGTCACCACCGCTTCCTCACCGACCGTCGCCACGGTGGGCGGCAAAGCCATCACCCTGGCCGACGTCGATCACGAGGCCGCCCAGGATCTCTATGAGGTGCGCGAGCGCACTCTCAACCAGATGATCGACGAGCGGGTGACCGCGCAGGCCGCCGAGAAGGCCGGCCAGCCGCGCGAGCGCTTCTTGCGCGGCCTGGTCGAGGCGCGCGCTCCCCAGGTCACCGAGGCCGAGGCCGAGGCCTTCTTCCGCCAGAACCGCGAGCGCATGCGGCCCGAGTTCGCGACCAAGGACTTCGCCGAGGTCAAGGACCGCCTCATCCAGGGCCTCACCTCCGAGCGGCGGCGCGGCGCGGTCGAGGAGGTGATGCGCGAACTGCGCGCCCAGGTCGGGGTCAAGAACACGCTCGAGCCCCCGCGCATCGACGTGGCCGCCACCGGCCCGGCGCGCGGCCCGGCCAGCGCCAAGGTCACCATCATCGAGTTCTCCGACTTCCAGTGCCCCTACTGCTCGCAGGCCAAGGACGTGCTCGAGCAGGTGATGAAGCTCTATCCCACCCAGGTGCGGCTCGTGTTCCGCGACTACCCTCTGTCCTTCCACCCCAACGCCGCCAAGGCCGCCGAGGCCGGCCACTGCGCCGACGAGCAGGGCAAGTTCTGGGAGATGCACGACTCGATGTTCGACCACCAGGACGCGCTCACCGTGCCCGAGCTCGAGCAGCAGGCCAAGAGCCTCGGCCTCGACGCCGGACGCTTCTCCGAGTGCCTCCAGTCGGGCAAGTACGCCGCGGCCGTGGCCGAGAACTTCAAGGCCGGACAGAAGGCCGGGGTGGACGGCACGCCCGCGTTCGTCATCAATGGCGTGCTCGTGGGCGGGCTGCAGCCGGTCGAGGAGTTCCGCCGGCGCATCGACGCGGCGCTCAGCCGCTAGACGGCCCGTCAGCCCCCTCTCATCCGATCAGATCTGGGGGCTCTGCCAGACCAGCGTGAAGAGCGTGGCGGCCATCAGCAGGCAGAGCCAGCAGGCCAGACCGACCTTTCCGAGCGGCAATTTCTGCATCATGTCGTGAGCCTAATACGCCGCCAGCCCGCGCGCGAGCCTCTCTCGCCTCTCTCGAAAGAGAGCCGCCGCCCCCGGAGCCGCGCCCTGCCCGCTCCGAGGGCGGGTCGCCATGCTATCCTGCGCGGGCGAAAGCCGTGGAAACCTTCGGCAAATACCAGCTGCTGAAGCGGCTCGGGGCGGGCGGGATGGCCGAGGTCTTCCTGGCCCGGGAGCCGCTCGCGGCTGGCCTCGCCAAGCTCCTCGTCATCAAGAAGATCCAGCCCGCCCTGGCGGAGGAACCCGAGTTCCGCGCCATGTTCGAGGACGAGGCCAAGATCGCCGTCAATCTCAACCACCCCAACGTGGTGCAGACCTTCGGCTACGGCCAGCTCGGCGGCATCTACTACCTCGTCATGGAGTACGTCGAGGGGCTCGACCTCCTCAGCCTGATCGCGGCCGCGCGCACCGTGGGCCGCCGCTTCCCGCCGGGCCTGGCCGCCTACGTCATCCAGCAGGTCTCCAAGGGCCTCGACTACGCCCACCGCAAGACCGACGAGTTCGGCGAGCCCCTCGGCATCGTGCACCGCGACGTCTCGCCCCAGAACATCCTGATCAGCCACGACGGCGCCGTGAAGGTGTTCGACTTCGGCATCGCCCACGCCCGCGGCGCCAAGGACGACGCCGGGGTGGTCAAGGGCAAGCTCGCCTACATGTCCCCCGAGCAGGCGGGCGCTCTGCCGGTCGATCGCCGCTCCGACATCTTCTCCGCGGGCATCGTGCTCTACGAGCTGCTCACCGGGCGCTCGCCGTTCGCCGGCCTGCGCGGGCGGCGCGCGGTCGAGGCCGTGCTCGCCGCGGACTTCCCCCGGCCGCGCGACGTGGCCCCCGAGGTCCCCGAGGAGCTCGAGGCGGTCGTCCTGCAGGCCATGGCGCTCGCGCCCGAAGACCGTTATCAGACGGCGCGCGAGCTCCACTACGCGCTCGGCCGCTTCTTCTTCGACCTCGGCTCCCGCGAGGGCACGATCTACGACTCGGGCGCGCTGGCCGCATTCGTGGCCGAGGTCCTGCCCACCACCTCGCGCCTGCAGCCGGGCGCCGGCCGGGGGGCGACCCAGCCCCTCCTCCGCACCGGCGGCGAGGCCGGCGGCCGGCACATGATCGACCCGCCGTCCCTCGACGAGCCGATCCTGCCCCCCGAGCCGGCCCGGCGCGAGCGGCGCAACGTGATCGTGGTCGCCGGCGTCCTCGGGGGCCTCGAGGCGCTCCGGCGCGCGTACGGCGACGCCCGCGCCCGCGAGGCCCTGCTCGACTTCCTGCGCGTGGCCGAGCACATCGCCTACAAGCACCGCGCCCACACCGACCGCATCGACGAGCGCGGCTTCGTCTACCTCATCGGCCTGCCGGTGGGCGGCGAGGACGACGCCACGCGCGCGGTGGAGCTGGCCCGCGCCCTCGGCGAGGCGCTCGACGGCATCACCCGCGATCTCGCGCAGCCCTGGCGCCTCGGCATCGGCATCCTGCGCGGCACGGCGCTGGTCACGCTGCGGCCGGCGCAGGTGGCGCGGCCCGAGTACCAGCTCGAGGACAGCCTCCTCGAGACCGCGGAGCGCCTGGCGCGCGACGCCGCCCCCGGCGACATCCTGGTGAGCGGCAGCATCTATCGCGCCGCCCGCGGCGAGTGGCGCTTCGAGGAGTTGCCGCCCACGTCCTCCCTCTCTTCGGGTCTCCCCGCCCTCGCCTCCCCTGCCACCGATCCGTCGATGCCGCCGCCTGGTCCGGTGCGCGACGAGGCCACCGAGTCGAGCAGCGAGTCCTCCTCGGGGGACAACCTCTCCGGTGAGCCCTATAGCGCGACCCGCACGCGCATCTACCGCGTGCGCGGCCAGCGCCCCCGCGGCGAGCGGACCGCCTCCCGCCCGATCGAGCTGGTCGGTCGGGATCTCGAGCTCAAGACCCTCAGCGAGGCCTACCAGGACGCCACCCAGAACAACGCCGCGCGCTGCGTGCTCCTCATCGGCGACCGCGGCGTGGGCAAGCGGGCGCTCGTGCGCGCCTTCACCGCCCGCCTCGACCCCGAGCAGCACCTCGTCCTGCGCGCCGTGGCGCGGCCCATGCGCCGCGAGATCCCCTATTCCCTCACCAGCGACCTCGTGCGCGACTTCTTCGGGGCCGACGAGGACGCCGACCCGCGCGAGCTCGGCCAGCGCATCCACGCCGCCGTGCGCCTGTTCTTCGGCTCCGGCGAGGAGCACGCGGCGCAGCGCCTCGGCGAGGCCCTGGCGCTCCTCCTCGGCATCAAGGCCCTCGGCCTCGATCAGGATCCCGAGGAGCGCCGCCAGCTGCTCTACCGCTCGCTGCGCCTCGTCGCCGACCGCCTCGCGCGCCAGCGCACCCTCGTCCTCGCGCTCGAGGACCTCCACCTCGCCGACGCCCAGTCGCTCGATCTCTTCGAGAGCATGGTGCGCTACCCGTGGGTCCGGCCGCTCATCCTCATCGCCACGGCGCGGCGCGACCGGCGCATCGATCGCCTGGTGGCGCAGACCGGCGTGGTCACCCTGCTCATCGACGACCTCGGCCTGCGCTACCGCGAGGCGCTCGTGCGCAGCCGCCTCGAGATGCCCGAGGACGCGGCCGAGCGGGCCCGGGTGGAGCGGCTGGTGACCGAGGTCATCGATCGCGCCGGTGGCAACCCCTTCTACATCCTGGAGACGATCGAGTCGCTCGTCGATCGCGAGGCGCTCGTGCCCGGCCCGACCGGGCGGCTGCGGCTGGCCGCGAGCGACACCGAGATCGCGGTGCCGGCCACGGTGGAGGAGGTCATCGCCGCGCGCATCGATCGCCTGCCCGACGCGGCGCGCAACGTGCTGCGCGTGGCCTCGGTGATCGGCCGCTCGTTCCGCCCCGTGGATCTCGCCGCCCTCCTCGGCACGAGCGACGTCACCGCCGAGCTGCGCACGCTCGTCCAGCGCGACCTCATCGACACCCTGGGCAGCGGCGTGGTCGGCGCCCCGGCCGCGGGCCCGAGCGCCACCTTGGTCCACGAGGCGGGCAGCACCCTCACCGAACCGGCGCGCGCCGAGGTCTACGCGTTCCGCAACACCATCATCCAGGAGGTCGCCTACCGCGCCCTGCCCCCCGAGGTGTGCGCCCGCCTGCATCGCCAGGTGGCGGAGCGCATCCTGAGCTCGCCCGCCTACCAGACCGGCGCCGACGACGCCCGCCTCGCCCGTCACCTCGAGTTGGCCGGCGAGCGCGGCCAGGCCGCTCGCGCCTATGCCCGCGCCGGCCTGCACGCCCGCGACGCGGCCGGCAACGCCGAGGCCTTCGGCAACTTCACCCGCGCGCTCAAGCTCCTCGGCGACGAGGCGCTCGAAGAGCTCGGGCTGCGCTGGGAGCTGCACGCCGAGCGCGAGCAGATCCTGCGCGCCCTGGGCAAGCGCGCCGCGCGGCTGCGCGAGATCGCGCAGATGCGCCAGCTCGCCGAGCGGATCGCCGGCCCCGCCGTCGATGGGAGCCCCGGCGTCCTCGGTGGAGGCCGGCGCCTCGGACAGACGCTCGTGCGCCTGGCTCGGCTGCACCTCGACACCGGCAAGCACGCCGCAGCGCGCCGCGAGCTCAGCCGCGCGCTCGCCGCCGCGCGCCACGCCGACGATCCCCTGACCGAGGCCGCCGCCCACCGGCTCGAAGCCGTCCTGCTGGCCAAGGTCGGTTACTACGCCCAGGCCCTCGAGCGCACCCGGGAGGGCCTGGCCGCCCTCCAGATCGAGCGCCCGGCGCCCCCACGACAGAGCACGCGGGGCCCCGACTCGGTCGCCAGCCCGCTCGGGAGCCCGGCCAGCCTGGAGCACGCCGTCCTCCTCGAGCGTGCCCAGCTGCTGCACGTGGTGGGCGACATCGAGCTCGATCAGGGCCGGCGCCGTGACGCCGAGCGCGCCTACGGCGAGGCCCTCGCGCTCTACCGGCGCCTCGGCATGCGCCGCCTCGAGTCCGCCCTGCTCACCGGCCTGGGCAACGTGGCCATGGGCCTCGGCGAGTACGAAGAGGCGATCCGTCACTACAAGCTGTCGCTCAAGTTCGATCAGGAGGTGGGCGATCGTTTCCGCACCGGCGCCACGCTCAGCAGCATCGGCCAGACCTACGCCCTGCTGGGCGACTTCGATCGCGCGCGCCGCTACCTCGACAAGGCGCTCGAGCTGGCCGAGGCCTCGGGCGACATGGAGGCGCTCACCGAGGCCACCCTGGCGCTCGGCCGCGTCCTCCTGCGGCTCCGGCGGGTGGACGCCGCCGCCGAGCGGCTCGAACGGGGGCTCGAGCTGGCGCAGTCGCGGCGCAACCGACTGCAGGAGATCCGCGCCCTCATCGACCTCGCGCGCCTGCGCCTGGCGAGCGGCCACCCGCCCGACACCTCGCTCGAGCTGGCGCGCTCCGCCGTGCGCCTGGCGCGTGAGGCCGAGCTCCCGAGCGGCGTGGTCTTCGGCCTGGCCGCCGAGGCCGAGACCCACGCGCGCATGGGCGAGATGGACGCGGCCCTGACCTGCGCGCGCGACGCCGTGGCGCAGGCGGAGCGCGCCGGCGGCATCGAGCTGATCGAGGACGTGCTGTACCTGCACGCGCGCATGGCGCTCGCCCGCGGCGACGTGGAGGAGGCGCGCAGCTCCTTGCGGCGTGCGCTCGCCGAGGTGGAGGCCAAGGCGCGCCGGCTGAATGACGAGTCGTGGCGCACGAAGTACCTGGCCGCGTCGCCGGCGCGGGAGATCCTGGCCGACGCCCGCGCGCAGGGGATGGTCTGATCTACGGGCGCCGACCGCCCCCTACCCGCTCGCGCTCCGCACCGCCTGCCGCGCCAGGTACCGGCTGTACAGCCAGTCCCCGAACCGCCCGATCCCCCGCAGCACCAGCTCACTCCGCGGCGAGGGGAAGACCTCGAACGCGTGGTGCCCCCCGGGGATCTCCGCATACACCACCGGCGCCTGCGAGCTCGTGCGCAGCGTCTCGGCAAAGCGCCGCGCCTCCGCCACCGGCACCAGGTTGTCGCAGTCGCCATGCACGAGGAAGAACGGCGGCGCCTCCGCGTGCACCCGGCTCATCGGCGATGCCCGCTCCCACGCGAGCGGATCCTCGTCGCGCCGCGACTTCATCACGTACCGCTCGAGCAGCCGCTGCAAGCCATCGCTCGGCCAGTGCCCGTAGCGATCCATGAAGTCATACACCCCATAGAACCCGATGCAGCCCGCGACCGACGTATCCACCGTCTCGAACCCCGGCTGATACAGGGTGTCCCCCGCCGTCAGCGCCGCCAGCGCCGCCAGGTGCCCGCCCGCCGAGCCCCCGGCCACCACCAGGAACGCCGGGTCCGCGCCATACTGCGCCCCCTCCTCGCGCACCCAGCGGATCGCGCGCTTCACGTCCACCAGGTGGTCCGGGAACGTCGCCCGCGGGCTCAAACGATAATCGATCCCGAAGCACACCCAGCCCCGCGCCGCGAGGTACTGCATGAGCGGCAACCCCTGATGCTCCTTGTCGCCGATCATCCATCCCCCACCATGGATATAGAGGAGCGTCGGGCACCCGCTCGGCCGCCGCCGATGCCGCCAGACGTCGAGGTGGAGCTCGATGCCGTCCGCGCTGTGGTAGCGCACGTGCCGCACCACCTCCACCTCCGGGTGGCGAATCGGGAACGGCATCGCCAGGCGCCGCCAATCGAGCCCCTCCGGCTCCTTGCGCACGAGCGACGGATGGATCTCCTCCTCGTAATCGAGGCCCAACCCCTCCCCGAGCGCGGTCTCCACGGCCCCCTGCGCGCCGAGCGCGCGGCGATGCAAGAGACCGAGCCCCACCCATGAGCCCAGCGTCGCCCCGAGGGCCACCCACCCCGGCCAGGCCGCCAGCGCCCCGACCGCGATCCACCCGAGCAGGAAGAGCCCCTGCACGGCCCCGATCTGCAGCGCCAGCTCCGAGGTGAGCCAGCCGGCAAAGAAACTCGCGAGCAACACCCGACGTCGGGCCAACACGGGCCGGAACGCGTTCAGGACCAGGACGATGCCCACCAGACTGATGACCAGAAAGATCCACGGCATGAGGCGCCTCCGCTGTGGACGCCAGCCGACACAGGAACAGGGCGTCCTCCTTCATCCTGCCCTGCCGCCAGCCCGCACGCCAGAGGTGTGCCTCCAGCCCACCTACATCAGCCCTTCTTCCTCCTGTAAGCCCCTTCAACAGGTGTGCTGACATGCCAAGTACGGGTCAGGGCGCCACCTCGCACGCTCCGGACGCCACCTCGCACGCTCCGGACGCCACCTCGCAGCGCTTGCGATCCTGGTCCTCCACCAGGGGGTACGCGCCATTCAACCAGGGGGTACGCGCCATTCAACCAGGGGGTACGCGCCATTCAACCGGGGGGTACGCGCCACTCAACCAGGGGGTACGCGCTATTCAACCGGGGCCCTCATACCTTCTTCCTCCGCCCCAGCCGTTCGAGCGCCTGATTCCGGCCCTGGGCCCGCTCCTGCGTGCCACGCCCGCGCCCGCCAGGTGCAGGCGGCGGCGCACCTTCCCGACCCAGGCGCTCGGCCAGCGCATGCACCGTCGGATGCTCGAACAGCCACGTCACCGGCACCTCCCGCCCGAGCGCCTCGCGCATCCGCGCCGCCACCTTGACCACGGACAGCGAGGAGCCCCCCAGCTCCTCGAAGAAGTGATCGTGCACGCCGATGCGCTCGGCCCCGAGCTCGGCCGCCCAGATCCCCACGAGCTGCTGCTCGAGCGGCGTGCTCGGCTCGACGAAGCGCCCCTGCCGGCCTGTGGCCGCCGCGTCGGGGGCCGGCAGCGCCTCGCGATCCACCTTGCCGCTCGGCGTGAGCGGCAGCTCCGGCAGCACCACGAACGCCGCCGGCACCATGTACTCGGGCAGCCGCTCCCTGAGGAACGCGCGCAGCGCCTGCACCTCGGGCACGGCCCCCTCCCGCCCCACCACATAGGCCACGAGTCGTTTCTCCCCCCGCGCCGCCTCGCGCACCACCACCACCGCCTGGCGCACGGCCGCGTGCCCGGCCAGGGCGGCCTCCACCTCGCCGAGCTCGATGCGGTAGCCGCGCACCTTCACCTGGTGATCGATGCGCCCGACGTAGGCCAGCTGACCGCCCGGCCGCCAGCGCACGAGATCCCCGGTCCGGTAGAGCCGCGCCCCCGGCTCGTCACCGAACGGATCCGGCACGAAGCGCTCGGCCGTGAGCTCCGGTCGCCCGAGATACCCCCGGCCGAGCCCTGCCCCGCCGACGTAGAGCTCTCCCGGTACGCCCACCGGCACCGGCTGCCCGTGCGCATCCAGCACGAAGAGCCGCGCGTGGTCCCAGGGCCGGCCCAGCACCGGCTCGTCTCCTGGGCCGAGCGGCCCGCTGATGGTGGCGCACACCGTGGTCTCGGTCGGGCCATACGCGTTGAGCAGACGCAGCCGCCCGCCGAACCGATCCACCACGTCCTCGGGTAGGGCCTCCCCGCCCGAGACCAGCGTCTCGAGCGGCAGCGCCTCGGCGTCCATCTGCAGGAGCACCGAGGGCGGCAGGATCGCGCTCGTGACGCCGTGGCGCCGCACCGTGTCGCCGAGCGGCGGCCCGGGGAGGAGATCCTCCCGCGGCGCCATCACCAGGCAGGCGCCGCTCACGAGCGCGGAGAAGACCTCGAACACCGAGGCGTCGAAGCTGAACGCCGCGAACTGCAACATGCGACGTCCCGGCCCGAGGCCCTGGTGGCGGGCCGCGGTGAGGGCCGTGTTGGTGAGCCCGCCGCGGAGGAGCAGGGCCCCCTTGGGCCGCCCCGTGGAGCCCGAGGTGTAGATGACGTAGGCGAGGTGCTCGGGGGTCGCCGCGGGATGCGGGGCCGTGGCGTCGTGCGCTTCGACCAGGGGCTCCACGAGATCGAGCGCGACGATGCGGGCGGCGGCCGCCACGTCCTGGCCCAGCCCCCGTGGGAGCACGCCCGCGAGGTGGCTCCGGGTGACGAGCAGGGACACGCCCGCGTCCTCCAGCATGAAGGCGAGGCGCTCCGAGGGGTAGGTCGGGTCGAGCGGCAGGAACGCGCCGCCCGCCTTGAGCACGGCCAGGACGCACACCACGAGCTCGGGCGAGCGCTCGAGGCACAGCCCCACCAGCGTCTCCACCCCCACGCCGAGCGAGCGCAGGTACCGTGCGAGCCGGTTCGCGCGCCGGTCGAGCTCGCCATAGGTGAGGCCGTGGTCGCCGTACACCAGCGCCAGGGCCTCGGGCCGGCGCGCCGCCTCCTCGGCGAAGAGCGCCTCGACGCTCGGCACGGACAGGGCGGATCCGGCCCCAGCCCGCGCCTCGCCCCGGCTCCAGGCCCCGAGGAGCTGCTCGCGCTCGCCCTCGGTGAGGAGCGGCAGCTCGGCGATCCGCCGATCCGGGTCCTGGACGATCCCCTCCAGGAGCCGCCGCAGGTGGCCCGCCATCCGCTCCACGGTCGCCGCCTCGAAGAGGTCCGTGTTGTACTCCAGCGCGCCGCGCAGCCCGACCGGCGTCTCCTGCATCGAGAGCGTCAGATCGAACTTCGCGATCCCCCCATCCCACTCGAGCGGCGTCCCGCGTAGCCCCGCCGGCTCGAACGCGGGCAGGGGCAGGTTCTGCAGCACGAACATCACCTGGAAGAGCGGCGAGCGCGCGAGGTCCCGCGCGGGCTGCAGCTCCTCGACCAGCCGCTCGAAGGGGACGTCCTGGTGGGCGTAGGCGCCGAGCGTCACCTCGCGCACGCGGGCGACGAGCGCCCGGAAGGACGGCGCCCCGCCGAGATCCGTGCGCAGCACGAGCGTGTTCACGAAGAAACCCACGAGCCCCTCGAGCTCGACCCGGGTACGGCCGGCGATGGGCGTGCCCACGGCGAGATCCTTCTGCCCGCTGTAGCGGTGGAGCAGCGTCAGGAACGCCGCGAGCAGGGTCATGAAGAGCGTGGCCCCCTGCCGGCGGCCAAGCTCCTCGAGCGTCGCGCCGAGCGCGGGGGGCAGAGCGAAGCGGTGCACGGCGCCGCGGTGGCTCTGCACCGGGGGCCGCGGCCGATCCGTGGGCAGCTCGAGGGCGGGGACGCCATCGCCGAGCCGCGCATTCCAGTATCCGAGCTGCGCCGCCAGCACCTCCCCCGTGAGCCAGCGCCGCTGCCACGTGGCGTAATCCGCGTACTGGATCGACGGCTCGGGCAGGGGCGAGGGCCGGCCCTCGTCGAACGCCTCATAGAGGGCGGTCAGCTCCCGCACCAGCACGCCCAGGGACCACCCGTCGCAGATGATGTGGTGCAGGTTGAGGAGGAGCACGTGCTCGCCCTGCGCGAGGCGCAGGAGCTCTGCCCGCACGAGCGGCCCCTCGGCCAGATCAAAGGGCCGCGACGCCTCTTCCTGGCCCCGCCGCCGGGCCTCGGCCTCGCGTTCGGCCGCCGGCCACGGGGACAGATCCACGACGGGCAGGGGCACCGGCTGAGCCGGGCGGATGATCTGGACCAGCCCATCGGCCCCGCTGCCGGTCTCCCGGGAGAGGCGAAAGACCGTGCGCAGCGCCTCGTGGCGGCGCACCACCTCGGTGAGGCCGCGCTCGAGCACGTCCGCGTCCAGCGCCCCCTCCATGCGCAGCGCGAGGAAGACGTTGTACTCGGCGCCGCCCGGCCGGATCTGATCGATGACCCACAGACGCGTCTGCGAAAATGAGAGCCGGTGCGAGTGCGGGTGCGAGTGCGGGTGCGAGTGCGAGTGCGACGCCTCGCGCGACACGGGCACGAGCGGCGGCAGGGCCGTGGCCGGCGCCTCGGCCGGCGGCGACGCCGTGAGCCGGGCGGCCAGAGCCGCCACGGTGGGATGATCGAAGACGTCGCGCAGCGGCACCTCCACGCCCAGAACCTGGCGTACGCGCGAGACCACCCGGGTGGTGAGGAGCGAGTGCCCGCCCAGCTCGAAGAAGTTGTCGTGGACGCCCACCGCCGGCACGCCGAGGACGTCGGCCCAGATCGCGGCCAGCTGCCGCTCCGTGTCGTTGCGCGGCGCCACGTAGGCGGTCTGCGCCCGTGCATCGGCGCCCGCAGGTGCAGGGAGCGCCTCGCGATCCACCTTGCCGCTCGGCGTGAGCGGCAGCTCCGGCAGCGCCAAGAAGGCCGCGGGCACCATGTACTCGGGCAGCCGCTCCTTGAGGAACGCGCGCAGCGCCTGCGCCCCGGGCGGCGGGCCCTCGCGCCCCACCACGTACGCCACCAGACGCCGATCTCCCGGCTCCTCCTCGCGCATCACCACCACCGCCTGGCGCACGCCTTCGTGGGCGACCAGGGCCGCCGCCACCTCGCCGAGCTCGATGCGGTAGCCGCGCAGCTTGACTTGATGGTCGCGGCGCCCGACGTAGGCCAGGCGTCCGCCCGGCCGCCAGCGCACGATGTCGCCGGTCCGGTAGAGCCGCGCCCCCGGCTCGTGGCTGAACGGATCCGGCACGAAGCGCTCGGCCGTCAGCTCCGGGCGCCCGAGATATCCCCGGCCGAGCCCTGGCCCGCCGACATACAGCTCTCCCGGCACGCCCACCGGCACCGGCTGCCCGTGCGCATCCAGGACGAAGAGCCGCGCGTGGTCCCAGGGCCCACCGATCACCGGCTCGTCGCCCGGCCCGAGCGGCTCGCTGATGGTGGCGCACACCGTGGTCTCGGTCGGGCCGTAGGCGTTGAGCAGGCGCAGCCGGCCGCCCCAGCGGTCCACCACGTCCTGCGGGCACGCCTCCCCGCCCGAGACGAGCGTCTCGAGCGGCAGCGCCTCGGCCTCCATCTGCGCGATCACCGAGGGGGGCAAGAGCGTGGAGGTCACGCCCTGGCGCCGGATCGTCTCGCCGAGCGGCCCGCCGGGGAGGAGCTCGTCCCGCGGGGCCAGCACCACGCACGCGCCGCTCACGAGCGCCGAGAAGATCTCGAACACCGAGGCGTCGAAGCCGAGCGCCGCGAACTGCAGCACGCGGCGTCCCGGCCCGAGGCCCTGGTGCCGCGCCGCGGTGAGGGCCGTGTTGGTGAGGCCGCCGCGCAGGAGCAGGGCCCCCTTGGGCCGGCCCGTGGAGCCCGACGTATAGATGACATAGGCCAGGTGCCCGGCCGTCGCCGCGTGGCCCGGGGCCGTGGTGCCGTGGCGAGAGATGAGGTGCCAATCCTGGTCGAGCGCGATGGTCGTGAGGCTCTCTAGCAGGCCACCGAGGTGGCCCTGGGTGAGCACGAGCCGGACGCCCGCATCCTCCAGCATGAAGGCGAGGCGCGCCCGGGGATAGGACGGATCGAGCGGGAGGTACGCGCCGCCCGCCTTGAGCACGCCGAGGAGGCCCACCACCAGCTCCGGCGAACGGTCGAGACACACACCGACCAGCGTCTCCTCGCGCACCCCGAGCGAGCGCAGGTGATGCGCGAGCTGGTTCGAGCGCCGATCGAGCTCGCCATAGCTCAGGCTGCCATCGCCGAAGACCACGGCCGGCGCCTCGGGTCGACGCGCCGCCTCCTCGGCGAACAGCGCCTCGACGC
>DATAGU010000154.1:0-34261 GCA_036263495.1 Polyangia bacterium | reverse complement strand
GCAAGCTGCCCCAGGTCGGTTCGAGCCCCGTCACGCCTATCGCCCGTGGACCCTGTGGATGCGGGTACGCCGCGCCCCCCCCGCACCGCGGATCGCCACCCGGCTCCATCGAAAATATTTCGACCCGCGCCATCAAAAGATGAACAAACAGGCCCTGCCTGCGTCTCTCAAGGCGACGGCTTGACCATCGAGGGGCTCTCTGACGGGAGATGGGCACCCATGCGCCCATGCTCGGCAGGCCTCGTCCGGCCAGGGCGCCGCAGCGACCGCGCGGCACCCGCGACAGTCCAACATAGGAGTCAACATGATGCGACAGGACCGACATCGGCATCAGGCGATCGGCCTCCTCCTGACCACCCTGCTCACGCTGGCAGGAGCCCAAGGCACCGCGGCCGCCGCGGAGATACGCACCGTCCAGCTCCAGAACGGCAACGTCTATAGTGGTGAGCTCGTCGAGTGGATCCCCGGGGACCACGTCACCCTGCGGCTCATCACCGGGGAGATCCGCCGCATCGCCTGGACCGATCTGTCGCTGCAGCCGCCGCCCCCCGCAGCCCCACCGGCCGCGGCCCCGCCCACCGCACCCCCAGCGGCCGCGCCGCCATCCCCCACGAACACACCGCCCAACGCCTATCCACCCAATGCTTACCCGCCCAATGCCTATCCACCCAATACCTATCCGCCCAACGCCTACCCGCCCGATGCCTTCCCGCCCCCTGGCGCACCGGGAGGCGCACAAACCCCGGGCACGCAGCTCACCATCCGCACCAAGAACCCCAACGCTCAGCTGACACAGACCGGCGGCACCAACTACGTCGTGGGGTATGGCTACGGTCGGTATAACAACTACGCCGCCACCATCGAAACGTGGCGCCCTATCTGCACCACGCCCTGCAACCAGGTCGTTCCCTCCGGCGGCCCCTATCGCATCGCCGGGCCGGGCATCGTGCCGTCCGCGCCGTTCGTCCTGCCCGCCGGCAGCGCCGAGCTCCAGGTGAAGACCGGCAGCATCGGGGCCCGCATCGGCGGCCTGTTCCTCACCGTGATCGGTGGGTCGGCCATTATCACCGGAGGAACGCTGGTCGGGATCGGCCGCTCCTTCGGCCCCGGCAGCCCGTTCTACGACCCCGGCGAGTACGCGTCCTTCCGCGCCGGGGGCGGTGTGGTCCTCGGCCTGGGGATCGGCTCGCTCATCGCCGGCATCGCCACGCTCGCCACGAGCGGCACCAAGGTCAAGATCGCCAGCACCACGGGTGGGCTCCCGAACGCCGTCTCTTTGCAGCTGTCCCCGAGCCGCACCGTGGCGCTGAGCCCCGAGGGCCTGCACTTCTGAGACTTCGGAGCCCCCTCCTGCCGCCTCCCTGACCCACTGCGCCCCGCTCATGCCCCGGCGTTGTCTGACCCGGCGCCACCGGTGCTAGTCTACGCGCCATGTCTTCCCTGCCCCCGACGTCCCCGGCCACGCAGCGGTCGCCCGATGGCGTCGTCATCGGCGCCGGCGTGATCGGCTGCGCGCTCGCCTGGCGCCTCGCCCAGCGTGGTCTCCACATCCAGGTCGTGGATCCGGGCCCGCCCGGGGGCGAGGCCACCGCCGCCTCGGCCGGCATCCTGGCGCCCCAGATCGAGGCCCACGAGGCCGGCCCCCTGCTCACGCTCCAGCTCGCCTCGCGGGAGCGCTACCCCACCTTCGTGGCCGAGCTCGCCGACGCCACCGGCATCGACGTCGGGTACCGGCGCTCGGGCGCGCTGCTCATCGCCGGGCCCGCTGAAGCCCCGGTGCTCGAACAGCGCGCCGCCTGGCAACGCGCCCGCGGCCTCGGCTTCGAGCGGCTCTCCCCCGCGGACGGCCGCGCCCACGAGCCGGCGCTCGGCGAGTATGCCGCCGCCCTGCGCTTCGCCGACGAGGCCCAGGTCGAACCGCAGCGCCTCGTGCGCGCCCTCGAACGAGCCGCCCGCGCGGCCGGCGCCGAGTTCGTCCACGGCCGCGCCCTCCGCGTCCTGCACCAGGCCGGCGCGGTCAGCGGCCTCGTCCTCAACGACGGCAGCGGCGAGCGCGTCGTGGCCACCCCGCGCGTCGTGGTCGCCGCCGGCAGCTGGTCGAGCCTCATCGAAGGCGCCCTCCTGCCGCCCCCCGCCGTGTACCCGGTGCGCGGCCAAATCGTCGAGATCGAGACCCACACCCGCCTGCGCCACGTCATCTTCGGCCCCGGCGGCTACCTCGTGCCGCGCCCCGATGGCCGCGTCCTCCTCGGCTCCACCGAGGAGCGCGCTGGCTATCAAAAGGAGGTCACCGTGGCCGGCGTGACCGCCATCCTCCAGATGGCGCAGCGCATCGTCCCCGCCCTCGCCGGCGCCACCCTCCTGCGCACCTGGTCCGGCCTGCGCCCTTGCACCGATGATCGCCTCCCCTTCCTCGGCCCCACATCCATCGCCGGCCTCCACCTCGCCACCGGCCACTTCCGCAACGGCGTCCTCCTCTGCCCCATCACCGCTGATGCCCTCACTGCCTCCCTGCTCGGCGAACCCTCGCCCGTCGACCTTGCGCCCTTCTCCAACGCCCGCCTCTTGACGCCGCGCGCCGCGGGCGCCCACTCCGCCGCCTGAGCCGATCCGGCGCGAACCGCCGCACTTCCCACTCCCGCCAACACCCCCCGCCGGTTTCGTTCCCCCCCTGTTGACGCCTCAAAACTCGATGATTACCGAAGGGACAGAACCGAGGGGGTTCGAAAGAAAGAACGCGAAGCGAGGAGGTACAGAGTCATGCTGACCCGCTGGAATGATATCGACCGCACGTTTGCCGCCCTGGACGAGTTCCGCCGCCGGATGGATCGTCTGTGGGACGAGGTGGAGACCGGCTATGAAGGGCCGGTGACGGCCACGGCCTGGCCGCGCAGCAACCTGTTCGACCGGGGGAACGAACTCGTGCTCCAGGTCGAGCTGCCCGGGCTGGCCGAGAACGACATCAAGCTCACGCTCAACCAGGAGGTCCTCACGCTGAGCGGCGAACGGCGCCGCGACGTGCCCGAGGGCTACTCGGTGCATCGGCAGGAGCGCGGAGCCGTGCGTTTCTCGCGCAGCTACCAGTTCCCCTGCAAGATCGACCCGGAGCGGGTGACGGCCACGACCAAGAACGGCCTGCTCACGGTGACGCTCGCCAAGACGCCGGAGAGCCAGCCGCGCAGCATCACCGTCAAGGCCCAGTCGTGAGCGCCTCGTGAGCGCAACCTGAAACAGGATCGAAGGAGCGAAGAGAGGACGTCATGAGCACCCAGAACCAGATCATCAATCCCAAGGAGCGCGCCCGCGAGTCCGTGGCCGGCCGGCCGGTCGTGGCGCCCGCGGTGGACATCTACGAGAACGCCGAGGAGATCCTGCTGGTGGCCGATCTGCCCGGGGTCACCGAGGAGGGGCTGGTCGTGCGGCTCGAGAAGGACCAGCTGTCGATCGAGGGGCGCATGGACCTGCCGCAGCCCGGCACGGCGCTCGCCACCGGCTTCCGCGCCGTCGACTACCGGCGCGAGTTCGTGGTGCCGAAGGGCATCGACGCCGACAAGATCGCGGCCACGCTCAAGCTGGGCGTGCTGCGGGTGAAGCTGCCCAAGGTCCCCGCCCTCAAGCCGCGCCAGATCACGGTGCAGGCCGGTTGAGCCCCGCACCCGCGCCGCATCTCCTTCACACTCACCTTCCACATCCAGATGTCAGGGCCGGGCTCCCCGCCGGGACGGAGTGGCGACGTCCATCGCATTCCGTCCCCGGGGCGCCTCTGTTAGGGTAGCCGCGTCCCCACGCGAGGCCCCATGAGGTTCACACACCTCACGATCGAGAACTGGAAGAACTTCCGCGAGGTCGACGTCCCACTCCAGCGGAGGGTGTTCCTCGTCGGCCCCAATGCGTCCGGCAAGTCCAACCTCCTCGATGCGCTGCGGTTCCTCCGGGACATCGCCGGTCCCCAGGGAGGATTCCAGCGTGCGGTGGCCAGCCGGCAGGGAGTCTCTCAGATCCGCTCGCTGCAGGCCCGCCCCCGCGCGAACGTGGTCCTCGACGTCCGGATGCAGATCGGCGATGGGACCTGGCGTTACCGCCTCGAGTTCCACCAGGACCGCACGCACGCCCCCGTCGTGCGCAAGGAGGAGGTCTGGCACGGTGACGAGAAACTGCTCACCCGACCGGACAGGCTGGACCGTGACGACCCGCAACGTCTGACGCAGACCCACCTCGAGCAGGTGAACGCCAACAAGGGGTTTCGGCAGGTGGCGGAGTTCCTGGCCCAGGTCAGCGATATCCACATCGAGCCCCAGCTCATCCGAGAGCGAGAGCGGTACGTCGGTCGTGAACATGCCCCCTTCGGCGGTGACCTCCTCGACCAGATGGCGCGGATGCAGCAGGAGCAAAAGCGCACCTTCAACGCGCGGATGCGGCGCATCATCGAGGCGTCACGCATCGCCGTTCCGCAGCTGGAGAAGCTCGAACTCGTAGCCGATGAACGCGGGGTGCCTCATCTGCGCGGGCTGTATGAGCAAGATCGGCCGGACGCGGGGTGGCAAAACGAGGATCAGTTCTCCGACGGCACCCTCCGTTTGCTGGGGCTGCTGTGGGCGCTGCTCGATGGCGTGGGCCCCCTCCTTGTCGAAGAGCCCGAGCGGTCGTTGCACAGCACCGTCATCGGCTACATCCCGGCCATGATGTGGCGCCTCGGTCGCAAGACCGGGCGTCAGATCTTGGTCAGCACGCACTCGGCCGATCTCCTGTCGGATGAATCGATCGCCGCGGAAGAGGTGCTGATGCTGGAACCTGCCAAGGGAGGGACCAGGGTCTCGCTCGCCGCCACTCATGAGCAGATCCGTGCGCTCCTCGCCGGTGGCCTGTCGATCGGCCAGGCGGTGATCCCCCGCACCGCCCCTCCGCGCGTCGAGCAGCTCAGCCTGATCTCCGACGAGTGATGGCACCCAAGGTGGTCACCCTGGCCGTCGAAGGGCCGGTCGATGTCCCGGTCGCGCGACGGATCCTCGCCACCGTGGGACTCGAAGCAGGGCCCGTGCATCGTCAGGGCGGCAAGATGGGCCTCGACAAGAAGCTCCACGGGTTCAATTGCGCCGCCGCCTTCTCGCCCTGGCTGGTCCTGCGGGACCTCGATCATGATGAACCCTGCGCCGGGGCCCTGGTCGCGCGCCTCTTGCCCGAGGCGGCGACTCGGATGTGCTTCCGGATCGCCGTGCGTGAGACCGAGGCCTGGCTCCTCGCCGACCGTGACCGGATCGCTGCTTACCTCTCCGTCCCGGCGTCGCTCGTTCCGAGTGAGCCCGAGCGACTCGACGATCCCAAGCAGGCGCTGATCAACCTCGCGCGAAAGTCGCGGAAGCGCATCCTCCGCGAGGATCTCGTGCCTCTGGAGGGGAGCACGGCGCAGGTCGGTCCGGGATACCTCGCGCAGGTGAGTGAGTATGTGAGTGGCCCTTGGCGCCCCGAGGTCGCGGCCCGAACGAGCCAGAGCCTTGCACGCTGCCTGGCCGCGCTGCGTCGGTTGAAGCAGAGCCGGTAGATCGCGCGCCGCGCCGCCTCTACCTCTGGCGCACGCGCGCGCCGGGGTCGTGCACCACGCGGTCGAGGACGAGCAGCGCCTCGTCGAGGCGCGTGAGCCAGTGCAGGGCCGCGGCCGGGCTCGCGGCGCCGTGCGCGCCCCGCTCGGCGGGTGAGAGCCCACGTCGGGCGTCTTCGACCAGGGGCACCGCGGCCACGAGCGCACGCCGCTGGCCGTCCGCGAGCGCCTGGGCCAGCGCGCGGGCGTTCTCGACCAGCCGCCGGCCAGCCTCCCGCAGCTGGCGTCCCGCCGGCTCGCCGATCGCGGCGATGGCGTCGGCGGCGACCAGCGGCCGGGCAAAGGACACGACCGCCCAGGCGATCTGGAGCATGCGCGCGAGGCCCGGGGCTACCCGCACGAGCGGCGACCCCGCCACCGGCTCCACCAGATCCCGCACGTCCTGCAGCTTGCGGTCGAGCTGCCGCGCCGCGCCGAGGAGGGCGACGCGCGACGTGCCCGGCTGACGCTCGGCCACCGCCTCGGCCAGGTAATCGGCTAGCGACCGCAGCATCTCCCCGAGCGCCGCCCGCACCGCGCGGACCGTGTGCACCGGCTGCACCAGCGCCGCGACCGCCGCGCCGATGCCCGCACCGATCAGCGTCTCGACGAGGCGGAGATAGAGGAGCCCGGGCGAGTACCGTCCGAGCAACCCATAGAGGGCGGCCACGGCGGAGGTGAGGCTGGCGATGGCCGGGATCGGGGCCACGCGCAGGAAATAGGAGAAGAGGAACATGCTGCCGAACAGCACCGCGAGCTCGCTGCGGGTGTGGCCGGTGACGAAGTGCGCGAGGGTCAGGCCGGCGGCGACGCCCACCACGGTGCCGAGCGCCCGTTGCCAGGCGATGGCCAGGGTGGCCCCGGCGCTGTTCGCGCGGTTGAAGACGACGAACGCGGCGATCACCGCCCAGTAGCCGCGCGTGCTCGAGACCAGGGTGCCCGCCAGCAGGGCGAGCCCGACCGCGATCGTGACCTGGAGGGCCTGGCGCGTCGTCGACACGGGGCGGCCGGGCGGGGGCGGCTCGACGTGCGGGTGTCCCACCGCCCACGCCTCTGCCAAGGGGTTCGCTCCGGTGGCAGGGGGCGACAGCCAGCGCGCGGCCGCGAGCAGATCGAGGAGCGTGGCGCGCAGGCGCAAAAACTCCGGTCGCGGAGGCTCGCCGGGCGGCGTGGCCGCGGCGCAGGCGGCCTCGAACGCCCGCGCCGCCAGCTCGTACGCCTCTTCATCGCCATCGCGCACGGCCCTGCGGCCAAAGGACAGCGCGTCGGCGAGCGGGCGGCGGACGTGCGCGTAGAGCGCGCCGGCATCGACCAGGGCGCGGAGCGCCGACGCCGTGCGCTCGATCGCCAGCTCGAGGACGAAGACCGCGACCTGCAGCTCGGCCATCGTGCTGTGGACCCGGACCGCGGCCGGGTCGACCCCCGCGAGTCGCTCCTCGAGCGCGAGCGCGAGCTCGTTCACGGCCGTGAGCGCGCGACGCACGGCCCACCATGGGAGAGAGGGTGGCTCGGACACGCCGGTGAAGATAGGGACGGCGGCCCCCGCGAGCCGTGGGGAGGTGCCAGACGGGGCCGCGTCATCGCCCGGCCGGTCTCGCTCCAAGAGAGAACGAGCGGCTCGTGGAGGCGGTGGGCGCCGTCACCCCGCGTGGCGAGCAGCTCGGTGAGGCGATGGGCGCCGTCACCCCGCGTGGCAATGGGCGGCGGCGAAGAGCGGGCGCGCGGCGATCCACAGCGCGAGGAGGAGCCACGCCACGCCCTGCACGCGCGCCGTCAGGCGGAGCCCCCGACGCGCGAGCATCTTTTGCCCGAACCAGGGCAAGAGCAGGCCCGGCGCGCTCGCCAGGCCGAACACGGTCATCACCAGCGCTCCGCCGAGGGCCTGCCCGGTGGACATGGCGAGCAGCCAGGCGGAGGCGAGGAGGCCGCAGGGCAGGACGCCCGTGACCAGCCCGAGACCGAGCCCGCTCCGCGGCAAGAGCGAGAGGAGCCAGGCCCCCGACAATCCGCGCGACCGCGCAGGCGGCCGGGGCCGCAGCGGGACGAGCCGCGCTCCGCCCGCGCCAACCCCAGCCGCCGGGATCCCGCCGACATCGCCCGCCGCTCGTTGGCCGAGTACGGTGCCCAGCAACTTGGTGGCCACCGCGAGGGACCTTCTGTGCAGGGCCGCTCCGCGCTCGGGGTCCTCGGCCCACGCTGAGGGCCCAGGGCTGGACCTACTGCCAATGCCTGCGGAAGCGCGCTCCGGGCCCTGCACAGAAGGTCCCTCGCACACGCTGGTGGTTCTGGACATGATCTGACGGGGCGCTGTGCCGAGGAGCCGGAGCCCGCGCAGCGCCGCATAGCCGGCCACGAGCAGCACGGCCACGTTCTCCACTGTCTCGACCGGGGCCAGCATCAGGGCCTGGTGGCCGAGGTGGCCGAACACGGCGCCGACCGTGGCGTAGGACACGAGGCGGCCGAGGGCGTAGCGCCCGACGTCGCCCCGCCGGCCCGAGCAGCCCGCGGTGACGAGGGGGCCGCACATGACGGCGCAGTGCAGGCTGCCGAGCAGGCCGGTCACGAACGCCGTGGCGAGCGAGCTCATGCCCTCGCCTCCTCTGCCATGAGCGCCCGCGCATCGGGCGCCGGCGCCGGCACCGGCGCCGCCATCGCCTCCTGCGACGGTTCAGATGCCTCGCTCCCCTCGGGGCCGGGGAACGCCCCCATGCGCAGCGCGCTCGCCAGCGTGAGCAGAGACGAGCCGAGCATGCTCAGCCCGGCCCACACCGGACGCAGTGCGCCGCACAGGGCCAGGCCGAGGAAGAGCAGGTTGTAGATCGTGGCCACCGCCAGGCTGCGCCGCGCCAGACGGACGGCGCGCCGCGCCAGCCCCAGCGTCCACGGCACGAGGCGCAGATCCGGACGCAGGAGCGTCACCCCCGCCATGCCGCGCGCCAGACCCGAGCCGCCGTCGAGCGCGAAGCTCGGGCCCACGGACGCCAGCGCCGGCGCATCATTCAATCCATCGCCCACCATCGCCACCCGATCCGCGTGAGCGTGAGCGTGAGTCTCCGCGCGACCCTCCGCGTGAGCGTGAGCCTCAGCGCGAGCGTGAGCGTGAGCGTCGTCGCGAGCGTGAGCGACCGAGCCCCCCTCCGCCAGCGCTCCGAGCTGCGCGACCTTGTCCGCGGCCGAGAGCCCCGCCGACACCGGCACCCCCAGCGCCTGCGCCACCTTGCGCGCCCCTCCGCCCGCGTCGCCGGTCAGCACCACCGCCCCCATCCCCTGCGCCCGCAACGCCGCCACGGCAGCCGCCGCCTCCGGCCGCACCTCCTCGTCCACCGCGAACCGCGCCCACCCCCGACCCTCCACCGTGAGCCAGATCCCCTCCCACTCGCCCGCCCCCAACGCCGCCAGTCCGCCCCCCTCCTCGTCGATAAAAACCGCCGACCCGAGCCGCAGCTCGCGGCCGATCGCGTCCCGCCCGCGCACGCCGCGCCCCACCACGAACCGCCGCTCCACCACCGCCGCGTCCCGCACCCCTTCGCGCTCCGCCAGCGCCACGAGCGCCCGCGCCACCGGATGCCGGCTGCCCCGCTCGAGCCCCGCCGCGAACGCGAGCGCCTCCTCGCGCCCGAGCCCCTCGCCCATCTCCACCGCGCGCACCGCAGGCGTGCTCACCGTGAGCGTCCCCGTCTTGTCGAACGCCACCGTGCGCACCCGCGCGAGCCGCTCCAGCACCGCGGCGTTCCTGATGAGCACCCCGTGCTCGAGCGCCTTGCGCAGGCTCAGCCACAAGACGAGCGGGATCGCCACCCCATAGGTGCAGGGGCACGCCGCCAGCACCACCGCCAGCGCCACCACCACGCCCCGCTCGAACGACGCATGCGCCGTCCACCACACAAGCGCCCCGAACGCCGCCAGCCACACGAGCGGCACCAGCGCCGCGGCAAAGCGATCCGCGCTGCGCTCGATGCGCGACGAGCGCGCGCGCAGCGAGCGGGCCAGCTCCGCGAGCCGGCCGAGCGTCGAGTCGCGCGCGTCCGTGAGCGCCTTCCCCCGCAGCGGCCCCGACACCGGCACCGCGCCCGCCGGCACGCGCTCGCCCACCGCCATCGTGCGCGGCGCCGGCTCGCCCGTGAGCACCCCCAGGTTCACCTCCACCGGCCCCTCCCCGAGCGCCACGTCCACCGGCACCACCTGATCCACCGCCACCTCGACGCGCATCCCCGGCACGAGCAGCGCCGGCGCCGTCGGCACGAGCGGCCCTTCCTCCGGCTCACCCGCCTCCGATCCCGGCCCCGGCCCCGCCAGCACCGGCTCGCGCGCCGGCTCGAGCGACGGTCCGAGCAGCCCGGCCGCGCGGGCCCGCGCGCTCGCCTCGAGGTACCGCCCGAGCGTGACCAGCATGAGCGCCGACGTGGCGCTGTCGAAGTACACCGCCGGCCGCCCGGCCGCGATGTTCCAGAGCGAGAGCCCATAGGCCGCGGCCGCCGCCGTGCCCACGAGGAGCTCCATCGTCAGCCGTCCGCCGTGCAGCGCCCGCGCCGCACGCAACATGAGCGGCCCACCGCACAGCACCACCACTGGCGTCGACAGGAGCGCCGCCGCCCCGCGGTAGATCCCGCGCAGCCGCGCCATCACCGGATCCTGCCCCGCCTCGTACACGTCCTCGGCGAACAGGAACAGGGACAGCATCATCACCAGCATGGAGAGGAGGAGGCCGAAGGTGAGCACGCCCTTGAGCCGCGTCTTGTGCTGCGCCGCCTCGGCCGCGATCTCGGCGGCCAGCTCGCAGCCGTAGCAGCAATACGCACTGCCCCCGCCGAGGAGCGAGCGCGACGCCAGGCCGCAGTGGCGGCACACGAGCGCGTCCCCCGCGCCCTCCACGCCCGCCCTCGCCGCCTGAGACCCTACAGACCCCATTGGCGGAGGTCCGCCACCAGATAGCGCAGGAAGTACGCCGCGAAGCCGGTCATCGCCGACACCCAGAGCACGACCACGAACCACGGCAGCCGGCCCGTCGGGTCGTACGTCATGCGCGTCTCGTGCTCGTCGCGCACCGACTCCGTGAGCGGCTCCGGGCCGCCGGCCGCCTCATTGCCCTTGCCGCTCATACTCCTCCTCCTTGGCGAGAAAGTCGTACTTGGCCCGCTCGAGATCGGTGAACTTGCCGGAGAGGAAGCACCACACGAGCAGGCACAGCCAGCCCGTCGCCACCACGAAGTACACCGTCACCGGCACGTCGGCGAAGCCCTGCACCTCGGTGCTGCCCATCGTGAACAGGAACTCGGCGATCTTGTAGACGAACGCCACCCCCGCGCCGCCGAGCCCGAGCATGGTCACCGTCCAGAACAGCCACCGCCGCGGGCCTCGCGCCGGATCGGGCGCCGGATCGAACGCCGGATCGTGAGACGGGGCCGGCGCGCCGCCGCTCGGCGCCGCCTTCGCGGACCCCACCGGGACCAGATTCAACTCAACGGGCGCCATGAGCTTCCGCCTCCTTGCGGGCCACCGCCTGCGGCGTCGCCCAGCTGCCGAGCCATTGCATGTACGTCACCATCGCGATGCCCTTCTCGTTCGGCTGCTCGCCGTCGAAGAACCAGGTGAACCGCGGCATCACCGACGTGGGCACCACGTTCGTCGGATCATAGAAATGCGCCACGTGCCAGTCGTTCGAGTGCCGCCCGCTCTCGCGGATGAGGTCCGGCCCCACCCGCCGCGTGCCGAACAGGTGCGGCAGGAACATCTCGTTCATGTACTCCGCCGCCCACGACACCTTGCCGAAGCGCACGTCCTCGTTCGACACCGGTCGCGTGAACTGCGAGTGGCAGTGCCAGCACGCCTCGGCGATGTAGGTGTCGCGCCCGAGGCGGAGCGCGCGGCGGAAGTTCTCCGCCGTCGGCTCGCCGTAGTAGCGCTTGAACGTCTCGGGATAGCGCCGCGACAGATCGACGAAGGCCGGCGACGGCTCGGTCGCGATCTGCTCCAGCGTCTGGTAGCGGATCTTCGACAGGTGGGCGACCGGCAGATACCCCGTCACCACCCCGGCCAGCGCGAAGCAGAAGATGCCCGCGGCAAACAAGATCGTCGTCACACGTTCCATCGGTGGACTCCTCGTATCGGACGCGTCGGCTCAGCCGACCGCCGGCTCGGCGACGGGCGCCTCGGCCCCGGACGTGGACTCGACCGCGCCGCTGCGCGCCGTCATCCACAGGTTGTACGCCTGCAGCATCTGCCCCACGACGATCGCCGTGCCGGCGATCGTGCGCAGGTGCCAGAACGGCTGCGACGCCGTGAGCGAACGCTCCCAGGGCGCGAGGTTCTGCCACAGGTAGCCCTGCACCACCCCGGCCACGAGGAGGTCGAGGAACATGACCACGATCCCGAGCGTCGACAGCCAGTAGTTCCAGCTATTGAGCCGCTCGCTCCACCACGCCCGCCCGACCAAGCGCGGCCAGAGGTAGGTGATGGAGCCCAGGATCCAGAAGCCGAACACGCCGAACATGACGAGGTGCGCGTGGCCCACGACCCAGTCGCTGAAGTGGATGATCTTCTGGAACGTGAGCGTGGTCTGGAAGGCGCACTGCAGGCAGGTCACGAAGTAGAGCACCATGCCCGTGTAGAACCACCGGACGGGCAGGTTCTCGCGCAGAAGCCGGCCCCGGCCGCGCAGGGTCATGAAGAAGTTGACGATCACGGTGAACACCACGATCTCGACGGCGATCGTGGACATGACCGCGCCGTACTGCGCGTACATGGGGATGGGGCTGTAGAAGAAGTGGTGCACCCCGTTGAGCGGGTAGAAGAAGGCGAGCCCCCAGAAACCGATGAGCGAGAGCGTGTGGCTCCAGACCGGCTTCTTCAGGATGACCGGGACGAAGTAGTACATCATGCCCCAGCCGAGGGGGGTGACGGTGAGGCCGACGAGGTCGTGGATGTAGAGCCCGGTCACCGCCGCCCCGCCCGCGCCCGGCACGAAGAACTGCGGCACGTAGTTGCCCATCACGTAGGTGAGGGGCATCCACACCATCATGGCCGAGAAGTACCAGAGGGTGACGTAGAGCGGCCGGCGGTGGACCCGGAGGATGGGCGTCGAGACGTTGGCGATGAGGAGCGCGGCGCCGATGACCACGAAGGGATCGACGAACACCGGCGTCTCGCCCCACTCGATGGCCTGGGCGTGCCCGCCGAGGATGCCGAGCGCCGCCGCGGTGACGACGGCCTGCCAGGCGCCGAAGATGACCCAGGAGAGGCCGCGGCTCAGGACGCGCTCGCCGGTGAGGCGGGGAACGATCCAGTAGAGCGCGGCCATGAAACAGTTGAGGAGGAAGCCGTAGGCGACGGCGTTGGTGTGCAGCATGCGCACGCGCCCCGGCGAGAGCAGCTCGACGCCGGGGAACGGGTAGAGGCGGCTGAGCTGCAGCGCATAGAGGAGGCCGCCGAACAGCGAGATGAAGAAGAACGTGAAGCCGGCGATGATGTGCGCCTTGACGAGCTGGCGGTTGACGAGGGGTGTCGCGAGCGGTGGTGCCGTCGCGGCGCCCAGTGTGCTTGCGGCGGTGCTCATGTGTCCTTGGTCCTTTGTGCTCGCCCTCGGGGGAGGGTCGGTCAGGGTTTCTGGGTTCCCGGCGCGGTGCCGCCCGCGGGCGCCTGGCCCGCCGGCTCGGACGGATCCGGCGGTGGGGGTGGCGGCTGGTAGGGCGGCTGCGTGAGGAGCGCGCGCCGGTGCGCCGCCGCCATGGGCGTCGCGCGCTGGACGATGAGCGAGTCCACGTAATAGGCGAGCCCCCAGAGCTGCTCGGGCGTGAGCCCCGTGCCCCACGACGGCATGGCCGTGCCGCCGACGCCGGTGCCGATGACCTGCGCGAGGTCCTCGCGGGTGCGGGCGAACTTGACCTCGTCGAAGAGGAAGTCGGGCGGCTTGATGGGCGCGCCCCAGTCGCTGTCCTTGGCCTCGGCCTCGTAGAGGGTGTCGCGGAAGCCGGTGACCGGCTGCTTGTAGCTGGCCGCGTACTCGACGATCTTGGGCTTGGTGACGTAGGCCGGGTGGCAGCTGTAGCAGGCGGCGAAGCCGTGGTAGAGCCGCTCGCCCTCGGCGATGCCCTTCTGCTCCTGGCCGAACCAGGGATCGGCGGGGAGGGCCAGCGCCCCGGCCGGCGGGTCCTTGGCCGCGTCGGGGTAGAACATGCGGATGTAGGTGACGATGGCGCGCTGCTCGTCGAGGGGCAGGAGCTCCCAGGCGGGCATGGCCGTGCCGTGCAGGCCATAGCGCAGGACCTTCATGTAGTCGTCGTCGCGCGGCGCCGAGCCGGCGGGCACGGTGGCGAACTTGAGCCGGCCGACGCGGAAGTCGCGCGGCTTCGGGTTGAGGAAGCGCGCCGCGGGGCCGTTGCCGTCGCCCTTTTCGCCGTGGCAGCCGGCGCAGTAGATGGCGTAGGACAGCCGGCCGCGGCGCAGCACCTTGGCCGCCTGGGAGCTCTTGCCCTCGAGCAGCTCGGAGGGCCCCCAGTCGTCGGCGTCGCAGGCCACGAGGGTGAGCGCGCCCGCGAGGAGGAGCGCATGGGATCTCGGGTTCATCGCAGCGTGTTCTCCTTGTGTGCTGGCATGAGCGGGGATGGGGTGAGGGTCGCTGCCGCAGCGGGTGCGGGGGGTGCGAGCGCGAGTTCGATCTGCGCGGTCGCGCCGTCGGCGAGGGTGAGCGCGCGGTGCGCCTGCGCGAGGCCGCCCGCGGTGACGGCCAGCGCCTCGAGCCGCAGCGCGCCGGCCGGCACCGCCGGGAGGTAGAAGCCGCCCCCGGGGCCGGTGGTGGTGGCGTAGGGATGGTCCGCCACGATCAGCCAGGCGGTCTCCTGGCGGTGGTTGTCACAGGTGAGGCGGTAGCGGCCCGGCTTGCGCATGGGCAGCGGGACCACGGCGCCGGGCCGGAGCGGCTGGTTGCCGAGGACGCGCTCGCCGGTGGGGGCGAGCTCCTCGCGCAGGTGCACGGTGTGGAGCTCGCCGTCGCGGCTGTGCACGCGCACGGTGTCGCCGACGAGGGCCAGGGTGAGCGGCCGGTCGTAGCGCGCCTGCTCGATCATGAGATCCACGGGCGCCCCGGGGGTGAGCGGGCGGCCGGGCGGCGGCGCGACGAGGTAGACGATGGACCCCACGAGGGGCTGGCCGGAGAGCGTCACTCGTCCGGCCAGCGCGCCGTGGGGGTCCCCCCCCGTCGCGGCGTGATAGGTGGTGAGCGGTTGCTCGGCGGGCGGGGCGCGCGGCTCGAGGCGGGCGGGGTCGAGCTGCACCGCCGTGCCGCGGGCGAGGGCGAGATAGAGGAGCGCCGTGACGACGAGCTTGATGCACCAGATGGTGGCGACGGCGGCCAGCATGTGCGGCCAGCTCCAGCGGTGGACGGCGAGGAGCGCGAGCGCCGCGAGCGGGACGACGACGAGGTAGGAGACGGTGAAGCGGGCGAGGTGGGAGGTCTCGCGCGGGGCCGTCCACAGCCAGCCGCCCCAGACGACGAACAGCGCCACGGAGACGGCGACGATGGCGCCGAAGAGGCCGAGAGGGAGCCCGGTTCCGGGGATTTGTGGCTTGGTCGCCGACATGGCGACGGCCGTTTTTGCAAGGGTGGGTCCAGACGGCGGGACGCGGTATTGGGGCGTAAAGACGCGAAATTTCTGCGCGCGGGTGGGGAAGGGGGCGCAAATTGTTCCGGCTTTCTGCTGCGGTGACGAGGGGTCGGAGGCGGGGGTGGGAGGAGATCATTTTGTGGGGAGGACGTAGGGTGTGGCGGGGACGCCGGGTGGGGCGGGGCGGGGTTCGCCGGCGGCGTTGACGCATTCCGTGGAAGCGATGCCCGGTGGGGGCATAACGGGTGGATATTCCCCGACTCTTAGAGGTGAATCGCGCGATCTGAAAACGTGACTGCGCGCACTGAAAGCGCCTCTCTACGCACTGAAAGCGCCACTCTGCGCATTGGGAGATCCTCTGCGCGCACTGAAAACGCCCCTACGCGCACCGAAAGCGCCACTGCGCGCACTGGAGAAGCCACTACGCGCACTGAAATCGCCACTGCGCGCACCGAAAGCGCCACTGCGCGCACTGAAAGCGCCGCTGCGCGCATCGAAAACGCCACTGCGCGCACTGAAAGCGCCGCCGCCGCACGCCGCAGCGGCCTCGCCGCGCCTCCGAGCGGGTCCCCCGTGCGATCCAGCGCCTCCCCCGGGCCTCGGAGCACCGCCGCCGCGCCCCCCAGCGCCTCCCTCGCGCCTCGGAGCACCTCCTCCGCGCCCCCCAGCGCCTCCCTCGCGCCTCGGACCGGTCGCCCCGCATCTCGGGCCGGCCCTCACGCGACTCGAACCGGTCTCCCCATTTGCCACCGCACGCCCTCCGATGCGCCGACACGGCCCGCTCGCTTGACAAAGGCTCCTGGCGTACAGAGACTTGGGAATCTTGAAATCGGGGGTGGGCCTGGGGGGCCGTAGGCGTCCGACCCGGCTCGGGCTCCTGGTCCTGTGCGGGGTGGTGGCGGCGCACTCGGCGGGGAGAGCGGAGCCTCTTAGGGCCTGTATGCCCAAGACGCCGGAGTACCAGGCCGCCCGCGTCGCGCTCGATGAGCTCGACCGACAACTGCGCTCTCTCCCGGCCGGGGCGGCGGTGGAGCCTTACAACCGGAAGCTCGCCGAGCTGCTCAAGCTGCCCTGCTTCCGCCTGAGCATCGAGAACTCGCGCGACCTCGAGGACAAGAGCGCGCTCTCGCTCCGGACCTTCTGGGAGGATGGGGGCGAGGAGTGGCTACGGTCCTACCTCTCGTTGCGCGACCCGCAGCCGAGCGTGGTGCTGCCCCCGGACCTACGGCCTGCGCTGGCGAGCGACGGCGAGCACGGTGAGGTTCCGCCCGCGTTTCTGTGCCCCGCGGCGGACGAACGCTGTGGTCAGGAGACGGCCGGCTGGGTCCTGCGCGCCGAGGAGGCGCTCGCGGCCCTGTCCCATTCCCCCCGCGCGCCGTTTCCTCCGCCGGCCCCTCTTTCGCCCAAGGCGCAGGCGCAGAGATGCTGGAGCCAGGCGCGAAGCAAGCCGGCCGGCGGGCGCTACGTGGCGTGGCGTACGTGCCTCGAGGAGGCGCGGCCCGAGGTGCCGGCGTTGCCGCTGGGGGCCTTCAGGGCGCCTCGAAGCGGTTGGTGGTTCATTCGAGGGCGTCGGGGGCATTACCGCTTTTGCGACGAGGTCCGCGCCTATGACCTGGCGAGCGGCGCGGCGTATGTCGCATCGTCCTGCTCGGGGCTCGTGCTCGGGAACGATGGCTCGGTGGTTCATGACAAGACGGACGCGGGGCGGCGCGTGAACGTGCGCATGGGCAGGGTGCCGGTCGACAATCTGCGCGAGGCGGCGCTGATGGCCATCCTGGCGAAGGAGGTGCGTTCGGTTCAGGTGCGCGCGGAGTCCTACCCGCTGCCCGCCGGGCTCGTGCCGCGCTGGCCCGAGGATACGGGGATCGGCATGGGGAGCAGCGGTTCTTTCTGGGGGAGCAGCGCGCAGACGATCCTTTCGTGGGCCCTCTATGAGGGCGATCAGGTGCGGGCCGAGGGGCAACTGACGTGGCCCGATTCGGCCCATGCCGGGGAGCAGCACGCGGTGGATCTCTTGCGGGTGGCCGAGGCCGGCCTGCAGGACGGCTGCCCGCGGGCCGCGCTGCCCGAGGCGCCGGCGGTTCCGGGGAGGCCCGGCGTGTCCAGGCTCGATGCTCGGGCCGCGACGCTGGTGGAGGTGCAAGAGGAGCTCATGAACCAGCTGCGGCGCGCGGCGCGCGGCGCCTGTGTTGATGCTCGCGAGAGCCCCTGAGACTCGGGGCCCTCTTGGCCCGAAACGGGACGACCCCGCGCGATGTGGCCTATCATGCGCCGCCTTCTGTGGCGATGGGGTCCCTGTGCTCGCCCATGACAGGCCAGTCGTGAACGTGAAACGGAGATGACCATGAAGGTGAAACGCGTCGTTGCCAACCTGGGGGTGTCCGATCCAGCCGAAGCCAAGCGCTTCTACCAGGACCTCCTCGGTCTCGACCTCCTGATGGATATGGGATGGATCGCTACCTACGGCTCTGACGAGACCATGACGGTGCAGCTCAGTTTCATGTCGGAAGGCGGCTCGGGGGCGCCGGTGCCAGACCTATCGATCGAGGTCGACGATCTCGACGCGGCGCTCGCTCGGGTGAAGAAGGCGAGGATCCCGATCGAGTATGGCCCGGCCGATGAGCCCTGGGGGGTGCGCCGGTTCTTCGTGCGCGATCCCTTCGGCAGGTTGGTGAACATCCTGAGCCACGATGGATGAGCCGTATCCCATAGCGCCCCCCAGTCGGCCCCATCGGCGGTGATGGGCCGTCCCCTTCCCCAGGCCCAACGAGAAACTGGGGTTGTTGAATACCGTCACCAACCTTCGAGTAGGATGCGCCCCTCTCTGGAGATGACGATGCGCCAACGAAGAGTCTGCGCCCTCCTCGTGCCACGCGCCGCACAACTCGTGCTCCTCCTCGTGCTCGCGCCGCTCGCTGCCCATGCCTCCTCGCCTCCCGCCGGCAGCTCCCAAGAACCCACGGCCGATGACCTGGCGATGGGTCGCCAGCAGCTCGCCGCAGCACGGAGCGCGCTCGCGAAACTCGCGACCCTTGGGGTATCCGAAAGGGGCCGGCAGGAACTCGGCCAGCGCATCCGGCGCGCCGAGGAGGCTCTGTCCCGCTACGAACGCCTGACCGAGCGCGGTGCGCCCCGTAAGCGTGCCCAGGGCGCGCTCTTTGCCGCCGGCGCCGTCCTGGTGGCGGACGATACGACGCTCATCGGCACCATCGATGATGCGCTCTTGCCGATCCTGGCGGTGGGGGCGCTGGCGACGCTCATTCTGACGCATGGGCCGCCGACGGTGCCCGAGCTCGGTCAGGCATGGCAGGAGGTGACGGCGGCGATGGTGGCGGTGGGGCAGGAGGCGGAGCGGGTGAAGAAGGAGGCGGCCAGGCCGCGGGTCCTGCCGGCGCGCTCCAACTGTCAGAAGCACTTCGAGCGGTGCCAGGACACCTACCTCGGTAGACGTAATAGCGGCGGCTTTGGCAAGACCCTTTGCGATGCGTGTTTCGAGCTTTGCAATGGCCAGGGTCTCTGGCCCGAGGCCCTGGGTCCCAAGATGCCTTGCCAATGGTGGGACTGGATCGGCACGGCGCCTCCAGGAGGCGACCCGAAGAGGAGCGCGCCATGACCCAGACCGACGAAGAACTCGGCGACGAGGCTCATTACGCGATGGTCGAGATCAAGAAGCGTCTGGGCAAGAGGTCCTTCAACCAGCAGAAGCGGGCCTGTGAGGCATGGTTGGCCAAGTACGTTCCCCAGGCCGCGGCGCGGGGCCTCACCGAGGAGGTGATCGGTATGCCGCGGACCATCGCCGAATGGCTGCTCCTGGAGGCCGCGGAGGCGAGGCGCCCGGCGCGCGCCTTCGCGCCGATCGTGCGGCATCTGGACACGCTCGGTTGGAGGAGCCTCGAGCAGAAGGCGCTCTCCATCGGCGCCATGTGCGCCTATTTCGCCAAACGCATGTGGAGGCGGGAGGGACTGCGTTATCTCCTGCCGGTCAAGCGGGAACTCGAGCAAGAATACGCCCGCACGGGCGACCCGTTATGGCTCAACTATCAGCATCATCTGACCCGTATCGAGCGCCGCCTGCGGGCGCGCAAGCGGCCGTTCTGACGCCCGCTTCTTCATCGAGTAGGATGCGCCCCTCGGCTGTGATGGGCCATCCCCTTCCCCTGGCCCAACGCGAAACCGGGGTTGTTTCATACCGTCACCCACCTCCCTAGAACTTGACTCATACGATGTAGCAGATGAGCATTGACCGGGTCGTATTCCGACCAGGGGGTGACATGCTTTGCCTTTCCACGCGCGTCCTCGCCGGCTGGACGATCGCTCGTCCACCTGCCGCCTCGATACCGACGAGCCGGAGCGTGAACGAACCGGACCGCGGACGTCGCGCCGCTCAAGACGGATCCCGTCTCCCATGACGCTCGCGTCTGGCACCCGGCTCGGTCCCTACGAGATCCTTGCGCCGCTCGGGGCCGGTGGGATGGGCGAGGTCTACAGGGCGAGGGACGCCAAGCTCGACCGGGATGTGGCGCTCAAGGTTCTACCCGACCGCATGGTACAGAACCCCGAGGCGCTCGCTCGCTTCGAGCGGGAGGCCAAGGCGGTGGCCGCGCTCTCACACCCCAACATCCTCTCCATCTTCGATTTCGGGAAGCAGGACGGGGTGGTCTTCGCGGCGATGGAGTTGCTTGAGGGAGAGACGCTCCGCGATCGATTGCTCACGGGCGCGCTCCCCGCTCGCAAGACGATCGAATATGCGAAGGAGATCGCCAGGGGGCTGGCCGCGGCTCATGAGAAAGGGATCATTCATCGGGATCTCAAGCCGGCGAACATTTTTCTGACGCGCGATGGCCGCCTGAAGATCCTCGACTTCGGGCTGGCCAAGCAACTCGCCGCACCGTCGCCGCTCGACGAGGCCCATTCTCCGACGGTGACGCCGGAGACCGAGACGGGGGCGATCCTCGGCACGGTCAATTACATGTCCCCGGAGCAGGCGCGCGGGCGGCCTGCCGATTACCGCTCCGACATCTTTTCCTTCGGGCTCGTCCTGTTCGAGATGCTCTACGGCCAGCGGGCCTTCGAGCGCGAGACGCAGATCGAGACGATGCACGCGATCATCCACGACGAGCTCCCCGAGGTCGCGCCGCTGTCGTCGGGGCTCTATCCGGGCCTCCCCCCGCTGGTCCTGCACTGCCTGGAAAAGAACCCGGACCAGCGCTTTCAGTCGGCCCGCGATCTGCTCTTTGCGCTGGATGTGCTGTCGGGGGCCTCGGTCTCGACGCCGGGTCTGGCACTGCCCGCGCCGGCCGAGAGGCGACCTCGGCGCGGCGCATACCTGGGGCTGGCGCTCGGGGGGGCGTTCGTGCTGGTGGCGGCCCTGGCGTGGTCCGTGGGGACGAGGCGAGAGCGGCCGGCGCCTCTCGCCGTGACCACGATGCAACGCCTCACCAATGATGTGGGCATCACGGCGGGGGCGGCGTTGTCGCCGGACGGTAAGTGGCTGGCCTATGCCTCGGACCGCTCCGGGAACCTCGAGATCTACATTCGTCGCCTCGGCGGCGGCGGCGAGGACGAGAACATCACGAACGATCCGGCCCCGGATTTTCAGCCGGTGTTCTCGCCCGACGGCGATTCCATCGCGTTCATCTCGACGCGCTCTTCTCGCACGGGGATCATCCGGTTGGGTTCGCCCTTCGGGTGGGACCTCCGGGCTTACGGCGGAGACCTCTGGGTGGGGCCCGCCTCCCACGGGAAGCCGTGGCAGGTGGCGGTCAACGCCAACTTCCCGGTGTGGCACCCGACCGAGAAGAAGATCGCCTATGTGAGCGGCTGTGAGGGGCACCGCTCGGTGGTGGAGGTCTCGGTCGAAGACGGTACGTCGCGGGTGCTCCTCGAGAGCAAGGATTCGACGTGGGAGATCGTGCGCCTCCAGTACTCCCCCAAGGGCACCTGGCTCACTCTGGAGGTGGGCGACTCCGCGGGCATCGCCGCGAACAAGATCCTGCGCATGCCGGCGAAGGGGGGGAAGCCCGAGGAGCTGCTCGAGGGGTGGAGTCATACGTGGGACCCTTCCAGGCCGCGTCTCTTCTACGTGTGGCGCGAACGGATGGGAGGGAGCCGCATGCAGGTGGTCGACGTGGACGAAGCCTCCGGGAAGCTCGTGGGCTCACCTCGCACGATCGGTCTCTTGACCCGGAATTTGCGCGACTTGGCGATCGGCGGCGCCGGGCCGACGCTGGCGGCCGTGGAAGGCGACGGGGCTCTCGATCTGAGCTGGCTCCCGCTCAAGGCCGGGGTCGCAGAGCCGGCAGCGGCGGAGGAGGCCCTCAATGGGGGTGGGGGCCTCGACCGGTTCCCTGCCGCCTCGCCGGAGGGTCGGCGCATCGCGTTCATGAGTGACCGGATGGGGCGGCGGGAGGTGTGGGTCCTGGATGTGGCGACGCGCAAGTCGAGCCGCCCGAGCCAGCTCAGCAACGACCTCGGGGCGTCGTTCGTCGCCTGGAACCACGACGGGAATGAGCTCCTGGTCCATCGCCAGCTGTCGGACGGGAGTTTCTCGCTCTGGCGAGTCGCGATGGACGGCAGACGGGCCGAGCCGCTCGGGATCGATGAGCCGGTGGCGTTCGTCGATGCCTCTCCCGACGGCAAGGCGCTGGTCTACTCGACCCAGGTGGAGGGTGTGTTCCAGCTGTTCACGTTCGATGTGGGTACGCGTCGGTCGCGCCGTTTGACGTTCTCGTCGTCGGAGAAGTACGAGGGGAAGTGGTCTCCGGAGGGCCGCTTCGTCACCTACTGCACGAGTGAGAATTCGCCGGAGGGGACGAAGTATGGGCTGGCGCGGATCCCTGCGGCGGGGGGGACAGAGGAGGTCCTCGCGTCCTCATCGGAGAGGCTGCGGCACCAGTTCTATGCTCCGGATGGGCGCTTCATCTACGTGCAGAAGAGTCATCAGAATATCTATCGTATGCCGGCGGCGGGGGGCGCGCTGGAGCAGGTCACCCATTTTCCGGAGTCGGGGCTCTTTATCGAGGAGCCGACGATCTCGCGGGATGGGAGCCGGCTCGTCTACTGCAGGAGTCATGGGGGATCGTCGCTGTGGCTCATGATGCTCGGTGCGGCGCCGTGAGACCGTGACGGTGCAGCCTCGTTTCGTGCCGGAAGGCGGCTCGGCGAGGAGGCTCGGCCGGAACACCACAGTTCTCCGCCTGACCTACTGTGGTGCTCCGGCGCGGCCGCTGGAGGTCACGAGTGTCGCCACTCGCGTCTTGATCGTTAGTGCTTGGCGAGGTCGAAGCGGTCCAGGTTGGTGACCTTGGCCCACGCCTTGACGAAGTCGTTCACGAACTTTTCGCCGGCATCGGCCGAGCCGTAGACCTCGGCCACCGCGCGGAGCTCGGCGTTCGAGCCGAAGGCGAGGTCGACGGGGGTGGCCGTCCACTTCTTCTTCCCGGTCGCGCGGTCGAGCCCCTCGTAAAGGCCCTCTTCTTTCGCCTTCGTCCACTTGGTGCCCATGTCGAGCAGGTTGACGAAGAAGTCGTTGCTCAAGGTGCCCGGCCGGCTCGTGAAGACGCCGTTCGGCGAGCCGTTGGCGTTGGCGTTGAGCGCGCGCAAGCCACCGACGAGCACGGTCATCTCGGGCACGTTGAGGGTGAGCAGGCTCGCCCGGTCGATGAGGAGCTCGGCCGGCGAGCGCTTCTGACCCGCGCCGAAGTAGTTGCGGAACCCATCGGCGCCCGGTTCGAGGAACGCGAAGGAGGTGGTGTCGGTCTGCTCTTGCGTGGCGTCGACGCGGCCCGGAGCGAAGGGCACTTCGACGGTGTAGCCGGCCTTCTTCGCCGCCTGCTCGATCGCGGCGTTGCCGGCGAGGATGATGAGGTCCGCGAGCGAGACCTTCTTGCCGCCGGCGGCCGTCTTGTTGAAGTCCTTCTGGATCGCCTCGAGGCGCGAGAGCGTGGCGACGAGCTCTTTCGGCGTGTTCGCCGCCCAGTCCTTCTGGGGCGCCAGGCGGACCCGGGCCCCGTTGGCACCGCCGCGCATGTCGGTGCCGCGGTAGGTGGAGGCCGAGGCCCAGGCGGTGCGAACGAGCTGCGGCCCGGTGAGGCCCGACGCGAGGATCTTCGCTTTGAGCGCGGCGACGTCCTTCGCGTCGATCGGCGCGGACTCTGCCGGCGGGAGCGGGTCCTGCCAGATCAAGCTCTCCTTCGGGACATCGGGGCCCAGGTAGCGCGCGCGCGGGCCCATGTCGCGGTGGGTGAGCTTGAACCATGCCTTGGCGAACGCGAGGCGAAACTCTTCAGGCTTGTCACGGAAGCGCAGCGCGACCTTCTTGTAGGCGGGGTCGAACTTCAGCGCGAGATCGGTGGTGAACATGATCGGCGCGTGGCGCTTGGTGGGGTCGTGCGCGTCGGGTGTGAGGTTCGCCGCCTGGCCGTTGGCGGGCATCCACTGGATGGCGCCGGCGGGGCTCTTGGTCTGTACCCACTCGTAGTTGAAGAGGTTGTTGAGGTAGCTGCTGGTCCACGCCGTGGGGTTGATCGACCAGGCGCCTTCGAGGCCCGAGGTGACCGCGTCGGCGCCTTTGCCGGTGCCGCACGTGTTCTGCCAGCCGAGGCCCTGATGCTCCATGCCGGCGCCGGCGGGCTCGGGGCCGACACACTTCGACGGATCGTGCGCGCCGTGGGCTTTGCCGAACGTGTGGCCGCCGGCGATGAGCGCGACCGTCTCTTCGTCGTTCATGGCCATGCGCCCGAAGGTCTCGCGGATGTCCTTCGCGGCGGCGAGCGGGTCGGGCTTGCCGTTGGGGCCTTCGGGGTTGACGTAGATGAGGCCCATCTGCACGGCGCTCAGGGGCTTCTCCAGGTTGCGATTGCCGGAGTAGCGCTCGTCGGCGAGCATCTTCTTCTCGGGGCCCCAGTAGACGAGATCCGGCTCCCAGTCATCGGGGCGGCCGCCGGCGAAGCCGAAGGTCTTGAAGCCCATCGACTCGAGCGCCACGTTGCCGGTGAGCACCATCAGGTCGCCCCAGGAGATCTTCTGGCCGTACTTCTGCTTGATGGGCCAGAGGAGCCGGCGCGCCTTGTCCAGGTTGGCGTTGTCCGGCCAGCTGTTGAGGGGGTCGAACCGCTGCTGCGCGCCGCCGGCGCCGCCGCGGCCGTCACCGGAGCGATAGGTGCCCGCGCCGTGCCACGCCATGCGGATGAAGAAGGGCCCGTAGTTGCCGTAGTCGGCCGGCCACCAGTCTTGCGAGGTGGTGAGCACCTTCTTGATGTCTGCCTTCACCGCTTCCAGATCCAGGCTGGCGAAGGCTTTGGCGTAGTCGAAGTCGGGGCCGAGCGGGTTGGACTCGGCCGCGTGCCGCCGGAGCGGCGAGAGATCGAGTTGTTCAGGCCACCAGAACTGGTTGGGCTTGGCTGCGCCATCGGCCCAAGCCGAGCCCGATGCGAGCCACAGCGCGAGAGACACCGCCGCGGCGATCGCGGAGGTGAGACGAACTCTTTGCATGTCGATTTTTCCTCCGAAAAGAATTGGGGGCACGTCAGCCGGAGAGGATAGGGAAAATCAGCTGTCGCCCGCAAGCCCTCACGAGCAGACGCGACATCTCCCACACATCGCGAGACCCCTTGAGCCGACCCCCGCTCGGCGCAGAGCCGACGCATTCATCCCCCGAGCCCGTCGGCACGCTTTATGTGTGCCTCGGATCGTGCTGCAAGGGGAGGTCCCATGCGTTTTCACGATCGACAGGATGCAGGACGGCGTCTGGCGGAACGTCTTTCCCCCTATCGGAGCCAGCGGCCGATTGTCCTTGGGCTACCACGGGGCGGTGTCCCGGTCGCCTGCGAGATCGCCCGAGCGCTCGAGGCGCCCCTCGATATCTTCGTGGTCCGCAAGCTCGGCGCTCCCTTCCAACCCGAGCTCGGCATCGGCGCCATCGCCGAGGGCGGGGTCGTGATCATCGACGAGCGGGCCGAGCGACTCGGGGTCTCGCCGAGGGAGATCCGTCGGATCGAGCGGAAGGAGGAGGCAGAGCTCGAGCGTCGGGTCCGACGGTTCCGAGGCGGGGCGCCGCTCGTGCCGGTGCGCGGCCAAGCCGTGATCCTGGTCGACGACGGGCTCGCCACCGGGGGCACGGCGCTGGCGGCGATCCAGGCGCTGCGCCGACTCGGCGTCGGCCGCCTCGTCCTGGCGGTGCCGGTGATCCCGGTGGAGAACGTGGAGCGCTTTGCCCGCGAGGTGGACGAGCTCATCTACCTGAAGGCCGTCGAGGCGATGCTGGCGATCGGCGACTGGTACGAGGACTTCACCCAGGTCACGGACGAGGAGGTGGTAGCGCTGCTCGAGCACGCCCGGACGGTGCAGGCCGAACCGGCGCAGGTGTGACCCTGCCAGCGCGTGCGGCCTTCAGGCTTTGTGCCCCGGACCGCCGCCGCGCGCCGCCTCGAGCAGGATGCGCCGCTCCGCGGCGTCCACCACGCGCCGCGCGGCCGGCACGGCGTCCGGGTTGACCGAGATGGAGGTGATGCCCCAGCGCACGAGGTGCTCGGCGAAGCCCGGCCGGTTCGACGGCGCCTGGCCACACAGCGACGAGGTGATCCGGGCGGCGTGACAGGCGGTGATGATGCGCCGGATGGCGTCCAGCACCGCCGCGTCCTCCTCGTCGAAGAGCTCGGCGCAGACCTGCGAGTCGCGGTCCACGCCGAGCACGAGCTGCGTGAGATCGTTCGAGCCGATCGACACCCCGTCCACGCCGAGCGCCACGTACTCGGGGATGCGGTAGACCACGGACGGCACCTCGGCCATGACCCAGCGGTGGAGGCCGCGCTGCCGGCCGAGCGGGTGCGCGTCGACCAGGTCGAGGCACGCCTCGAGCTCCCAGCGCGTGCGCACGAAGGGGATCATGAGGTGGAGGTTGGGCGTCTCCTCGCGCACCCGCGCCAGCACGTCGAGCTCCAGACGGAACAGCTCGGGATCGCGCACGTAGCGGTAGCAGCCGCGGAAGCCGATCATGGGGTTCTCCTCGTGCGGCTCGAAGCGTTCCCCCCCTTTGAGCGCCTGGAACTCGTTGGTGCGGAAGTCGTGCGCCCGGTAGATCACGGGCCGCGGCGCGAAGGCGCGCGTGATCCGGAGCAGGGCCTGCGACATGCCGGTGACGAAGTCCTCGTTGCGGCCGTCGGCGATGAGCTGCTTGGGGTGCACGCCGCCGAGCGCGTCGGTGATCATGAACTCCGCCCGCAAGAGGCCGACCCCGTCCACGGGCAGCGCCGCCACGGCTTCGGCCTGCGAGGCGATGGCCAGGTTGACGTAGATGCGAGTGGCGAGCGCCCCGGTCAGCGCGAGCCTGTCGATCGTCTGTGCCGCTGGCGTCGGCCCGGGGCCGGGAGCCGCCCCGCCGCTCGCCCGTGCGGCCTCCCCCGCTCCTGCCGCGGTCAGGCGCCCGGCCAGGATCTTGCCGCGCCCCCCGTCGACGGTCACCACCTCTCCTTCATGCAGCCGGCGCGTGGCGTCGCCCGTCCCCACCACGCACGGGATGCCGAGCTCGCGGCTCACGATCGCCGCGTGGCAGGTCATGCCGCCGCGGTCCGTGACCAGCGCCGCGGCGCGGCGCATCACCGGGACCCAGTCCGGGCTGGTCATGCTCGCCACCAGCACCTCGCCGCGCTGCAGCCGCTCGCCGTCGGCGACCGAGCGCAAGACCCGCACCGCGCCGCTGCCCATCCCGGGCGAGGCCCCGAGGCCCGAGATGAGCGGCTCGCCGGGCGCCGTGGCCCCAGGGGCGCGGCCGAGCGTGGTGATGGGCCGCGTCTGCACGATGTAGAAGCGTCCGGCCTCGACCGCCCACTCCACGTCTTGAGGCGCGCCATAATGACGCTCGATGCGCAGCCCGAGCTCGCGCAGCGCCCCGAGCTCCGCCTCGCCCAGCACGCGCTCGCTCTGCTCCGCGGCGCCGAGCTCGATCTTCTCTTCCCGGCCGTCGGCCTGGCGCACGATCTTGTGGGTCTTGTGCCCGATGCGCACGGCGATCGTCATGGGGTCGCCGCGCGAGACCCGATAGGTGTCGGGCTCGACCTGGCCGCCGACCACCACCTCGCCGAGGCCGAAGGCCCCTTCGATGACGAGCGAGCCCCGGTCCCCGCCCGCGGGATCGACCGTGAACAAGACCCCCGCGCGCTCCGAGGCCACCATGCGCTGCACCACCACGGCGATCGCCGGCTCCTCGGCGATGCCCTGGCTGGCGCGATAGGCCAGCACGCGCGAGCTCCACATCGACATCCAGCAGCGGACCACCGCGCGGAGGAGCGCCTCGCCGCCGACGACGTTGGTGAAGGTCTCGTTCATGCCCGCGAACGATGAGCCCGCGGCGTCCTCCATCGTCGCCGAGGAGCGCACGGCCACGGGGCCGGCGCCGAGGCGCTCGTAGGCCGCCACGATCTCCTGGCCGAGCGCCGCCGGCACCCCGGCCTTCTCCACGAGCGCGCGCAGCTCCTTCGAGCCGGCCATCAGCGCGTCGGGCGAATCGACGTTCAGCTGCGCGAGTCGCTGGCGGAGCGCGTCGCGTGCCCCGCCCTGGGCCATGGCCGTGAGATAGGCCTCGGCCGTGATCACGAAACCGGGAGGCACGGGCAGCCCGGCGTGGGTGAGCTCGCCGAGGTTGGCCCCCTTGCCGCCGGCCAGGGGCACGTCCTGCCGGCCGAGCTCCTCGAACCATGCGATCGACTTGGGCGATGTGGACATGGACTCGGCATGGAGCAAGGCCGGAGCCAACGGACAGCGGAGGCGCAGGCCCCCGGCAGAAGAGCCCTACGCGCTGAGAGAGCGGGCACGGGGCCGCAAATTTCTCGCCACCTGCGCGCAACGCACGAAAACATTGCGAGGCGCCGGCTCGCTGGCGGGGAGCCGATCGGCCGGCATGTGCGATTGACGTGTGCCGTGCCGCACGCACATTTTCCTTATGGTGTGAGGCCGAGGGGAACGGTGCCGGCGCTGTGGATCGGGACGTCGGGGTGGGTGTATCCGCACTGGCGAGGCGGGTTCTATCCGCCGGGGCTGCCGGGGAAGGAGGCGCTGCCGTTCTATGCGGCGCGGTTCCCGACGGTGGAGGTGAACTTCTCGTTCTATCGGCTGCCCGAGCGCGCGGTCTTCGCGTCGTGGCGGAGAGAGACGCCGCCCGGGTTCCTGTTCACGGTCAAGGCGAGCCGCTACCTGACGCACATGAGGAAGCTGAAGGATCCCGAGGAGCCGCTCGAGCGGCTGATGGACCGCGCCCGCGGCCTGGGGAGGAAGCTCGGGCCCATCCTGTTCCAGTTCCCGCATACGTGGCGTTGCAATGTCGAACGGTTGACAGGGTTCTTGCACGTGCTCGGGCGCTATGCGGGCCAGCGCTTTGCGTTCGAGTTCCGTCATTCGAGCTGGCTCGTGCCGCCGGTCTATGCGCTGCTCGAGCAGGCGGGGGCGGCGCTGTGTCTGCCGGTCCTTCCGAGCCTGCCGCTCGACGTTCGCGTCACGGCCGACTGGACGTATGTCCGCATGCATGGCGGGCGGGCGGGGATCGGCTATGAGGGGGTGGAGCTGCGCTGGTGGGCGCGGCGCCTCCGCGCGTTCCTCGACGAGGGGCGGGACGTGTACGTGTACTTCAACAACGACGCCGAGGGGTACGCCCTCCGCGACGCCGAGCACCTGCGCAGGTTGATGGGCGATCGCCGGGTCCCTGCGCCGCCATCGGATGCGCCCCGGCGCGCGCCGGACGCGCGCGAGGAGCTCGGTCCCCTGGAGGGGAACAGATAGGCTTCCTTTGCCGGACGAGTCGAAGGTACCCTCGCGTGGCCAGGCAGCCACGTGCACGCAGGGGTCTCCACATGGGAAGGCTACTCGCTCCGTCGTCGCGTTCGCTACGCTCTCGGGGGCGCAGCTCGAGGATCCATCTCTTGGCGGCGGCCCTGTCGCTGTTGCTCATCGGGTGTAAAGGCGAGCCCGCGCCCACGGGGGCCGCGCTCTGGCGGCGCCAGGTGCTCTACCTCCTCATCACCGACCGTTTCCAGAACGGCAAGACGAGCAACGACGGGCAGGGCCGGAGCGACTGTCTCGACCCGACGGATCCCTACCTCTATCACGGCGGGGATCTCGAGGGCGTCCGGCAGCGGCTCGGGTATCTGCAGGAGCTCGGGGTCACGACCCTGTGGACCTCGCCCCTGTACAAGCAGGTCGGGCCGCACACGTTCGCCAGCGTGGAGTGCAGCTACCATGGCTACTTCCCGGACTTCGCCAACCCGAACGACGGCGCCATCGAGCCCAAGCTCGGCGACGAGGCCGACCTCGACCTCCTCCTCGGCGACCTGGCGAAGAAGGATATGCGCCTCCTGTTCGACATGATCGTCAACCACGCGGGCTTCGACGCGCGCGTGACCCAGACCAACCCCGACTGGTTCCACCCGTACCCGGCGTGTGAGCAGGGGAACCTCGAGACGATGTGCCTCTTCGGTCTGCCGGATTTCGCGCAGGAGAAACCGGAGGTGGCCACGTACCTGACGGACCTCAGCGCCCGGTGGGTGCGGCGGTTCCCGATCGGGGGGATCCGGCTCGATACGACCCGGCTCGTGCCGATCGACTACCTCTCCCAGAACTGGCTCCCGGCCATGCGTCAGGCCCGCGACCCGATGTTCGTGCTCGGCGAGGTCTATGACGACCAGTCCATCGACACGTACAACACGTACCTGTCGGCCGGTTTCGATTCGGTCTTCAACTTCGTCCTGCAGCGGTCCTTTGTCTCTTCGTTTGGCCAGGGGCAGTCGGTGGATGCCGTGGCGACCTCGGTGGAGAAGACGCTGTCGACGCTCGGGCTGGAGCGGGCGCTCCTGGTGGTGAACTTCCTCGACAACCACGACCTCACGCGGCTGATGAGCAACGGCGGCTCGGACACGCCCGACCAGCAGGCGATGCGGTACCGGCTCGGGTTGACGGCGCTGATGACGCTGCCGGGAACCCCGCAGCTCTATTATGGAGACGAGGTGGGGGCGCTCGGCGCGTACCCTCAGAACCGGGCGGATATGCCGGCGTGGGCGTTCGCGGCGGGCTCGCGGGGAGGGTCGCACCCGGGCTTCCTGCCGGGGGCCGATGCGACGTTCCAGCACACGACGCGGCTGGTCTCGCTGCGCCGGTCGCACCCTGCGCTGTTCGAGGGGTACTACTCGGAGCTGTGGCGGCAGAACGGCGGCAGCAACCCGAACGTGTACGCGTTCTTCCGCGGGAGCGGGAAGGACCGGATCGTGGTGGTCATCAACAATTCCCTGGCGGCGTCGGGGAGGTTGGCGATCCCGCTGCAGATCAATCCGGTCCTCAAGCCGGAGGACAAGGCGGCGCTCGGCGATGGGGCGCGGTTCGTGGAGTTGCTCGGGAGCGGGGCGCCGGCGTCGGTCTCGGTCGCGAACGGCTCGTTCGTGATCGATCTGCCGGCGCTGGCGGCGGGTGTCTACCAGCTGGGGCGCTGAGCCGAGGACAAGCGCCCTCAAGGGTCGAGTTTCGCCTTCGCCATCACAGGCTCAAATCCTAAATGCCCTAGATTCCACCGTATCTTCCACTCTGAAAGAGCTCTCTCTCCCAGCCCTACCCCCGCATCACTTAATCCGCTTGACAGCGAAGAGATGGCTGACATTATATAAGGCATATCTGCAGTACCGGATTTGCCAGTTCGCCAGAATCAAATCCTGTAGTGCAGGCGCGGGGCTCTCTCCAGGAGCGAGCCCCGGGTTTCGTGTGAGTGTGGTCCCCCGCCTTGGACGGGGGAGTGTGTGGGTCGCTGTGCCCACGACGCGAGTTCTCGTGAGGTGGTGGTGGTGATGGTGGACATGCGGATGTCATACGAGCCGCTGGAGTGGGAGGCAGGGGCGGCGGCGGGGGCCTACAGCCAGATGGGGAGTTCTCTGCAATTCAAGTTCTCGGGCGCCTCGACACGGAGCGCGTCGCTCGATCCGGCTTATCGAACGCCCTCCTTCTCGAGGGGGAGGGGTCTCATGATGTTTTCTTCGCTTGGAGTCTGCCCTCGAATTCATCTCTCCCTGTCCCGCGTGTGCGGGATGGGTTCTATAAATCGCTCCATGCAGATCGGTCGCATGGACGGTCGCATGGACGGTGCCTCTCTCTGCGCAGGGTGCACGCGCACCGGGCCTCCGTCTTCGCACGTCCATTCCGGCCTTCACGCCGACGATTAGGCACATTTTCTCGTTGCTCGATCCATTGGGGTTCACGACCTGGGATCGGGTGAGTTCTACCGATCACGAAGGGCCTGGCGATCGGTGGGATCGTTTCGTGAAGTGCGGGCGATGATCTGTCCTCAGGTCGTGAGGACTTTCACCGGACATGGAGCTTCATTCGATGCAAGCCATCGTGACATATGGATCTCCATCGGTAGCCTCGGTGCCCCTGCGGGGGCTTCCTGGTGGAGGAGCACCCCAGCAGCCTCCTCCTTTTTTCCTCGAGGTGCTGCGCTTCATCGAGGCCCAGACGGGCGTCGCGACGCTGTCGCTGCGCGGTATGCAGGGCCGCTTGCTCGGGGAGGTGATCACCTGCGACGGCCGGATCGGTCTCGGGCGGCTCGGGGATCCATCCCATACGCTCACCCGGTACCTGGCGCAGCGTAGCCCGGACGTGGCGACGCGCGTGCGCGAGGAGCTCCAGCGCATCCGGTCCGAGGGGCGCCCTTTGATCCACGGGATCGAGGCGCTAGTGGCGGACGACGCGTCGGTCATCCACGCCGCGATCAAGGATCAGGTCGCCAACGGGCTCGTGGCGATCGAGCGCCACGCCGAGGACACGCACATCAAGCTGGACCTCGTGCGGGCGGAGCGGGCGCGCAAGCCGCCCCTTAGCGTGTTTCCGACGGCGGCAGAGGTCTATTGGCGTACGACGGAGCTCCTGCATGCCGGCTTTGCGGACGCGGCGCGGCGCAGCTATGACGAGCTCGAGGACGCCAGCCCGGCGGCATTGTGCATCCGCACGCCCGAGCCCCGCCGTCTGGCCTTCCTGGCGAGGAGCCGCGGGTTCGAGCACCTGTCGGTGAGCGAGATCCTGCACTTCAGCTATCACGTCGAGGCCCTGGCCCAGACCGCCATCTCCTCGGCGAACGCCGAGCGATCGACGGTGAGCGCAATCCTGCGCGGCACCGCCGGGGCCGCGCTGCTGGTGGCCACGTCGCGTCAGGTCGCGCTGATCGGAGGGCTCGAGGGGGGCCTCTTCGCGCGCGCGGTCGCCTGCGCGCACCGGTTCACCGAGGAGGTCGACGGTCATGGGGCTTGAGCTCGAAGGCTTCGGGGTGGCGTTCGGTCAGCGCGTGGTGCTGGCCGACGTGTGGTTGCGCTTGCCGGCGCCCGGGATGACCGTGCTCGTGGGACCGGGCGGCGTGGGTAAATCGACGCTGGTGCGTACGCTCGCCGGAGCGAACGACGCCAATCCCCTCTTGCGCACCTGGGGCCGCGCCACGTGTGACGGTGTCCCGCTCGCGGAAGGAGAGCGGCCCGCGCTCGTAGGGCAAAACGCCCGGCTGCTCCTCGGGACCGTACGCGAGCACCTGACGTCGGCGCTGCACCGGCGGGCGCAGATGACGCCGCTCGAGCAGGAGGAGTGGGCGCGGACGCTGCTCCGAGCCGCAGGCTTGCACGAGGTCCCCGGGGCCCTGGACGCGCAGGTGCTGGCGTTACCACTACTCCTGCAGCGACGGCTGGCGGTGGTGCGCGCCGTGGCGGCCGCGCCGCGCTTCCTGTGCATCGACGAGCCGACGGTCGATCTCGACGACCGTCAGGCGGAGATCCTGCTCGCCCAGCTGCGCGGGGAGGCGGACCGGCGCGGCGTGCTGCTGGTGACGCACCACCTCGGACACGCTCGGATGGCGGGGGGACAGATCGCGCTCCTCGCGGGCGGGCGGGTGATCGAGGTGCAGCCGGCCGACGCATTCTTCGCGACGCCCGCGAGCCCGGAGGCGCGGCAATTCGTCCGCACGGGCTGCTGCGCCGCGCCGAGCCCGAACGCCGAGGCCGACGAGCTCGAGGAAGGGGTGGCGGTGGTGCCGCTGCCGGTGGTGGCGCGCGAGGCCCGTGTGACCGCGCGCGGGCCGAGCGGGTTCCGCTGGCTGCGCCAGGGCGCGCTGGCGGGGATGGCGCGACCGGGCCTGGTCCAGGAGATCGATCATGATCTCGAGCTCCTGCGGCTGCTGGGGGTGACGGTGCTGATCACGCTGGAGGTGCAGCCGCTCCCCGCGGAGGCGCTCGCACTGCATGGGTTGCGCAGTCTGCACTGGCCGATCGAGGACATGGCCGCCCCCACGCCCGCAGCGGCCCGCGCCTATTGTGAGGAGGTCGCCCGGCTCCTGAACGCCGGCGACCGGGTGGCCATCCACTGCCGGGCGGGGCTGGGTCGCACCGGCACCCTGCTGACGGCCCAGCTCATCTTCGAGGGGTGCTCGGCGCTGGAGTCGCTCGAGACGGTGCGCCGCATCGAGCCGGGGTGGGTGCAGTCCGAGGCGCAGCTGCGCTTTCTCGAGGAGTTCGAACGTTTGATTCGTAGCACGCAGTCCCACCGACCTGTGGCGAGCGGCGGGAGCCGTTGGCTGCGGTCTTGAATCGACCCAACCCAGGAGAAACTCATGTCCAAACTCGAGTCCGCTCTGACGACGGCCCAGTCGCAAATCCCCGAGTGCATCGCGTCCGGCTACGTCGATATGACGACGGGGATGCTGCTGGCGGTGCGCACCGTCGATTCGCACCCCCGGGAGGTCCTGGAGCTCGTGGCCGCGGCGACGGCAGACCTGTTCCAGGGACAAAACGTGAGTGCGATCGAGAAGCTGTTTCGGCGCGCGCGTGGCGTGCAGGAGGACAACGCGCACTACTTCGAGGAGATCATCGTACTGTCGAGCAACCTGCTGCACATCTTCACGCGCGGCAAGAAGTACACGGAGCACGCCATTGTCTTCGTGTGCCGCAAGACCGCCAATATCGGGATGGCGCTGGCCAAGAGCCGTCTGTGCATATCGTCGATCGAGGCCTCGCTCTGAGCGGTATGTGATGGTGGTGACCCAAGCCGCCTCGAGGGGGGGACGCCAGGCTTGGGTTGGTCT
>DATAGU010000153.1:0-78124 GCA_036263495.1 Polyangia bacterium | reverse complement strand
GGCCCAGGTGAGCGTGCGCGACCGCGGCATCGGCATCCCGCCCGAGCACCACGCGCGCATCTTCGAGCGCTTCGAGCGCGCCGTGTCCGAGCGCAACTATGGCGGGCTCGGGCTCGGACTGTGGATCTCCCGGCAGATCGTGCAGGCGCTCGGCGGCACCATCTCGGTCACGAGCGCGCCCGGCCAGGGCTCTGTCTTCACGGTGGAATTGCCGCTCGCGGCAGCGGCCTGAGCGATGCTGAGGATACAGGCGGGCGCTGACTAGAGGAGGTTCTTCAGGCCCTCGAAGAGGCCGGTCTTCTGCTCCTCGGTGAACGCCTTGCCGTCGCTGGCGGCCTGCGCGGCGGCCTTGTCCACGCCGCCCTGCGCGGCGGTGGCCTTCTCCTCGGCGGTCTTCTTCCCGCTGCCGAGGAGGCCCTGCGCGGCCGTGAGGGCCAGCGACACGTAGTTCTCACTGACGCCGATCTTGGCGGCGAGGGCCGCGATGGCGGCCTTGGCGGTATCGCTGCCGGCGACAGCGCCGGCGAGGTTGGCGGCGGTGCTGCCGCCGCTCGATTTGCCGGAGCTCGCACAGCCGGCGGCGAGGAGCGCGCAGAGGGTCAGCGTTCCGAGGATCTGATGGATTCGGATCGTCATGGCAATGCCTCCTGGATCGTAATCGTAAGGGTGAAGGTGGGATGGACGAGATGGCTTCGATGTCACGGACTTCGGATGGCGCATCCGAGCACGTCGCCGAGGGGCGGTCAAGCGAGAGGCTGCGAGCAGACCCTTCAGGGAAGCCTTCGCGGCGGCGAGCTACAGCGCCACTTCTCCGGCCACGACCCGCATCACATGCCCGTCCGCGGCCCGCACCACCAGCATCCCGTCCGCGTCGAGGTCCTCGGCCACGCCGGTGATCGTCTCTGCCTTCTGACCCGGGCCCTTGGGCCCCCCGAGCGTCACGGTCACGCGCCCGCCGAGCATGCGGGCGTGCTCCTTCCAGGCGGCGATCACCGGCGCCGGACCGGCGCTCGTGAACCGCTCGTACCAGACCTCGAGCCGCTCGCAGAGCGCGCGGACGAACGCCTCCCGCTCGATCCGCCGGCCGAGCACGAGCCCGAGCGAGGTGGCGCTCGCCGCGAGCTCCGGCGGGAACCGTTCGTTGTTGAGGTTCACGCCGATGCCGAGGACCACGAAGTCGATGCGCTGCCCGGCGCACACCAGCTCGGTGAGGATGCCCGCCAGCTTGCGCCCGCCCACGAGCACGTCGTTGGGCCACTTGAGCTCGGGCGTGACCCCGGTCTCCAGCACCGCCTCGGCCAGGGCCACGGCCGCGGTCAGGGTGAGCGGCGGGATGCGCCGGGGTTCGAGCGTCGGCCGCAGCACCGCCGAGAAGTACAGGCTCTCGCCCGGCGGTGAATGCCAGCTGCGGCCGAGCCGTCCCCGGCCCCGGGTCTGGGCGTCCGCGATCACCACCGCCCCGTGCGGCGCACGCCCCTGCCCTTCGAGCTCCCCCCGCGCCCAGGAGGCCGCCACGTCGCTCGTGGAGCCGCACTCCGCGAGCGTGATCGAGACCTGCCCCAGCCAACCCGGTGCCGTCATCAGCCCTATCGGTCCTCCCGGGCCCGCGGCGCCCCCGAGCGGCCATGCCGGAACCGCAGGCAATAGTAGTAGCGACTCACCTGCTCCTCGAGCACATCGTAGGACCCGGACGGCAAGAGCTCCCGCGGGCAGTGCGGATCGCGATCGTAGAACGTGAGCGCGCGGAACAGCGCCCGATGCACGAGGCCGTGCCGCCGCCCCGGATCGAGCTGCTCATCCACCACCACGATCGGTGTCCCGGCCACGGCCACGCGCGCCATCTCCGCGAGCGCCTTCCCGGGATCGCGGTAGCCGCCGATCCCCCCGACGTGGAACACGCGGTCGAAGGCCCCGTCGCCAAACGGCAACGAGTGGGCGTCGCCGAGGAGCAGGCGCACCTCGCCGTAGCCGTGGCGCGAGACGAGCGCGCGGCACTCGGCCAGCATGCCGCGGCTGAGATCGAGCCCCCAGATCTCCACGGCCCCCATCGCCTCCCCGGCCCCCACACCGCCCACGGCGCGACCTTGCGCGAGCCCCCGGTACACGAGCGGCAGATTGGCCCCCGCGCCCACCCCGACCTCGAGGATCCGCAGCGGTCGGCCCGCCGGCGCCGCGAGCGTGCCGAGCTCGAGCCGCGCGATGATCCGCTCGCGCACCTCCGCCTCGCGGCTCCTCTGGAGCAGCGGGAACAGCGCGGTCGTGAGCGGGTCATGGAGCCAGGGCAGGCCGTCGTAGATGACGCGCATGAGCCGGTCCGTGCCCCGCACCTCGGCCTCGCGATAGAGCCGCGGCACACCGTCTTCCACCGGCCAGCGCGCCCCGCAGCCGCCGCACTCGAGCGCCCCCGCGCCGAGCGCCCCCGCGACCGCCTCGCCGCGTCCGGGCCCCGAGGACGCCGCAGAGAACGACAGCGCCCCCCGGCAGTCCGGGCAGGCGAGCCGCGCCACATCACCGGGGCCGAGGCCAAGGCCGAGGCTCATCGCCGGATGATGGCGCGCGCCACGGCCAGATCGTCCGCCGCCTTGAGCTCGGCCAGGAGCTCGCAGGCCCGGTTGAGGTGGTTCTTGCGCGCCATGTCGTCGGGCGCGAGGCGCCGGCCGAGCTCGAGCCGCGCGCGCGCCTCCTCGTACGGCATGGTGAGCCGCTCGGCCTCGGTGATCGCGCGCTGCCACGTGATGAGCGCGGCGTCGCGCCGGCCCGAGAGCCACTCCTCGCTCCCCTGCCAAAGGAGGGCGAACGGCTGCCCAAAGGGGAAGACGCGAGCGAACGCCCGCTGCCCCTCCACCGTCTGCCGCGCCGCCGCCGCCATGCTCTCGCGCTCGGCGGTCGTGGCGGCCGTCTCCCACAGGTGCAGGAACACCTCCGCCGTGGCGCCGAGGCCGATCTGGTTCCAGTGCGCGATCGGCTTGGTCGTGCGGATGATCTCCAGCACGCGGTTGGCCGCGCGCCGCGCCGACTCGCGGTCGCCACGCCGCAGGTGCGCGAGCGCGAGCGGCCCATACGCCAGGATCGCCTCGGCGCTGCCGCCGTGCTGGTCCATCCACGGCAGCACCGGCTCGAGCGCGGTGATGGCCGCCTGCGGCCGACCGAGCCGCACGAGCGCCGCCGCCTGCTGCAGCGGCCCCCAGTGCTGCGTCTGCACCGAGCCACGCCGCCGCGCCGAGTTCTCGATCCACGCGGCGAGCGGCAGGCAGGCCTCGAACTTGCCCTGATAGATCTGCACGAGCGACAGGAGCGAGCGGCACTCCTCGGCCAGCCGGAAGTCGCCCACGTCGTCGACGATGGCGATGGCCCGCTTCATCCACGTCTCCACCGCCTGCCAGCGCGCCAGGTACGTCGCGTAGACCCCGTTGCGGCACAGCACGTAGGCGATGTCCGCGGCGTTGCCCGTGCTCTCCACCACCGACAGCGCGCGCTGGCTCCAGGCCTCGGCCACCCAGTGGATCGGGATGGTCCCGGCCGTGACCGCCATCACCGTGTAGCCGCGCGCCAGATCCGGCGAGGGCCCCGCGGGCTCGCACAGGTTGAGCATGCGCAGCCCGGACCACAGCATGGGCAGCGCCTCCTGGGTATAGATGAAGGCGTCGGTCAGGCGCGACTGGAGGTGGCTCGCCTCGGTCAGCACCTGCCGGTACTCGGGCGAGGTCTCGACGAACGACGAGGGCCGGAGCTCCTGCAGGACGCGCGTCGCCACCTGCCGCAGCGTGCCGCCCACCCATCCCGCCATCGTGCGCGGCATGGGCCGCCCGAAGTGGCGCAACGCCCGCTCCGCGTGGCCCCGGCAGGCCGCCATGTCGCCGAGCTGGAAGTGGGTCTCGGCCAGCAGCGCCTCGAGGTGCCCGAGCCGGAAGCGCCGATCATGGCGCTGCACCCGCGAGTCGAGGCCGAGCACGGCCCCGAGCGCGCCGCCCAGCTTCTGCCCGAGCATGGGCACGAACCGCCCTTGCGCCGGCGCCCGCGCCGCCGGTTCGTCCCCCGCGCCGGTCTCCTCGGGCATCGTCGAGACCAGCTCGAGCGCGCGCCCGAGGTAGCTGCTCGCCGCCTGGCAGGCGCCCACCCGCAGCGCCTGCTCGCCCGCGCGCTGCGCATAGTGGGCCTCCTTGTCGCGCTCCCCGGCCTCGCCCCAGTGATAGGCCAGCGCCGCCGTCTTGTCCTCGGCGTCGCCGTAGACCTTCTCGATCGCCTGCGCGACGCGGCGGTGCAGCCCCGGGCGCGAGAGCGGCTCGATGTGCCCGAGCACGCCCTGGCGCAGCTTGTGGTGGGCGAAGCGCCACTCGCCATCGCCCACCTCGAGCACCGCCGCGGCCGCGCAGGTCATCAGCCAGGACTCGAGGTCCACCGCCGGCGCGAGCACCCGCAGGAGCGCGAGATCCACCTGGCGACCGATGACCGCCGCCATGTCGAGCAGCGGGCGCGCCGCGGGCGGCACCCGCTCGAGCCGCCGCCGCACCACCTCGTGCACGCCGTGGATCGATTGCACCGCGGCCTGGCTCGCCGTCTCGAGGCGCCCCCCCGTCTCGGCCATGGCCCGCACCACCTCGACCAGGAAGAACGGGTTGCCCTCGGTCTCGCGCTGGAGCAGCTCCACCACCTCGGGCCGGCGGCCCTGGTGCCCGAGCATCGACTGCGTGAGGTCGGCGATCTCCTCGGCCGACAGCCGCTGCAGCTTGAGCACCTGCATGGCGGGCAGCTCGGCCGGCAGCCCGGGGCGCTCGTCGTCGCGATAGGAGCCGAGCAGGAGGAGCGGCGCCCGCGGGGCCAGCGCCGACAGCCGCGCGAGCAGCTTGATCGACTCGCGATCCGCCCACTGGAGATCATCGATGATGATCAGCACGAGCTGGCGCTGCCGCGCGAGCACGTCCTCGACCAGCGAGAACAGACGCGCCTGCGCCACCTCGGCGTCGATGTCGATGGGATCGGGCACCGGGCGGCCGATGAGGGTCTCGATGTCGGGCACGAGCGGCTTCAAGATGCTCGCCTCGGACTCCTGCAGATCGCTGAGCAGGGCCAGCCAGCGCAGCACCGGGCGCCACATGAGGTACGGGCTGCCCCCCTCGCCCACCGCCTGCCCGCGCAGGACGGCCGCCCCGCGCACCAGCGCCAGGGCGCGCACCTCGTCGAGGAGCCGCGACTTGCCGACGCCGCTCTCGCCGCTCACGAGCCAGGCGCTGCCGCGGCCCGCGAGCCCCTGGGTGATGAGCTCGGCGAACTGCTCCCGCTCGCGCGCGCGGCCGACAAAGCGCGCGGCCTGGAGGAAGCTCTCGCGGCTGGCCGCGGTCTCGGCCGGCACGGGCTGCTCGCTGAGCCGGCACAGCGCGACGATGGCCTCCTCGGCGCTCGGGAAGCGATCCGCCGGCTCGGTGGCGAGGAGCCGCTCGAGCCACTGGCCGAGCCGCGGCGGCAGATGCCCGGGGAGCACGAGCGGCGCCCCTAGGGCCTGCGTCGACCGCTGGATCTGGACCGGCACGGTCGCGCTGATCCCGGTGCCGTCGGTCTGGAACGGCGGATACCCGCAGAAGACCTCGTGGGCGATGACGCCCACCGCGTAGAGATCGGCGCGCTCGGTGGCGGGCTCGCCGCACAGCACCTCGGGCGCGAGGTAGCCGAGCGTCCCGGCCGTCCCCTGGACCCAGGAGCCGCGGTCGCGCGAGGAGGCGATCCCGAAGTCGAGCACCTTGACCAGCTGATCGACCACCAGGACGTTGGCCGGCTTGAGGTCGCGATGGATGATGCCCCAGCGGTGGAGGTACGCGAGGGCGCGGAGCATCTGCACGAGCAGATCGATCTGGACCGCGAGCGGCTGCTTGTCGCCGGCCGAGACGATGGTGCGCGGCCGTTCGAGGAGGTCCATGGCGAGGTACGGCTGCTGAAAGACGTCGAAGCCGTAATCGAGCACGCTGATGATGTTGGGGTGCCGCAGCGACGCCAGGGTGCGGAACTCGTGCGCCAGGGCGAGCGCCATCTCCTCGGGCAGGATGCCGCCGCCGGCGCGGGTGGTGACGTCCTGCTGCATGTCCGTGACGGAGTGACGCAGTCGTTTGAGCGCGACCACGCCGCCCAGGCGGTCCTGCGCGCGGTACACCGAACCCATGCCGCCATGGCCGATGAGTTCCAGGATCCGGTAGCGGCGCCCCACCAGCTCGGGTTTGGCTTCGGTGACCATATCGCTCTCGGCAGCATACACGATGGGGCCTTGGCTCGGCCACGGCGGCCACGGTGCATCGGGGGCAGGCCGACGGGGCCGAGGGCGCGGGTCGGCCTGGGGCTGCTGGGTCGCCGGTGCGGGGACAGAGGGGTCGCTGGGCGATCTCTTCATGGCCGCGGCCCCGACCCCGGTGTCTTTCATGCCCGCGGTAGGCTCGCGCGGTCCCTGCGTGTCTTTTCCGTGGCCAGGAAGCGGCATGGTTCACCGGGCGATGGCGCCCATGGGTCACCACCAGATACCGGCGGCTCCTTTTTGCAGAGAGCGTGCCGATCGAGAGACATCAGGAGGTGAGGGAGGCCGCTCGCCGCTGGGGCGGGCGGAGGCGGGGTGCTAGAGGGCGGCGGGAGGCGGGGCGTCCCCCATCAGCCGTGGAGGCGCAAGACCTTCATGACGGGGGGTTCGCCGAGCAGGTCGGGGATGCGCGAGAAGAGGCTCTGCACGTAGGGCATCTTCATATGTGCATCGATCGCGGCCTGGTCCCGCCAGCGTTCGTAGAACGCGAACGAACCCGGCTCCTCCACACCCACATGGAGATCGTACTGCAGGCAGCCTGGCTCCTGGCGGGTGGGGGCGACCACGGCGGACAGGGCGCTGCGCACCTCCTCTTCTTTTCCGGGACGGGCCTTGAGCAGGACCATCATGCAGATCGCGTTCGGGGACGTGGCTGTGGACATGGCGTCGCTCCTCGGCTGTAGGGGGCTGGCCGGCAGCATTCCACAGCGCGTGGGGAAACTCCACAGTCCGGCAGGGCCCTGCCCACGAGTTGCGCGACAACCCGGTGCCTGGCCACCCCGCATCGTAACGGGGCCACCCCGCATCGTAACGGGACCACCCCGCATCGTAACGGCGCCACCCCGCATCGTAACGGCGCCACCCCGCATCGTCACGGCGCCACCCCGCATCGTAACGGCGCCACCCCGCATCGTAACGGCGCCACCCCGCATCGTAACGAGGCCACCCCGCATCGTCACGGCGCCACCCCGCATCGTACCGAGGCCACCCGCACCGGCACGATCCCTCCGCGGTTGGGCGGATCCTGTGCAGGGTTTGGGGTACGGGGCTGGCTTTGTCGATATACTGCAGACGCCATGGGTGCCGGAACCGAACACTGGGAACGGGTGGCATCGCTCGAGGCCCTCGGTACAAACGGTACGAACGGCGCGAGCGGTGCGCCGGACGCCGTGGCGCGCCTCCTCGAAGTCCTGGCCGGGGACAAGGAGTGCTGGCACACCAAGACCGCGGCCCTGCGCGCGCTCGCCCGCCTGGGCGCCACGGCGGCCGGACCGGCGATCTTGAAGACGCTGGCCCGCGACCCGGATCCGGACGTGCGCGAGGCCGCGATCGAGGCGCTCGGCGCCCTCGGGTTCCAGCAGGCCCGGCGCCTGCTCGAGCGCCTGAGCGACGATCCCCATCAGCCGGCGCTGGCCGCGGCGGCGCGGCGGGCGCTCGCGCGGCTGGAGGGATGACGCTGTCCACGCCCCCCCCAGCCCTCCAGCTCCGCGGCGTCACCGTCCGCTACGGCGCGGTGGTCGCCAACCACGACATCAATCTGGAGGTGCGGGCAGGCTCGATCCACGCCGTGGTGGGCGAGAACGGGGCCGGGAAGTCGACGCTCATGAAGGCCATCTTCGGCCTGGTGCCTCTCGCCGCCGGGGAGATCCGGATCCACGACCAGCCGCTCGTGCCCCCCTCGCCGATGACGGCGATGCATCACGGCGTGGGCATGGTGCACCAGCACTTCATGCTGGTCGACACGCTCACCGTGGTGGAGAACGTCATCCTCGGGTACGAGCCCCGTGCGCCGGGGTGGCGCGGCTGGCTCGGGGTCCTGGATCGCCCGCGGGCCGAGGAAGAGGTGGCGGCCCTGGCCGAGCGCTATCACCTCCTTGGCTCGGGGGTCGGGGTCGGGGCCGGGACCCGGACACGCGAGGCGACCCTCGCGCAGCTGCGGCGCCTCGTGCGCGACCTGTCGGTGGGCGAGCGGCAGCGCGTCGAGCTCCTACGGGTGCTCTACCAGCAGTCGCTCCCGCGCGAGCGGGGCGAGGCCGGCGCCGCCCGCGCAGGCATCCTCATCCTCGACGAGCCCACGGCCGTGCTGACGCCGCCCGAGGTGGAGGCGCTGTTCGAGGTGCTGCGCGGCTGGGTGAAGGGCGGCGGCACGCTCGTCCTCGTGACCCACAAGCTCGATGAGGTGATGGCCATCGCCGAGGCGGTGACGGTGCTGCGGCGGGGCGAGGTGGTGGCGCGGCTCGAGACGGCGACCAGCTCGGCGGACGCGATCGCGCGGGCCATGGTGGGCCGCGACCCCGCGGGGCCGCCGCCCCCGACGTCCGAGCGGCCGGGCGGGGAGCTGCTCGCGGTGGCAGACCTGCACACCGCGGTGGATGCGCGCCGCGGCGGCTGCCCGGTGATGGGCGTGTCCTTCACCGTGCGGGCCGGCGAGATCGTGGGCGTGGCCGGGGTGGAGGGCAATGGGCAGACCGCGCTCATGGAGGCGCTCGCCGGGCTGCGGCGGACCACGGCCGGGACCGTGCGCCTGTGCGGCACGGAGGTGACGCGGCGGTCGACGGCGGCGCGGCGGCGCCTCGGCCTCGGCCTCGTGCCCGAGGATCGCCATCGCCGGGGACTCCTGCTCGACGCCAGCGTGGCGGACAACCTGCTCCTCGGCCGCGAGGCCACGTACGCCGGCCGGCTCGGCGCGCTCGACCGGGATCGGCTCGGGGAGGACGCGCGCCGCGTGGTGGCCGACCTCGACGTGCGTCCGACCGACATCACCTTGCCCGCGCGCGCCCTGTCGGGCGGCAATCAACAAAAACTCGTGCTCGGGCGTGAGCTCTGCCAGAGGCCGCGCGTGCTCATCGCCGCGCAGCCCACGCGCGGGGTGGATCTCGCGGCCATCGAGCGGATCTGGGCGGCGCTGGCCGCGCTGCGCGCCGAGGGCCGCGGGGTGCTCCTCATCTCCTCGGAGCTCGACGAGCTGCTCGCGCTGAGCGACCGCATCCTCGTGCTCCTGCGCGGCGCCGTGGTGGCCACGCTCGATCGGGCCGAGGCCTCGCGCGAGGGGCTCGGGCGCCTGATGACGGGCGTCACCGGCAGCGAGCCGGGCGCCCCCCCGAAGGACTTCCCGGAGGTCACCTTGGAACTGCCCGAAGAGCCCGCCTCCAGGACGCGATGAGGGACGGCGTGAGGGACATGAAGACGCGGCTGTGGGCGGCCCATACAGCCGCTCACACGCACCGATGGGACGGGATGCGGGCAAGGCCCGCGGTGAGCGAGGGCCGAAGGACCGGAGCGGATCAATGCGTGTGAGCGGCGCTCTGTGGTGGCTCTTGCCGCCGCTCGCCGGGCTGCTCGTGGCGCTCGTGTGCGCCGATCTCCTGATCCTGGCCTATGGCGGCTCGCCCCTCGAGGTCTATCGGCTGTTCCTGGCCGGCACCTGGACCAGCCCCTACGGGATCGGGCAGGTGCTGTTCAAGGCCACGCCGCTCATCCTGACCGGCCTGTCGGTGGCCGTGGCGCTCGAGGCCGGCCTGCTCAACGTGGGGGCCGAGGGGCAGCTCGCGCTGGGCGCGTTCGCCATGGGCCTGGTGGGGACCTACCTGCCGCCCGCGACCCCGGGGCCGCTGGCGATCGCGTGCTGCCTCGGGGCCGGCTTCCTCGGCGGCGCGGCGGCCGGCGCGCTGGCCGGCGCGCTCAAGGCCTGGCGCGGCGCGCACGAGGTGATCGTCACGATCATGCTCAACTTCATCATCCTCGCCAAGCTGTCCGACGTGGGCAAGGTGTTCTACCTGCGGGAATCGGTGCACACGCCGCCGATCGTGCCCGCGGCGGCGCTCGGCCGGGCGAGCGATCTGCCTCTCGCCGGTGCCGCGGCGCTGCGGGGCTCGGCGCTCAACGGCGCGCTCCTGGTGGCGCTCGGGAGCGCGCTCGTCCTCTGGTGGCTGCTGGCCCGCACGGCGCCCGGCTTTCGCCTGCGCGCGGTGGGTCAGGGCGCCCCGGCCGCCGAGGCCGCCGGCATCCCCGTGGGGCGGCAGATGATCCTGGCGCTCGGGCTGGCCGGGGGCCTCTCGGGCCTGGTCGGGGCCAACGCCGTGCTCGGCTACAAGCACTACTATGAGGAAGGGTTCTCGGGCGGCATCGGCTTCATGGGCATCGCCGTGGCGCTCGTGGGGCGGAGCCATCCGGCGGGCATCGTGCTGGCGGCGCTCTTGTTCGGCACGTTGTCGCAGGGGGGCCTGGCCGTGAACGCCGTCCTGCCCAAGGAGATCGTCGACGTGCTGGAGGGCGTGATCATCCTCGCCGTGGCCGCGGCCGCGGCGGTGGCCTCGGGGGAGCTGCGGCGCGTGTTGGCCACGACCGGGACCGGCTCGAATCCCCAGGGGAACGGACCATGAGCGTCGCCTTCCTCGCCGGTCTGCTCGTGCAGACGCTGCGCATCTCCGTGCCCTACCTCCTCGCGGCCCTGGGGGGCCTCCTGTGCGAGCGGTCCGGCGTCATCAACATCGCGCTCGAAGGCCTGCTCCTGGTCGGCGCGTTCGTGGGCGCGGTGATCGCGCGGGAGAGCACGAGCGCGCTCTTTGGCATCGCCGGCGGGATGGCGGCCGGCGTGGCGTTGGCCGCGATCTATGGAATGGCGGTGATCCGGCTGCGCGCCGATCAGATCGTCTGCGGCGTGGCCGTCACCCTGCTCGCCTCGGGGCTCACGCGGTTCTTCCTCAAGCTCATCTATCACTCCGCGTCGAACTCGCCCCGCATCCCGGCGCTCGGGTCGAGCCTCCCGCTCGGCGCCTCGGCCCTGGTCGCGCTCCTCCTGGTTCATGGGCTCCTCCATCACACGCGCCTCGGCCTGCGCCTGCGCACCGCGGGCGAGCACCCCGAGGCCGCCCGCGCGCAAGGGATCGCGGTGGCGCCCCTGCGCTGGCAAGGCGTGCTCGCCTCCGGCGCGCTGGCCGGCCTGGGCGGGGTGTGGCTGGCCTTTGATCAGCACCAGTTCGTGGCCGGCATGTCGGCCGGGCGAGGCTACGTGGCGCTGGCCGCCATGATCCTCGGCGGCTGGCGGCCGTTCGGAGCCGCCCTGGGCTGCCTCCTGTTTGCCGGCGCCGAGGCCATCGAGCTGCAGCTCCAGTCCTCGGCCGGAGGGCTTCATCTTCTGGCGCCCGGCACGGTGCAGGCCATCCCCTACATCGCCACCCTCATCGCCCTCATCCTGCGCCCGCGGGCCGCCGCCGCACCGCAGGCGCTGGGACGCCCCCTGGACGACAGCCAGGATTGATCCAGAGAAGACTCTCGCTCTCCTGACCATCGCATGGAGGTGAAGCATGGCCTGGCGACGTTGGCGGACCCTTTCCCGCGCACGCGGCGGTTCTCCTCTCGGCTGGCGCTGGCTCGTGATCGTGATCCTTAGATGCCTTGCTGCGAGCATGCCCGCCCTGGCCGAGCCGCCGTCCGGCTCGCCTCCTTCAACCTCTCGGTCCTCTTGTGCGAGCGCAGCCCGGGCGCCGGCTCGCCGCTGATCAAACCGAACATCAGCAACGATCACGGCACTGGCGCGCTGGATCTCGCCTGGCGTGGTTTCCGCGAACTCAGACAGGATCCCTTTCGAGGTGGATGCCGCCCGTGCTGCCAGCATCCCGGTGCTGCCGCTCCTCGTAGAGGCCGACGCTCCTTGGCGCCCGGGTCCGATCGAGGCGCTCACGAACCCCGACTCGGGCGTTCGCCTGGGAGAAGATAGGAGAGCCTACGGCGTCTCGGGGCGTTTCATGCCCTCACCGGCCGTCAGCGACGAGTCGGTGGGGGGGTGATGCCGGCGGTGATCGCGTTGCCGTAGGCCGCCAGAGGGTTGCCCTCGTAGGGCAGGGACGCCGTGGCCCAGAGGGAGGCCCCCTGCGAGCCCCACTCCTTCATCTTCTGAATCACCTGGCTGGGCGGACTGACCGGCGAGGCGCTGGTGTCACAAGAGACGATCGGCCAGACGAAGGCCGCAGGGTCGGAGACGCCGGTGTTCGACGCATTCGCGATGGCCGCCGTCCATGCCCTCGGGTCGTTTAGGGCACCACCGGCATAGGTCTGCAGGTTGAAGCCGACGACGGGCTGGGTCCCCTGCTGGGAATAGACCTGCTGGAGAGCCTGGATCCACGGGGAGCGGGTGGGATCCGGCACGGGGAGCTGCTGATATGGACAGAAGGTGATCGGGCATTTGAACGCGTCATTCAGGGCGATGGTCACGCTCGCCACGAGAGAGGCCAGGTCGCTGCCCTGCTCCTCGTAATCCATGTCGAAGCCGATGCTCCCGACGCCTTTGATGCTGCCGAGCGCTTGGACGATGGCACCGAAGTTGGCGATCAGCGTCGACCGAGGCGCGCCGCCGGCGGTGAGGATGTTCTGGATGTTCGTGAACGCGTTGGAGCCCCAGCCGCCGATGGAGAGCCAGACCCACTGGCAGTGGCCCTTGGCGACGCCCGCGCTCACGACGCTCGACAGCAAGTCGCCGGTCGCCGGCGCGACCTGTCCGTTGGTGGCCAGGACAGGCCCGGTGAGCCCGAAGTTGATGTCGGGGCTGGTGCCGCTCGCCACGTTGAGGCTGAACAGGATGTAGTCGGTCGTCACGCTCCCCTGGATCTGGGCCAGCGCGGTCTTGAGGCCAGACTTTTGATCCAAATTATTGAAGTAGGCACCGTTCATTGTGATCGTCATGGTGGGGTTCTCCTGTGTTGAGAGAGGCGGAACAAGCCCTCAAGGGCTAGAGACAGGGAGGGCTCGCTTTATGCGCGACTCTTCGCACGATGCCGGCGGCGGGAGTCCACACCGGCTACGCCCTGGCCCGCGTGGTGGCGATTTCTTTCAGATCTTCCTGCATAGGTGACGAGATGGATGTCTCTCCAGAAATGAGAGCGCTCGGATTCAGTCGTCACCAATGCTGGGTCCGACGATTCGGTCGGTACGGACGAAGATGGCGCCGATCGCGTCGATTGCGCTGAGCGTTGGCCGTAGGGGTCCACCGTTATTGAAGGGCGACCGTTGGAATTCGCCACCGGCGCGTCTTCATAGAAGGCGGCCCACCCAACAAGGAGAGAGCCCCATGTCGACCTACACCATCAGTATTCCCGCCGGTCCGATCTGGAACAACGAAGATGCCCAAGTCAAGGGCAAGGCCGTGGCGGCCGCTCACGGCGGCACGTTCAACGGCCAATGGCGCACCGTCGTTCCCAGTGTCATGAGCACTGTGGACGTGGTGTTGCCTGCCGATCCCAATACGGGTCCCACGAAGTTCAAATGCATGGTGCCCGCCGGCCCCCTCTGGAATAACGACGAGGCGCAGAAGATCGGTCCCACGATCGCAGCCAGCTACGGCGGACGGTTTACCGGCCAGTGGAGCACCAATATCCCGGGAAAGATGAGCCTCATCGAAGTCGAGTTCTCGATTTCGTAATCGCAGGACGGCCCTGAAGTCGCCACCATCTCGGCCGACGCCGAGCCGATGTCGATCCCCTCTTCGTCCGGAAACCGTCGGGGCTCGCGGCCGAGCCCCGACGGCCTGCCCATCTCCGCCAGGAGTTCCGACCCCTGCGCCACCCGCCACGCCGCCGTCCGGCGGACGCTACTCGCCGACGGGGGTGAAGTAGGCGCCGATCAGGCCGTTTTCTTCTACCCGCGCCTTGAACTCGGCGGAGACCAGGTCGTGAAGCCCCCACGGCTTGCACTTGAAGAGGTGGCGGCCGCCAGTGCTGCCGGGTTTGAAGGCGTACTTCTTGACGCTCGAAATGTCACCGTCGGAGCACCGGTCGATGGCGGGGGTCGGCGCCTACTTCCAGTCGGTCGGCGATGGACGCCCGCTCTCACGCCCTCCCCGCGAACCATAACACCATAACAATGATACGAAGGGAGTGGGAGCGCGCGGGCGCTGCGGAGGCTCGCGCTCGCCGGGGCGGAGGGGCGGAGCCCCCCTGAATTTACAACGGTTTTCTTGAACCGCCACACACCTGCGTGTTATGGAATGGGCGAGATTCGAGGCTGATCACCCACCCCTCTCCGCAGGCCCAGGCCGGAGGACGACAAGCGATGCCCAAGCAGATCCTGTTGGCGGACGATAGCGCAACCATCGCAAAGATGGTGCAGATCACGTTCGCCCACGAGGACTACGTCGTGAACGCCGTGACGAGCGGCGATGAGGCGGTGGCACGGGCACGGCAAGAGCGACCGGATGTGGTGCTGATCGACGCCGGGCTCCCGGGCAAGAACGGCTACGAGGTGTGCGCTGCGCTGCGGGAGGCGGGCCTGAAGGACGTCCCAGTGCTCCTCCTGACCAACAACTTCACTCCTTATGATGAGGTCAAGGGTCAGAGCGTGGGCGCCGATGGGGGTGTGCCCAAGCCCTTCGATACCCAGGGCATCATCGATCGCGTGGCCCAGGCCATCGCCCAGCGCTCGGGGGCACCGGCACCGGCACGACCGGCGGCCGCGCCGCCGCGGCCCACGCCGACACCGGCCGCCTCGCCGGCCGTGCTCAAACCCGCGGCCCCGGCGGCACCACCGGCCCCTGCGGCTGCCCCTGCCGCGGCCCCGGCGCACGATGCGCCGCCGGCCATGGCCGCCAAGGCGGCCGACGCTCCTGCCAAGGAGGCCCCTCGCGCCCCCGCGGAGGCCCCGCCGGCCCCGGCCGCCAAGCCTCCGGGAGTGCCGGCCCCGGTCCGGCCCGAGTCCTCGCGACCGGTCATCCCGCGCGGTGCGGCCAAGACCATCGTCGGGATGCCGGCCATGACGCCGGCGGGTGTGCCGGTCGGGGGAACGCCGACGCCCCCGGCACCGACTCCGGCCGCGGTCAAACCGCCGGCCGTGCCCGGCCGCACCGGTGTCTCGGCGGTCGCGCCGCTGCCCAAGCGTGAGCCCGCGCCACCGGCCGAGCACGCGCCGCCGGTCGCCTCGCCTTCGAACACGATCACCCCGCGGGAGGTCTCGGTGGTAGCGCCGATCCCGCCTCCCATGATGGGCACCGCACCGCCTCCTGCGGCCGAGCCTCCGGCCGCGCCGCCGCCTCCGGCCGCGCCGCCGGGTCCTGCGCTGCGCCGCCCGCGGGTGGGCGACAGCATGGATGGCACGCAGGGCCACGCGGCTCCGGCCGTGCCTGCGCCTCCGACCCGGCAGCCCACGCCCGCCGCCGTCGCGGCGACGGCGCGTTCGGCCGAGGCCCCGGCGGCCGCGGCGCCTGCGACGCCGAGCGCTCCGGTCAGCGCGCCCAGCATGGCGACGCCGGGACCCGAGGTCGAGGAAGCGCCGCATGCGCCATCGCCCCCTGCCCCGGCGGTCGAGCCCGCGGGGCGCGGCCCGTCGCGGACCCTGCCGCCCATGGCGGCGGCCCCTGCGCCCACGGCGGCGGCCCCCGTCGCACCGATGTCGGCGGCGTCCGCCGCACCGATGTCGGCGGCGCCCTCGGCGCCCGTGCCGGTATCGCCCTCGGGTCCGCATTCCGTGCGGGGGATCCCCGGCGCCGTACCGCAGATGCCGCGGCCTTCCCTGATCCCCAACGCGCCGAGCGCCCCGCCGCGCCCGCGCTCGGCGACCCCGATGGGGACGCCCGTCATGCCGGCCGCAGGTGCCGTGTCGGGCGTGGTGGCCGACGCGGTGAACCGCATCGCCGCGCGCGGGCCCGAGTACGAGGCGCTCGCCAAGCTGAGCCGCGAGGTCATCGAGCAGATCGCGTGGGAAGTCGTCCCCGAGCTGGCCGAGATCATCTTGCGGAGCGAGGTCGAGCGTCATCTGCGGGAGCGCAACTCGCGCACCTGACGGTTCGACGGACCCTGCTGGCACCGCCGTCCGCCTTCCTACTTCTAGCCTCTCGTCGAGGGATCCCATGAACGAGCTTCCCAAGGTCTACGACCCTGCCCAGGTCGAGGGGCGCTGGTATCGCGAGTGGATCGAGCAGAACGTCTTCCACGCCGACGCCAACACGCCCAAGGCGCCCTACACGATCGTCATCCCCCCGCCCAACGTGACGGGCTCGCTCCACATCGGGCACGCCCTGTTCGCCACGTTGCAGGACATCCTCACCCGCTGGCGGCGCATGCAGGGCTACAACGCCCTGTGGCTGCCGGGCACGGATCACGCCGGCATCGCCACCCAGCTGGTGGTCGAGCGGCGCCTGTGGCGCGAGGAGCAGAAGACGCGCCAGGACCTCGGCCGCGAGGCGTTCCTCGAACGCGTGTGGCAGTGGAAGCAGCGCTCGGGGGGACGCATCCTCGAGCAGCTCAAGGTGCTGGGCGCCTCGTGCGACTGGCCGCGCGAGCGTTTCACGATGGACGAGGGGCTGTCCCGCGCGGTGCGCGAGGCCTTCGTGCGGCTCTACGAGGAGGGGCTCATCTACCGCGCCCGGCGCCTCATCAATTGGTGCCCGCGCTGCCACTCGGCGCTCTCGGACCTCGAGGTCGAGCACACGGACACCGACGGCAAGCTGTGGCACATCGCCTACCCGGTGGAGGGCTCCTCGGGCGGCGAGCGCCTGGTGGTGGCCACCACGCGGCCCGAGACCCTGCTCGGCGACACCGCGGTGGCCGTCCACCCGGAGGACGAGCGCTTCCGCCACCTCATCGGCCGCCGCGCCGAGCTGCCGCTCACCGGCCGCACCATCCCCATCATCGGCGACGCCGTCCTGGTCGACCGCGAGTTCGGCACCGGCGCCGTGAAGGTGACGCCCGGACACGACTTCAATGACTTCGAGACCGGCCTGCGCCACGGGCTCGAGATGATCTCGGTGTTCGACGCCGACGCGAAGCTCAACGAGAACGCACCGGCGGCGTACCGCGGGCTCACCACGAAGGAGGCGCGCGAGCGCGTGCTCGCCGACCTGAAGGCGGCCGGCCTGCTCCAGGGCGAGGAGCCGCACAAGCTGTCGCTCGGGCAGTGCGAGCGCTGCGGCACCGTGGTCGAGCCGATGCTGTCCTTGCAGTGGTTCGTCAAGACCGGTCCGCTCGCCCGCCCGGCCATCGAGGCCGTCGAGCAGGGCAAGACGCGCTTCGTGCCGGAGAACTGGACCAAGACGTACATGCACTGGATGACCAACATCAAGGACTGGTGCATCTCGCGCCAGCTGTGGTGGGGTCATCGCATCCCGGCCTGGTACTGCGCCGCCTGCCAGGAGCCCACGGTGGCGCGCGAGACGCCGGCCGCGTGCGCGCGCTGCGGTCACAAGGAGCTGCGCCAGGACGACGACGTGCTCGACACCTGGTTCTCCTCGGCGCTGTGGCCGTTCTCGACGCTCGGCTGGCCCGACGACACGAAGGATCTCCGGACCTTCTACCCCACGTCGGTCATGGAGACCGGCTACGACATCATCTTCTTCTGGGTGGCCCGCATGATGATGATGGGGCTCCACTTCATGAAGGACGTGCCGTTCCAGACCGTCTTCCTCCACGCCCTGGTGGTCGACGAGAACGGCGACAAGATGTCGAAGGTGAAGGGGAACGTCATCGATCCCCTGGACGTCATCCACGGCGCGACCCTCGAGCAGCTCCTCACCAAGGCGCAGGGCGACGGCGCCCCCAAGGAGGCGCTCGAGAACATCAAGAAGAACTTCCCGCAGGGGATCCCGGCGGCGGGGGCGGACGCGCTGCGCTTCACCCTCGCGGCCATGGCCGCGCAGGGGCGCAACATCCGCCTGGCCCTCAGCCGCGTCGAGGGCTACCGGCACTTCGCCAACAAGCTCTGGAACGCGGCGCGCTTCACCCTCATGAACCTCGAGGGCCACGACGCGGATCGCTGGCACGACGAGCTCGGGTCCGAGGCGCGCGAGCGGCTCGGACTCGGCGACCGCTGGATCCTGTCGCGGCTGCAGCGCACCGTGGCCGAGGTGGATCAGGCGCTCGAGGCGTTCAAGTTCAACGAGGCGGCGCAGGCGATCTATCGCTTCCTCTGGACCGAGTTCTGCGACTGGTACATCGAGCTGGCCAAGCCTGCGCTGCAGGGGTCGGGCACGCCGGCGGCCGAGACGCGGCGGCGCATGGCCCAGGGCGTGCTGTCGAGCACGCTCGAGGTCGCGTGCCGGCTGCTCCACCCGTTCATGCCCTTCGTCACCGAGGAGATCTGGCAGCAGCTGCCGCGGCCCTCGGGCTCCTCGGGCTCGATCATGATCACGATGTACCCCGTGGCGGATGACACGCTCATCGACGCCGCGGCCGAGCGCAGCATGGCGCTCGTGCAGCAGGTGGTGACCGCGGTGCGCAACCTGCGCTCCGAGTACCACGTGGGCCCGGGCGTGCCGCTCGACGTGACGGTGATGTCGGCCGACGCGGCCACGCGCGCCGAGGTGGAGGCGCACGCCGAGCTCATCCAGGGGCTCGGGCGCGTGCGCGAGCTCCAGGTGGCGCCGCGCGGCGAGCCGCCGCACGGCACCGTGGTGAGCGTGATCGGCGGCGACGCCGCCTCGGCGGGCATGGACATCGACGTGGCGGTGAACCTGGAGGGGCAGATCGACGTCGCCGCCGAGCGGGTGCGCATCGCCAAGGACCTGGCCAAGACCGAGAAGGATCTGGCGCAGTCGCAGGCCAAGCTGGAAAAACCCTCCTTTGTCGAGCGGGCCCCGCCCGCGGTGGTGGAGGAGGAGCGGCGGCGGCTCGCGGAGTCGCAGGACCGCATCGCCAAGCTCAAGGCCTCGCTCGAACGCCTGGGGCGCCTGTAGGGCGCGTCTCAGCTCAGCCGCACAGAAGATCAGACAAACTCGAGCAACGTCTCCGCCTGCCCGAGCTCTCTGGACGCACCGAGCGAGCCGAAGATAGCCACCGCTTCGGCCAGGTGCGCGCGGGCGTCTCGCGGCACCTGCTCCGCCGGACCCCGGAGGTCGAGCAGGGCCCGACCGAGCCATAGGTGCCCGAGCCCCACGTCATACGGCATCCCGAGCTGCCGGGCCCGCGCCAGACCGGCCTCGAACCGCGACCGCGCCGCGTCCCGATGCCCGCGCAGCATCTGCCACCGCCCCTCCCATAAGAGCGCCCGCGGCTGGGCGATGACGAAGATCGACGTCAGGCGGCGCAGGCGACGCAGCCCCTCCTCGAAATAGGTGTGCTCCGGGCCGAGGGCCTCTCCCGGAGAAGCGAGCCCCCCGTGCTCCCAGACCGACAGCAGCGCATGGTAGCCCTCCAGGATCATGGGCGTCGCCAAGCGCATGCGGGCCATCGGGTCCATGGCCAGAGCCGCCAGGCGCAAGGCCGCTTCCATCTCGCCGGCCCAGAGCGCGTGCTGCGCCCGGAACGCGAGGACGCACATGCGGTACATCTCGTTGCTGCTGCGCTCCACGTGCTCCCACGCCCTCTCGAGCAGCCCCTGGGCCGGTGCGAGCCGACCCCGCCGCATCTCCAGGAGCCCCGCCATGCCGAGACCGATCGCCTGGTACTGCGGGGCCCCCGCACGCTGCGCCAGCAGGAGCCCTTCCCGGACATCCACCTCCGCCTCGCTCCAGCGCCCGGTCAGGAGCAACACCTGCCCGGTGCAGATCCACGCCACCGCCTCCTGATGCGCATCGCCCACCTCGTGACACAGCCTGCCAAAGCGGGTCAGATCCTCGATCGCCGCCGCCCAGTCCCCCTCGATGCTGCGGATGAAGCCCCAGAGGCGGTAGCACGTCGCCCGCGCGAGCGGCGCCTCCACCCCCTCGGCCAGCGCCAGGGCGCGCCGGAGGTAGAGCTTGCCCAGCCGGTGCGCGCCCGCGAGGAAGAGGATCCCGCCGAGCCCGCTCAGCATCACCACCTGATCCGGCACGCTGCCGAGCGCCTCGGCCAGGCGGAGGTTGCGGAGCCCGAGGAGCAGCGCCTCTTCGCTCCGTCCCGGGGCCACGAAGAACGCGTCGCCCACCGAGGACAGGAGCTCGAGCAGGATGCGGTCGCCCGGGCGCCCCCGGGGCGCGAGCAGACGTCGCGGCACGCCCACCCGCTCCATCAATTCGCGCACCAGGCCCTGGACGAGCCGCAGGTGTCGCTCGAGCGGCGTCTCCGGCAGCGGCTGCTCGGCGAGCACCATGACCCGGGCGGCCACGGCGATACACTCCTCGATCCGCCCGAGCCCGCGGAGCGCCCGCGCCAGATTCAAGAGCACCTCGGCCAGCTCGAGCCCACGGCGCCCGAGCCCCTCATACAACTCGACCGCCCGCTCGAGCAGCGTCACCGCCTCGCCGAGCGCGCCGCGCCGAGCCGCCCAGGCGCCCGCGCGAGCGGCATACCGCGCGGCCCGACCCGGCACCCGGGCCTCATCGAAGTGATACGCGAGCGCCGCCGCATGCTCGAGCGCCTCCCCGTAGACCCGCTCGAGGGCCTCGGCGAGGCGGCGATGGATCCCCTGCCGCGTCTCCGCGCTGAGCTCCGCCAGCAGCCCCTCGCGCAGCTTGTCGTGGGCGAAACGCCACGAGGCCTCGCTGACCTCCAGCACCGCCGCCTCCGCGCAGCCCTGCAGCCAGGCGTCGAGCTCCGGTTCGAACTCCGCCAGGACACGCAGGTCGAGCTGCCGCCCCGCGACCGCGGCCACCGCGAGCAACGGCCGGGCCCCGGCGGGGATGCGCTGCAGCCGCCGCTGCACCATCGACTGCAGCCCCCCGGCGAACACCTCCCGCGGCAGCGGGCCCTGCGCCACCGCCGCGAGCGAGCCCGCCTCCTCCGCGAGCGCGCGCACCACCTCCACGATGAAGTACGTGTTGCCCTCGGTCTCGCGCTCGATGAACTCGACCAGCCCGGGAGACGCCCCGGCCCGGCCGAGCATCGAGGCGCTCAGCTCCACGATCGCCGCCCGATCCAGCCGGTGCAGCAGGAGCGCATACGCCTCGGGCAGGAGCCGCGGCAGATCCGGCCGCTCGTCGTTGCGGTAGGTCCCGACCACGAGCAGCGGCCGCTCGCCGAGCCGCGGCACCATCCGCTGCAGGAGCTCGAGCGCGTCGGCCGCGAGCCACTGCAGATCCTCGAGCAGGAGCAGCGTCAGCCCCGGCGTGTCGCTCAGGAGCTGCTCCACCGTGCTCATCAGGCGTAGCCGCGCCGCCTGCGCGTCGAGCTCCGGCGGATCCGGCACGTCCTCCTCGATGAGCTGCGGCAGATCGGGCACGAGCCCCTTGAGCACACCGGCCGCGAGCGGGTCGAGCGGGTCCGTGCCGGCGGCAGGTCCCATGAGGCACCGCGTCCGGAGCGCGTCCACGAAGAGCCCGAGACCCGCCCCCCCATCGCTCGTGGCCTGCCCGCGCAGGACACAGGCCCCCTCCACCAGCGCCCAGGTCCGCAGCTCGTCGAGGAGACGCGACTTCCCCACCCCGCTCTCGCCGCCCACGAGCCAGGCGCTCCCGCGGCCCGCGGAGGCCCTGGTCAACGCCTGGCGCAAGGCCTCGAACTCCGCCTCGCGGCCGACGAAGTCCGCGGCCTGGAGGAAACTCTCCCGGACCGTCGCGCTCTCCTCCGGCAGCGGCACCCGACCGGCGCTGGCCAGGGCCACCGCCGCCTGCTCTGCGCTCGCGTAGCGCTCGGCCGGGGCGCGGGCGAGGAGCCGGCGCAGCACCGCCACCACGGGCAACGGCAGATCGAGCCCGTCGAAGTCGAACTCCAGGCACGCCTCCCCCACCGGGAGCGTGCTGCTCGGACGGGGCAGGAGCGGATGGCGGCGGGTGAGGAGCTCGTAGGCCACCACCCCGAGCGAGAAGAGATCCGCGGCCTCGCTCACCGGCTCGCCCCGCACCACCTCGGGCGCGATGTACCCCACCGTCCCGAGGACCTGCCCCCGGGCGTCGCCCTCCTTGCGCCGCGGCAACGCCAGCCCGAAGTCGAGCAACTTCACCTGGGGCCCGGCGGCCGACTGCACCACCAGGATGTTGGCCGGCTTGAGGTCACGGTGCAGCACCCCCCGGCGATGCAGGTACGTGAGCGCCTGCAACACCTGAAGAAGGAGCCCGATGCGCGCCGGCAAGGGCTCGGGGATCCCCTCGCCTCCCGTTCCCTCGGGGCCTTCGGGTCCGGAGGCGAGGCGCACGGCCCCCTCGAGCAGCTCCATCGTGAAATACGGCTGCCGCTCGTCGTCGAAGCCGTAGTCGAGGACGCTGATGATGTGGGGATGACGCAGCGACGCCAGGGTCCGGAACTCCTGGGCGAGCGCCAGGCGGAGGGACTCGGGCACGGTGGGCTCCGTCTTCGCCCCGCCCCCCTCCGTTCCCGAAGCCGCGTCGGGCCTCGGGCGCGGCGTCAGCGTGCTCTCGCTCGCGAAGTGGCTCACCCGGCGGGACAGAGGCTCCGCCCCACGCCCCGGGCTCCCCGTCGCCGGCGAAATGCGAATGCGCTTGAGGGCCACCCGCTGCCCCGTCAGTCGATCGAGCGCCTTGAAGACCACCCCCATGCCACCCCGGCCGAGCGGCTCGAGGAGCCGGTAGCGCCGGCCAACGGAAGGCGAGGCGTCCATGCCCGCTAGGCAGGGCTCCGCAGGAACCACAACGGGAAGCCGCACAGCTCGCTGTCCCACTGGTGATAGATCTCGAGCCCGGCCGCGCGATAGAAGGCGAGGTTCCGGGCCACCGACGTCTCGAGATAGAGCGGCAGCGAGCGCTCCCTGGCCCAGGCGAGCACGCTGTGGAGCAGGCGCCGCCCGTGCCCGCGCGACTGATGCTCGGGCCGCACGCCGATGAACCAGAGGTACGCGAAATCGGTCGCCGGGTGTTGCCTCCGGATGTAGCGCTCGCGCCGCAGCACGGCCCCGAGTCGCCCGAGGCCCGTCACCTTCCCGATGAAGAAGAGGTTCCGCGAGAGCGCCCCCAGGAGCGCCGCGGGTCGACGCGGGAGCGTGACGATGGCAGCGGCGAGCCCTTCTTCAGGCGGGGCGCACCAGATCCGCCCCTGCGCCTCGCCGCAGCGGTAGGCGTAGTCCATCAGGTGCCGGATCCGGCGCGCCCGCTCCGGCCCCGGACCCACGACCCAGAGCGTGCTCGGGTTCGTCTCGAAGGACGACGCCAGGATGTCGATGACCTGCTCGCGCTCGCTCGCGCCGCTCTTCGGCACAGGACCTCGGGGCCCCTCTACCCCATGTCCCGGGGCGGCTTGACCCCCTGGACATCGGAGTTCTCGGGCGGCTTGAGCAGATCCTTGAAGGAGGCCTGCTCGGCGAGGAGCTGCAGGGGCCGCGCGATGCGCCCGCTCTCCACCGCGCGGAAGAAGGCGTCGACGCACGTGGGATCGAACTGGATCCCGGCGTTGCGTCGGATCTCCTCGAACACCACCTCCTCGTTGAGCCCCTTGCGGTACACGCGGTGGGACGACATCGCGTCATAGGCGTCGGCCACGGCGATGATCCGGGCGGTCAGCGGGATGTCCTCGCCGCTCAGGCGATCCGGATAGCCCTTGCCGTTCCACTTCTCGTGGTGGTGTTTGACGCCCTCGAGCACGCGGCCGATCTTGGGCACGTGCTGGACGATCTGGGCCCCGATCGTGGGGTGGGCCTGGATGGCGGCGTACTCCTCGTCGGTGAGCCCGCCCGGCTTGTTCAGCACCGCCTCGGCCACCCCGATCTTGCCCACGTCGTGGAGCAGCGCCGCGAGCCGCACCGTGTCCACCACCTCGGCGTCGAGCTCCATGGCCTCGGCGATGGCCACGCTCAGCTGGGTGACGCGCTCCGAGTGGCCACGGGTATAGCGATCCTTGGCCTCGATGGCCATGGCCAGGGTCTTGATCGTGCTGTAGAAGAGGTCGCGCGTCTGCCGCAGGTAGACGGCGCGCTGGATGGCGATGCCGGCCTGACGGCCGATGGCCGTGAGCAGCTCGAGGTCCGTCTCGAGGAAGCGCCGGTCGCTGGCCAGGCTGTCCACGTAGATCACGCCGAGGACCTTGTCGTGGCTCTCGAGGGGCACGCACATCGCGGCGTGGATGTTCTGCAGCATCACCGAGGCGCGCGCGCGGAAGCGCTCGTCGCGGAAGGCGCTGTCGGTGATGAGCGAGAGCCCCTTGAGCCCCTCCTCGAGGATGGCGCGCGACACCGTCACCGTGGCGCCGGGGCCGTCGAACAAGCGGTTGCACGAGGCCACGGTGGCGAGCGGCCCGTCCTCGTCCTCGCGCATCACGATGGCGCCGCGGTCCGCGCCCGTGACCTCCATGATGGTGTCGATGGCCACGCGGAAGAGGCGGCTCAGATCGTGCTCGGTGGTGAAGAGGTCGACCACGCGGTAGATGGTCGCGAGATCGCGCTGCAGGCGCGTGAGCTCCGGCGGCGCCGCGGGGACGACCGCGGTGAACATGGCCGTCTTGCTCATGTCGACCCGGCGCTTGAGCCGCACGGCGGAGGTGTCGATGGGCTCGGCGGGACGCACCGGCGCCGCCACCAGGCCCTGCGGCCGGCCGCCGGCCGCCTGCGGCACATCGCTGCGCGACACCGTGATGCACACCGTCGGACCGAGCCGCACCACGTCGCCGCTCGTCAGGCGCTGGCGCTTGACCGCCAGCCCGTTGACCACCGTGCCATTGGTCGAGCCGAGGTCCTCGACGTAGGGCTCGTCGCCCTCCCAGCCGAACAGGCAGTGGGTGCGGGACAGGCTCTCGTCGGCGAGCTGGATCTGGCACTGGGGACCCCGGCCGACCATCGAAGTGGCGCCGGGGGCGACTTCGAAGACCCGGCTCGGGCCGCTCGGCTGGGGGACACGAAGGAAGAGCGACATGGACGCGATTATATCCTCGTCTCATCGCCTGATGAGGCCAGGCTTGCTCCTTCCCCTGCACCGCGCTACCTCTCGCCCCATGGGCGAGCTCGCCATCGTGCTGGCCATCCTGCTCGGCCTGGGCACGACCGCGTTCGTGTTCGGGCTGCCCTGGGACCTGCAGTTCTTCACCGGCCTCGCGCTGCTGGCCCTCGGTGCGAGCGCGGGCATCCCGGCGAGCATCCTCTATCACGTCCAGCTTCGCCGCCGCCTCCTCGCCCGCCGCGCCCTGCCGCCACGGTGGTGGCTCTCGCCGGTCCCCCTGCACGAGCGCCTCCACGAATCCGAGCGGCGCGCCGTCATGCCCTGGTTCTACGCCGGCGCCGCCAGCTTCCTCCTCATGGTGCTCGGCGGCCTGCTCGCCCTCATCGCCGCCTGGCGCACTCGCTGATCCCGCCCCACACCTCACACTCCACCGAGGACCGGCGTAGTAAACTGGTGCCCGACATGGCACGCGAACCCATACCCACCTGGTTCGTCGTCCTCGTGGTGGTCCGGCGCGGCGACCGGTTCCTCGTGGTGCAGGAGCGCGAGCGCGGACAGCCCTGGTATCTGCCCGCCGGACGGGTCGAACCAGGCGAGGACCTGCTCACCGCGGCGCGGCGCGAGACCCTCGAGGAGGCCGGCATCCCCATCGTGATCGAGGGCCTCGTCCGCATCGAGCATAGCCCTCGGCCCCACAGTGCTCGCGTACGCGCCGTGTTCCTCGCCCGCCCCGCCGATGACACCCCTCCCAAACAGACCCCCGATGCCGAATCCCTCGGCGCCGCCTGGGTGACCCTGGAGGAGCTCGCGACCTTGCGTCTACGCAGCCCCGAGGTCGAGGCGTTCTTCCGCCATGTCGCCGCCGGCGCCCCCATCTATCCGCTCACACTCCTCGCCAGCGAAGGCGATCCCCTGCCCGCCCTTCCGCCCGGCGGCCACACCCCCCATTGACCCGGCCCTGTCCGGCCGTCGCCGCGAGGTCCGGCCTGGTAGCGACGTCGAATGGCCTCTTGGCGATGTCGAATGGCCCTGTGGCGACGTCGAATGGCTCCTTGGCGATGTCGAATGGCCTCTTGGCGATGTCGAATGGCCCCGTGGCCACGTCGAATGGCCTCATGGCGACGTCGAATGGCCCCGTGGCGATGTCGAATGGCTCTGTGGCGATGTCGAATGGCTCCTTGGCGATGTCGAATGGCCTCTTGGCGACGTCGAATGGCCCCGTGGCCACGTCGAATGGCCTCATGGCGACGTCGAATGGCCCCGTGGCCACGTCGAATGGCCTCATGGCGATGTCGAATGGCCCCGTGGCCACGTCTCTCACGCTGATGCGCAGGCACACACGTCGACGGATTCCCGGCAGGACTTCTCGGTTCCTGCACTAGATTTGTCTACATGACCCGCCGCCGGTCTCGCCCGTCACGATCATGGGAGACGTGGTCTGTCGTCCTCCTCACGGCGTCGTTCGTCCTCGCCTTCGCCGTGGAGACACTCGGGAACCTCGGCTGGAGCCAGGCGCTCGCCCTCCAGCCCGACGAGTTCTTCGCCTCCTGGAAGGTCCTGCGCCACGCGCCCTCGGACGTCTCCGGCTGGCTCGGGCTCGCCCACCTGTGGACCCCGGTCTTCGCGCACGCCGACGCCAAGCACCTCTTGCACAACGTCATCTTCTTCTGGTTCTTCGGCAGCCTGCTCGCGCGCGCGGCCGGCGACGGCTGGCTCCTCATCACCTTCGTCATCACCGCGGCGACGGCGTCCCTCGCCTATGCCCTGCAAAATCCCGAAGGGCTCCCGATGATCGGCGCCTCCGGGGCCATCAGCGGCGTGGCCGGCGCCTACTGCCTCCTCGCCTTCCGCTGGGACGTCCCGGACGCCTACGCCTGGCCCCTCGCCTACCCCATCTCCCCGCTGCAAGCGGCGGCCGCCGCCGTCCTCGCGGCCGGCACGGACCTCTTCTTCCTGGCCGGGAGCGGCGGCGCCCCCACCGGGGTCGCCCACGAAGCACACCTCGGAGGATTCGTGGGCGGCCTCCTCGTCGCCATGCTGCTCACCACCGTCTTCCCCAGCCGGGCCGCCTTCCTCCGTTTCCGGCGGCGGGGCGCCTGACACCCCCTTACCGCACCAGCGCCCCGTTGGGACGGCGCACACCCGCGCGGCGAGCGAGGTAGACCGCCGTCTCATAGCCCAGCTGCCCCCCCGCCTGGCGCATCCGGCCGCCGCTCGACGGGTTGGCCAGCGTGGCCGGCACGCGCGTCGACATCGCCTCCAGACCCACCCGTCGCCCATCGGGCGTGAAGATCTCGAGCACGATGCTCATCTGGGTCGGGATGTTGACGAAGTAGTTGAAGTTCCCCGGCTCGAACTGCGACACCGACGGCCGCACGATGAAATAGCCCGGCCCTGGCGGAGGGGGCGGCTGGATCTGGAGGCCGAAGGCACCGGCGGCCTGCGTGACCTGCGCGAAGTAGGTCTGCGCCGTCTCGCCCTTGTCGATCTGCCAGCTCTGTTGCTGCTGCGCATCCTTGCGGGACAGGTACACCTCCTCCGGCAGGCGTCCGACCGAGAGATTGTTGAAGGCGAGCGGCTCGATGATGAAGTTGCGCGCCCCGTACAGGGGATCCGCCGTGTTGACGACGACATAGCGGTGGCAGGCCGTACCGGGCAAGGCGGCGAGCGCCATCAGGGCCATCACCCAGGCATGGCGCAACCGCGACGGGCGAGAGGATACGTGGGGCATCGACATGGTCATTCTCCAGAGAACGTGGTTCTGGTGATCGGACGGCACCGCCCTTCATCTGTCAAGCGGACGTCATGGCCTGTGAAGATGAGAGCCTGAGCGCCGACGCGCGGCACCGTCCTGCGAAAGAGTCACCGCCGGCGGCCGAAACCGCCGGCGGTGTATCCGGTCATTGGGTCGTGGGGAACGTCAGGCGGGCGGGGTGAAGAGACTCCCCCGCGACGAGGCTACTGCAGGATCAGCGTGCCGTAGGGCGGCACGGTGAACGAAGTGTTCGTCGTGTTCGTGAGCAGGTCCGTGGACGTGGTCGGCCGGGTCACGGTCTGCGGGTTGCTGGTGCGGTTCATCACCACCGACAGCGACTGCGTGGCCTTGGTCACCCGGAACTCGTACAGGGAGGTGGAGTTGGTCACCGTCGCCCTGGTGGCGGTCGGGTCGGTGAGGAGCGGGGTCGCCTTCCGCACCTGGACCAGCTTCTTGTAGTAGCTGTACAGGCTGTTCGGGTCATTCCGCTGCGCCGCCCAGGAGTTCGGGTCGTTCGCCTGCATGAACTTGATGAAGCGGTAGTCGGGGTTCGGCGCCGAGGTGACACCCGCCCCATTCAGCGGGTCTCCCTGCCGCAGCGTGGCGTTGGCGGTGTTCGTCGCGTTGAAGTCGATGTCGTACGAAGTCTGCTGGTTGCCGGTGAAGGTCAGATTCTGGAACCAGCTCATCGGCTCGCGGATGAACTCATCGCGCGGATAGCCGCCGATGCCGTTGAACATGTCGCGCTGGCCCTGCTTGCCGAACTCCTCACCGTAGTAGATGACCGGCATGCCGGGCACCGTGAACACGGCGCTCGCGGCCAGCCTCAGGAGACCGGTGAGCTGCGCCCCGCCGAGCGAGGCGAACTGGCTGGCCGGCCGATCGAGGTCATGGTTCGACAGGAACCGCTGATAGAAGTGGTTCGTGTTGCCATTGTTCGTCGGCAGACCCGAGTCGATCTGGACCTGGTTGATGTAGGCGATGAAGTCCGAGCCGGTCCCGGTCTGACCGTTCAGGAGGTTGCTGAGGGCGGTACGGAACGGGAAGTCGAACTGCGAGTCCATGTCGCCGGCATAAGGAATCATGAACTGATACTGATTCAAGGCGTCGTACCGGTTCTCACCCGCCAGGATCACCTGTCCCAGGTTGGCGGCGCTCGCCGGACGCGTCGTCACCTGCTTCTTCACGTAGTAGTTGAACTCCTTCCACCAGACGTGCGTGCCGTGCTGCGCGTACGCGATGCCGTTGTTCTCGTCGAACTGGTCGATGTGCTTCGAGGCGTCGAGACGGAAGCCGTCGGCGCCGCGCTCGAGCCAGGTCTTGGCGATGTCCTTCATCTTGGCGCGCACGACCGGGTTATGGAAGTTGAGCTCCGGGATCGACGAGCCGAAGATCTGGTGGTAGCAGCGGTAGTTGCGGCACGCCCAGATGACCGCCGACGAGTCGAAGGGGTGCGGGTCGGTCAGGATGTTCTCGTAGTCGTCCGAGTAGACGAACCAGTCGCGATAGGTGGCGTACTCGGGATCGCTCGGGTTCAGGGCGGCGGTGAACCAGGGGTTCACGTCGGCCACGTGGTTGATGACGAAGTCGACGATGATGCGGATGCCGAGCCCGTGGGCCGCCTCGGTGAGGTCGACGAAGTCCCGGATCGTGCCGACCGACGGATCGATGTCGTAGAAGTCGGTCGTATCGTAGCCGTGGTAGCTCCGGGCCTTGAACACCGGCGTCATCCAGATCGCGTCCACGCCGAGATCCTTGAGATACGGCAGGGTGTTCCGCAGCCCGACCAGGTCACCGACGCCGTCCCGCGTGGCCGGGTCGATACCGCTCTGCGTGCGGCTGTCGGTCACCGCCTTCGTGCTCCCGCCGTCGGCGAAGGTGCGCACGAAGATCTGGTACATGAGCGAGCTGTTGCCCCACCCGGCCCAATCGGCCGCGTCGCTCACGGTCGAGAAGGAGATGGGCGTCAGGCTCTGCACCGGGCTCTGATCCGTGTAGGTCTGGGTCCCTGAGACCAGCGACGTGTTGATCCGGTAGTAGTACGTCGTGCCCGGCGTGAGGCCGCTGATGACCAGGCCGTTCTTGTTGATGTCGTTCGCCGCGGTCCAGGTGGCCGTCTGATTGAGCGTGGTCTGCGAGGTGCCGTACGACACCGTGCCCGTCGAGCCCGGGGCCACGCGGAACGTCAGGCGGACCGAGCCGTTGCCGAGATCGATGAACTCGCTCGGCCGGAAGATCCGATACTGCGGCAGGGTGAGGTCGGGCCGGGTGATCGACACGGCGCGGCCCTGAACGATCCACGCCTCATGGATGTTGGCCGACCCCTGGACCGCCGGCAGGTCGGCGTAGCGCACCTCGGTCTGGACGTCCCTGCGGCTGCAGCTGCCGTTGTTGCAGATGATCGGGATGAGGCCCAGGAAGGCGTTGGTGTCGGTGACTTCGATGTCGCGGTAGACACCGAAGTTATCGACCTGGCTGAACTTGGGCGAGTTGTTGAAGTCGGGCGAGGTGGAGCCGGCGCCAAACCAGTAGACGCCCCAGTCGCTCAGTTGGCCCGGGTTGTTCCCCAGGCTGTAATGGAGGCGCACGAACGTCGCGCTGCTGGCCTGGTCTGGGTTGCCCCCCCCAAGGTCCGCTCCTCCGTCCTGGCCTCCGCCATTTCCCGCCTTACAGCCGAGCGGCAGCACACCGACCAGGGACGCTACCATCAGATAACGAACATACCGATTCATACGACCTCCTGATGTCCTAGGTTCCAGCTTGGACGGAGCCGGCCGCGCGATAGGGCCGCACCGCCGGAAAACCTTCATGAAGGACTACCCACGGCCCGCGGCCGCAGCACCGATCAAGCGACGCAGGGAACGTCGCTGTTCAAATCATTTTTCTGCCTGGATTGCAACTAGGAAAGCGTACCCGCTCTTAGATTTGCCTACCTGTCACATAGGACCTCGTGGCTATCCCCCAGGGCAAATCCACTGCGCGCAGGTGATGCCGGGAATGACCGAATTGAACCCACCCGAGCCGTCATCCACCTTCCTCGGATTGAGCGGGTCCGGGATGGTCTGCTGGGTCTGGTCCTGATAGACGATGTGGAACTTATAGAGGACCTGGGTATTCCACGGGATGGTCACGGCCGTGCGCCAGCTCTGCCCGGTGAAGACCAGCGGGTCCCCGACCACGAAGCCATTGGGCCGATAGTCGCCGAGCACCTCCACCGTGCTCTCGTTCCCGACGCCGGAATAGACGAACTCCCAGGCACAGCGCCGCTCCGTCTCGGGGCAGCTGTTCGCCTGCACCCCGGCGTCCGGCGAGCCGAAACCCTGGTCCAGCCGACCGCCGAAGCCGCCATCGCCGTAGTAGCCACCGCTGCCACTGCCACTGCCCCCTCCTCCCGGCACGGGATCCGGCTCGAAACCAAAGTCCGGCCCTATCGATCCCGTGGAACCGAACCCGCACCCGATCATCATCACGGCTGCAAGACCGAGCCAATACGTCTTCATTCGTGGCATGGGCTGGTTTCCTCCAGAAAGACCGCAGCCGTCCAGGGGGCTACATTCAATACAGTCGAAGTCGTAGATGACGCTTCGATGCGCGTGTCCGACAACGCGTCGCGATAGCGCCCGGCAGGGATCCCCGGGATGGGGATGGCCCCCTGGGCACGACCATGGGCCAGCACGACCAGCGCCGGCCCCCCGGAAGCGCCCGCCGGGGGCTGAAGGAGCGCGATCAAGTGGTCGCGATCCTTGTAGAGGACCTGCCTCGTGCCGCGGCGCAGCGCCGGCAGACAGCGGCGCAGCCGCCCGAGGCGCGATACGTTGTCGAGCATCGCCGCCTGGCGTGGCGGCAGGGTCCCGAGGACATCCGGCATCACGCGCCGACAATCCGGATCGCCCGCTCCGGCCAGGGCCACTTCATCGCCCTGATATATCACCGGCAGCCCGGGCAGGGTGAGCATGAACGTCATCGCCAGGAAGTGCCGCAGGTAGGGCCCGTCCACGGTCGGCTGGGGGGGCGGCTCGAGCCAGGGATCGACGTTCGCGTCCCCGGCCGCCTCGGAGATGAAACGCGTCGTGTCGTGGTTGCCGATGATGTGCGCGATCGTCGCCCCCGACCCGGCCCACGCGCGGTCCCCCGCCTCCACCTCCCCTTCCAGATCGTCGAGCCCGAGCTGATCGAAGGCGAACGCCGAGCGCGTCGCCCACATGAGCGGGAAGTCGAACTGGCTGTCGAGCCCATCGAAGTTGAGGCCGAGGTAGGCGCGGATCTCGGAGCGCCCGAGGTCCCCGGGCCCGGTGTAGGTCTCGCCGATGAGGAGCCCATCGAGCCCGAACCGCCGCACCGACTGGCGCACCCGGCGGTTGATGAGCCGCGTCGCCGCGCGCGGCATGAGCGGCACCGCGTCGATGCGCAGGCCATCCAGATCGAAGCGATTCGTCCACCAGACGAGGTCCTCGGCCCCGATGTCCTCGAGCGCGGGGTTCTGCCAGTTGAAGTCCGGCAGGTACCGGTCGAACCAGCAGGTCTGGTCCCAGCCGCACGGCGAGTAACCGCAGATGCACTTGCTCGGGCCGTCGTTGAACCAGCTCGCCGCCGTGGGGTCCGGGCTCGCGGACACGTCGCTCGCCAGGCGCGAGTGCGCGAGATAATAAGGATGCGACTCGTAAACATGATTCGGCACCGCGTCGGCCACGATGCGCACGCCGCGCGCATGGGCCGCCGCGATCAGCGAGTCGAGCGCCGCCTCGCCGCCGAAGCGCGTCTCCACCGACCGCGGCTCGCTCGGCCAGTACCCGTGGTACGCCTCGTACAGCCGACCATCCCGCCCGAGCCGCCGCCCCGCCGGGTTCTGGTACAGGGGCGAGAGCCACAGCGTGGTCACCCCCATCCGCTCGAAGTACCCCGCTTCGATCGCCGCCTGCACACCCGCCAGGTCGCCGCCCGCGCGGTCCCCCGGCAGGTCGGGCGGCGCGAGCGCCCCGTTCTCGTTCCTGAACCGATCGACGATGAGCTGATAAACGAGGCCATCGCCGAGCGGCCGCACCCCCTCGCCCCCGTCCGCCTCGACAAAGGCGCTGACCGTGGTGCGTGCCGCGCGCCGCCCCTCCCGGTCCGCCCCCTCGAGCGCGAGGGTGTACTTGCCCGGCGCCAGGCCCGCGGCCCGCAGCGTGATGAGGTCGCCCTCGGTCGTGAGCTGCAGGCTCCCCGCCGGCAACTGCTCGCGGCCGCGCCGCAACTCCCACTGCAACGAGGCGGGATCCAGCGCCCCCCCCTCACGCCCCGGCTGGAGCCCGGCGCGCAGCTCGAGCCCGCTCCCGACCGTCTGCAGCGCGTCGACGTACAGCACCGGCTTGGAACAATCCTCGACCTCGATCCGCGAGACCTCCACCCCATAGGTCACCGGTTCGCTCTCCGGCGACGCCAGGGGATCCGTGACGAAGGTCGATTGCGGATTGGTCTCGTCGAGGACGAAGTGCTGGCCGAGACGGATCCCGTACTCATACGTCCCGGGCGGCAGGTTCATCACCGCGCGGCGCCACTCCGTCCCATCGCGCGTCACGCGCTTCTCCCAGCGCAAGAGCCCCGGGCGCTTCCATCCGTTCCAGCTCCCGAGGAGCTCCGGCCGCCGCGCCTCCTGCGCCGTCAGATCGAGGTTCGGGTTGGCCTCGGCCCGCGCCGGTCTGTACCACGCCTCCAACCTGCACACCCGAGGCACCTTCTCAGGTGGGGGCGCCTCGGTACAGCCGCCCCCCACGAGGGAGGCGGCCAGGACAAGCAACACTCGCCGCATACATCACACCCCGGAAAGACTCACTACGGAATCCCGTCCCGATCCTCCTGCGCCACATAGACCCGGGTCGTGCGCGGCGGCACGGTGATCACCGCCGAACCATCGAAGCCCGTCTGCGCGATGTCGTTGTCGCCGAGCACGTTCACCAGCACCGTCCCGGGCGGGAAGCTGAGGGTCATGCGCGAGCCATCGGGCGCCTGCGTCGACGACGCGTGCCGGGTGTTGACGTTCATCACCACCAGCACCCGCTTGCCGCCGTCGTTGCGCTCGAAGGCGAAGATGCCGGCGTCGCTCTCGTCACCGATGCGCGGGGTCGACCAGCGGATGTCCAGGTTGCCGCGGCGCAGCGGGCGGAACTTCTTGCGCATGTCCGACAGCGTCCGGATCCAGCGGAACGTCTCGCCCGTGGTGTTGTAGCCCGAGTCCCACAGGCGCTCGCGGTTGGCCGGGTCGTTGCCGCCACTGAACTGCTGCTCCGTGCCGTAATACACGCAGGGGATGCCGTCCTCGGTGAAGAGGAACGTCAGCGCCTGGTGCAGCGCCGGGATCGCGTCCGCCCCCTTGTACTGATAGAGGAAGCGGGCGATGTCGTGATTGTCGAGGAAGTTCACCATGAGCTGCTGCGTGGTGAGCGGCGTTCCGTCGGCGGCCACGGGCCCGTTGTCCTTGGGCTGACGGCCGTAGAAGTTGAGCCGCGCCCGGAACTGGTTCTCGATCGACGTCGTGCCCTCCTGGCCGTACTTGATGACCCGGTCGATGACCGCGAACTTCTGCGGGAAGAAGAAGGCCGAATCCACCTGCTTGGTCCCGGTCGTGAAGCTCCCCACGAGGTCGTCCCGGCCGTCGAACGCCTCGCCGAACATGAAGAAGTTCTTCTTGCCGAGCGCCTTGGTGCGGGCGCGGATCTGGGGCGCGAAGTACTCCCAGAACGGGTGGTCCACGTGCTTGAGCGTATCGATGCGGAAGGCATCGAAGTCGGCCAGCTCCACCCAGCGCATGTAGACGTCCACGAACGCCCGCTGCACGTCCGGGCGGTCCGTGTTCACGTCCTTGAGCCCCCCCGGAAAGTCGCCATACAGCGTCTGCGCGAGCGCGCACTGCGCGTCGCAGCTGCGCGCCGGGTTGAACGGATCCACGTACGGGTCGAAGTGCACCGTGCGGCCCCGCCGGTAGTACCAGTTCGGGTTCTGGAACTCGATCGGCATGGGCGGCATGCGATGGATCTCGGGCAGATAGATGAAGCGGATCTGGGCGTCGCCCGACTCGCCGAGCGACGTGCGCGCCTGGATCCGGCCGTTCCGGTTGAAGTCCGGGTCATACTCCGTGACCCGCTGCACCTCCGTCGAGTCGCCGCCCGAGCCATACAGCGTCTCGTCGGGGAAGCCGTTGCCGTTGATGTCGTAGTAGAACAGCTGGCCGACGTGGTTGGCGACGATGTCGAGGATCACCTTGAAGCCCCGCGCGTGCGCCGTGTTCACGAGCTCGCGCAGCTTGGCGAGGTCGCCCATGTGCGGGTTGGTCAGCGTGAAGTCCTGCGCCCAGTAGCCGTGGTAGCCATCGACGTTGGCGTCGGTGTCCACGTTGCGGATCACGGGCGAGATCCAGAGCGCCGTCACGCCGAGCGCCTCGAGATAGTCGAGGTGATCGATCACCCCCTGCCAGTCGCCGCCCTGATAGCGCGCCAGACCGCTCGGGTCCACGCCCTGATCATTGTTGTAGTCGCCGTTGCCAAACCGGTCGACCAGCAGCTGGTAGATCACCTCGTCCCGCCAGTCGACCACGTTGGACGTGATCTTGAAATCGTCCTGCACCGGGTTCACGTCGAGGCAGGCGCCGAGCGCAGGCACCAGGGCGAACGCCGCCAGGGCCCGGAGGGAACGACAGCTCATCCAAGAACTCCTGTCCATATCCATATCCCTGTCCTCACCGATACGAGCTGTTGAACCACCACTCGGCGCCAAGACCGAGATAGAGCACGTTCTTCGACGTGTACCGCACGTCGTTCGGGTCGAAGAGCTGGGTGCGCGCGTCCTCGGACAGCCGCGAGTACGTGAAGACGCCATAGATGATCGGGCGGCTGTACGTGCCGCGCCCGAACGGCGCCACGATCGGGAAGATGCTGGCCCGGAAGACCCGCGGCGTCAGGCGGCGGTTGGCCTCCGGGTCGAAGCCCCCGTACTGGCGCTGCTGGAACGAGTACTCGTTCGCCACCTGGAAGTACTTCGACAGATAGATGTGCGGCCGGACGATGAGGATGCCCTCGAGGTAGTTGTCCCGCTGGTACGAGCCCGGCGACGCGTCCTTGTAGCGGCGAACGAACGCCGCCCCCTGGACGCCGATCCACTGCGTCTCGTAATTGAGCGACAACGCCCCGAGGTACTCCCGCGTGGCGGCCGTGCGGCGGGTGAGATCGACCCCGCGCTGTGGCGTCAGCTCGCCGAGGGCCCCGAGCCCGCCGGCCGAGCGGAACCAGAGATTGACGAAGGTGAAGGGCCGGAGCCAGCCACCGAGCTGCAGGCCCGCGACCCAGCCCGTATCGGCCGGCAGCTTCTCGGTCCGCTGCTGCGGGAGGTACACCCGCTGTCCCGTCGGCAGGAAGTGGAACTCGCCATACACCGACACCTTGGCCCCCCACTGGACGTTCTTGGGCCCGAGGAAATAGGTCGCCTTGAAGCTGCCGATCGAGCGCGGCCGGTCCGTCACCACCGCCTGCACCGGCGGACCGAGACCGCGCGCCGGCAGCGTGACCGTATCGAACTGCGTCGCGTCATCGAGGCGGTTCGCCCCGCCGTGGATCTGGAGGTACAGCCGCTCCCGGTACAGGCTGGCCCCTGCGCCGACCGTATTCAGATTGTCGAGCGGCCAGTAATTGAGGAGATAGATGTCGTCCCCGCGCAGCTGCCGCGAGCCGGCCCAGATGTTCAGGCCCTTCACACCCAGCCCATCGGTCTCGACGTAGGCGTTGCGCACGCCGAAGCGCGAGGCGAACGTCCCGGTGTAATGGAAGATCTGACCGTCGAAGGCCGTGGCCAGGATCACGCGCCAGCGCGCGTCGGTGTTCCCGATCTGACCGCCATAATAAAGGTCGAGCTCGAGGTACGGGGGCAACTCGAGGCGCGACCCGTGGGAGACGACGTTGACGTCATAGCCCGAGTGGCCGCGGCCATCGATGCCGATGCCCACGCGACCATAACTGCCGAACGAGAACCCGGTCCCGGTCACCTCGGGCGGTGGTGGGCTGCCGATCTGACGGGGGAGCGGCTTGTCATCGTCGCCCAGGGCGGCGAGCGGAGCGCAGAGCAACACAAGGAGGAATGAGCACCAGGACGCGAGATGGCGGCGCTGCTTCATCGGATTGACGGCGACGCGGTCGCCCAGCCTGTGAGTTGAGAGCACATGTGGCGAGACTCCTTGGCGATGAGGGTGGACCCCTGCTTCGCGGCGGCGCGATCGGCCTCCTCGGAGTACAGGCCGATGGTACGCACCCACATGGCCGCTACGCTAGCCGTCTCGATGGAGAAGCGTCAAGCCTGGTCTGCTCACAGGGCGCGCCCGGTCCTGGGCCTGCCATGGCGATGAGCGCCAAGGGCTTGCGAGCGCCCGCACAGGTTCGTTAGTCTGACTCGCCCCCCATCCTTTTGTATTCAAGGCATCCCGATTAGGAGGCCCCATGAACCGCAGCTCCCTCTCCCCCGCCTGGCGGCCCCTGTGCTGCTGGGCCCTCATGGCCTTGTCCGCCATGACCGCCTGCAACCCGCCCGGCCCCGGCAATGACGGTGGCACCGACGGCGGCACCGGTACCGACAGCGGCACCGACAGCGGCACCGGCGCCGAGTTCCTGACCGTCCACTATTATCGACCCATCGGCGATTACACCGGGTGGACCCTGCAGGCCACGGGCGACGTCGATCCGACCGGCACCCAGAGCCCGCTCGCCGCCCAGGGCTCCGACACGTTCGGCACCTTCTATCGCATCCCGCTCCGGGCCAACGCCCGGACCGCCAGCTTCACGATCAAGAACGGCACCACCCAGGCCCCCGCCAACGCCCTCACCGTCGATCTCACGGCCGACGGCAAAGAAGTCTGGGTCTACTCCGAGGGCTCGGACTACTACACCGCCGCCCCCGCCATCCCCGCGGACGGCACCGCCGTCATCTACTACCGCCGCGCCGACGCCCAGTACCAGGGCTGGGGCCTCTACGTCTTTGGCGACACCCCCGACACCCCACCCAACTTCAACCAGCCCCTGCAGCCCACCGGCACCGACGCCTTCGGCGCCTACTTCGTCATCCGCCTCGCCGCCAACGCCCAGCAGGTCGGCCTCATCGTCCACAACAACGGCAACAAAGACCCCGGCCCCGATCAGTTCCTCCGCCCCCCCACCCAGGGCCGGCGCCTGTGGATCGTCTCCGGCGACACCAACGTCTACACCTACCCCGCGGCCCCGCCCATCATCGACGCCACGCGCGCCCACTGGGTGAGCCGTGACACCATCGCCTGGGATCTCCCCGGCACCGCCGCCGAGCTCGCCGCCCGCACCTACACCCTCCACTACTCGTCCACCGGCGGCATCCACAGCGATCGCGGCCGCATCGTCGGCGCCACCGGCACCCTCACCCTCACCTACGACCCCACCGGCCTCAGCCCCGCGCTCGCCGCCCAGTTCCCCCACCTCGCCACCTTCAAGACCCTCAAGATCGCCGCCGCCGACCTCGCGCGCGTACCCGACATCCTCCGCGGCCAGTTCGTCATCTCGTCGAGCGCCACCGGCAGCTCGCTCATCGCCACCGGCCTCCAGATCCCCGGCGTCCTCGACGACCTCTACACCTACACCGGCCCGCTCGGCGCCACCATCTCCGGCAACACCGTCACCCTGCGCGTGTGGGCCCCCACCGCCCAGCTCGTCAAGCTCTACCTCTACCCCGACACCCAGCCGAGCACCCTGGCCCAGATCGTCCTCATGACCCGCGACGACGCCACCGGCGTCTGGACCGCCACCGGCGACGCCTCGTGGAAGAACCAGTACTACCTCTACTACGTCAACGTCTACGCCCCCTCCACCGGCCAGATCGAGACCAACCTCGTCACCGACCCCTACTCCCTCAGCCTGTCGGCCAACAGCAAGCGCAGCCAGATCGTCGACCTCAACGATCCCGCCCTCAAGCCCACCGGCTGGGACACCCTCGCCAAGCCCCAGAACATCACCGCCCCCGAGGACATCGCCGTCTGGGAGCTCCACGTCCGCGACTTCAGCGCCAACGACGCCACCGTCACCGCCGCCAACCGCGGCACCTACCTCGCCTTCACCGAAGGCACCGCGAGCGGCGTGCAGCACCTCCGGCAACTCGCCACCGCCGGCCTCACCCACGTCCACCTCCAGCCCGTCTTCGACTTCGCCACCGTCGACGAAGTGCGCGCCAACTGGCAGTTCCCGCCCGACCTCAGCGGCTTCGCCGCCGACGGCCAGGAGCAGCAGGCCGCCATCGGCGCCATCCGCGACACCGACCCCTTCAACTGGGGCTACGATCCCCTGCACTACACCGTCCCCGAGGGCAGCTACGCCACCCAGCCCGACGGCCCCGCCCGCATCCGCGAGTTCCGCAGCATGGTCCAGGCCATCAACAACGCCGGCCTGCGCGTCGTCGTCGACGTCGTCTACAACCACACCTCCGCGTCCGGCCAGGATCCCAAGTCCATCTTCGACCGCATCGTCCCCGGCTACTACCACCGGCTCGATCTCCGGGGCAACGTCGCCAACAGCACCTGCTGCTCCAACACCGCCTCCGAACACGCCATGTTCGGCCGCCTCATGGTCGACTCCGTGCGCACCTGGGCCACCGCCTACAAAGTCGACGGCTTCCGCTTCGACCTCATGGGCCACCACCTGCGCTCGAACATGATGCAAGTCCGTGACGCCCTGCAGGCCCTCACCCCCGCCCAAGACGGCGTCGACGGCTCACAGATCTACATCTACGGCGAGGGCTGGGACTTCGGCGAGGTCGCCGGCAACGCGCGCGGCGTCAACGCCACCCAGGCCAACCTCTCCGGCACCGGCATCGGCACCTTCAACGACCGCATCCGCGACGCCGTGCGCGGCGGCGGCGCCTTCGACAGCGGCCAGAGCCTCATGCGCCAGGGTTTTTCCAACGGCCTCTTCGTCGCCCCCAACAGCTTCGGCCAGGGCACGCCCGCCGAGCAGAAGGCGCGCCTCCTCGATCTGGAAGATCAGATCCGCGTCAGCCTCGCCGGCAACCTCAAGACCTACCAGCTCGTCAACAGCCTCGGCACCACCGTCACCGGCGCCGACGTCCAGTACAACGGCGCCCCCGCCGGCTACACCTCCGATCCCCAGGAGGTCATCAACTACGCCAGCGTCCACGACAACGAGACCCTGTTCGACATCCTCCAGTACAAGGCCCCCGACACCGCCGACCGGGCCGCCCGCGTGCGCATGCACAACCTCGCCGTCAGCGTCATCGCCCTCGGCCAGGGCGTGCCCTTCTTCCTCGCCGGCGACGAGCTCCTGCGCTCGAAGTCCCTCGACCGCGACAGCTACAACTCCGGCGACTGGTTCAACCGCCTCGACTTCACCTACCAGAGCAACAACTGGGGCGTCGGCCTCCCGCCGCAGGGCGCCAACGGCAACAACTGGTCCGTCATCCAGCCCCTCCTCGCCGATCCCGCGAGGAAGCCGACCCCCGCCGACATCCAGGCCGCCTTCGCCAACTTCCGCGAGATGCTGCAGATCCGGAAGAGCTCCCCCCTCTTCCGCCTGCGCATCGCCGCCGACGTCTCCGCCCGCGTGCGTTACCTCAACACCGGCGCGCAGCAGACCCCGGGCCTCATCGTCATGCTCCTCGCCGACGAAGGCACCGGCGTCACCGACATCGATCCCGCGCGCGGCGGCCTCGTCGTCCTCTTCAACGCCACCCCGAGCGCCGTCACCTTCAGCGACGCCACCCTGACCGGCGCCACCTTGGCGCTGCACCCCGTGCAGCAGTCCTCCGCCGACCCCATCGTGCGCACCGCCACCTTCACCGGCGGCACCTTCAACGTCCCTGCCTGGACCACCGCCGTCTTCAGCGGCACCCTCAACCTGCCCTGATCCAGCCCCCCCCAGGGCCCTCTCCCGCTCAGCCCCGACACCACAGTTGACGGCCCGTTTCGGCGCCGCCAGCTGTGGTGTTCGGCTCAGATCTCGCCGCGATACACCCAGCTCATGATCATGAGCTGGTCATTGGCCTTCATCATCGCCAGCACGTCGAGCACCTTCCAGATCGCCGGGTGCCGATCCATCACGTCGAGGATGCGCCAGCGCATCTCCTCCCACTGCGCCAGATAGCGCCGGCGCGCCTGCGTCTGCCCGATGATCTGTCGGATCTGCGCCCCGATCGCGTCGCACGCCTCGACGTCCCCATCATCGAGCGCCGCCCGGCGCTCGGCGAAACACTGCAAGAGCCAGCGACCCGCCCGGTGCTTGCGCGCGAACAGCACGATCTCATTGGCCACGCAGTTCTCGTCGATCTCGGCGTCGAGCGTCGCGATCGAGTTGCCGAGCTGGCCGTTGTACTGGAGATAGAGATTGATCTCGCGGATCGCCTCATACAGCGCCAAATCCCGATCCAGCACCGCCGCCACCGCCGGCGCCGCGCGCTCGATCGCCATCCGGTCGATCGTCTCGAACGCCATCATGTTCATGTTGTGCGCGAGCAGCATCCCCACGTCCTGGTCCTCGAACATCTCGTCCGGGGCCATCCGGTTCGCCTTCAGCGCAAAGCGCATGCTCTCGACGATCTGGTCATAGTCCCAGTGGAGCTGCCGCCCGTGCTTGACGAACGCCTCCTCCCCGACCAGCAGACAGAGCGTCCGGAGCGCCGCATTCCACACCCGCGCCGCCAGCTCGAAATACTCCCTCCAGGCCCGCGGCACCTCGGCCAAGAGCGCCTCGAGCCGCTCCTGTGACACCGGCCCGATCACCCCCTCCCCGGCATACGGGATCCGCGCACAGAGCTCGAACAGCTCCGGGCTCTGCACGTCATCCGCCAGCTCGTCGAGCAGGATGTTGAAGATGACCAGCTTCACCTTCACGCTCGCCAGCGCCGACTGCAGCTTCGCCGACAGACACGGCCGCCCGTGCGCGTCGCAGTAGCGCTGCGTCGTATTCGTGATGTTCGCGTGGCACCACTTCAGCACCACCTCCCCGCGCACCTTCTTGAGCTGCCCCGCGAGCGCCATCTTGTGGGTGAGCGCCGTGAAGTCCTGCGACAGCATCGTCAACCGATCCCCCGGCTCCGCCACCAGCGGCTCCTCCGGGAAGCGCTCCGCGATGAGCAGCACCATCGGCAGCACCGCCTCCTCCGCCAGCAACGCCCGCTGCGCCGGGAACAGGTGCGGATCGTCCTGCCACGAATAGAGCCGCACCGAGTACTTCACCACCCCGTAGAGCGTACTGCCGAGGAGCGCGCGCCACTCGTCGAAGGGCCGCGGCGCCATCAGGAACCGGTCGAACATCAGCCGGCGATACTGCCGCAGGCTCGCGAGCAGCTTGTCGAAGCGCGCGGGCTCCGCCTCGAAGCAGGGCTTGCCGTCGATGAGCCGCAGCGCCGACGAGCGATAAGGCTCCTCGAGCTCCTGCTCGATGAACTGCAGCAGCGCACGGCTGCCCGCCGAGCCCCCTTGCAGCGGCAGAGACGTGACGTCCGCTTGCTGAAGAGCCCCCAGGAGCTCCTGATGGCGTGTGTCCCTGGTCGAGATCAATCGCGATGAGGACCTGGAGAATGCCGAGGCAGGGACGGAAATGTGGGCAAGTGTCATGGCGCCTCCCATCTCTATTGATGCAAGTTGCGCTCTTCGCCGGTCGTTCACCGCAACGAAAAACCGTGATCAGCAATACGAGATTTTGTAGTCGTGATCAAAAAAGAGGGAGAAGAATCCCACAAAGATTCAATATTGCTTGTGTTTTATCGGAGCGGAAATGCCGCGGAGAACCTGCCAGGCGCAGAGACACCTTCAATGTAGGAATTGATGTGGAATTATAGGGTCTTAGGCGCTCTGTAGGGGATCGCGGGACAAATGGCTGGCGTCGTGCTCGACGAGCACCAGCTCACACATATACGCACCTTGTCCGCGAGATATCCGGGCCTGAAGAGGCCCGTAGAGATCACCCGAGGATCGGGATCACAGAGAGCGACACACCGGAGACCCGGCGTGCTCGAGGAACTACTTTCGCATCAAGCGCGTCTTCAGCTCCCCCCGGACCCAGGTCTCGGCGTCGGTCGGCGAGGTGAAGACGCGCACCGGGAACGGCGGCGGGCTCACCCACAACACCGCCGTCACGATCCCGCGCTCGATCGCCGAGCTGACCACCACCGCGTGCGCCGCGATGTACTGCTTCAGGGACATTTCCCGGCTCTTGATGTACTCCGAGAACTGCTTTCGTTGCAGCGGCGAGAGGGACCCCATCCCGCGAATGTCGTGCAGCACGACGAACGTGGATTGCCGCTCGAGGCAGGAGTCGATGATGGAGAAGAAGCTCCCCACGTCGATCTCGCCCTTGGGCGTGAGCAGCGTCACGAAAGGCCACTGACTCTTGTCCGCGATGAACGCCTTGCCACCGCCGCTGGACCCAGCCGTCGACTCAGCCATCTTCTGATCCCCGCAAATTTTTCATTGAAAATAAGCAGATCCATTCCCTACTGCAAGGGAAGACGCCACCGTCCCACAGGGGAACATCTCGGCGCCCCCATGGGCTTGAACCCGAGCGGGGATCCAGGACCATGGAACCGGCAGAGGATATCGAACTCGCCAGCGTCCGCTGGTGTTACTTCGACTCGTCGTTCTTCGGGGGCTCGGCCGGGCTGCCATCGCCGCCGCTCTGCTTCTTCTCCGCGCGAGCGCGCGCCCGCCCCTCGCGGATCGCCTGGCTGCGCTGGTCGGAGATCCTGAGGACCGCCGAGAAGTCGCTCGCGATCTGCGTATTGCGACCCGCCGGCGCGCGGACCGTCTCGTCCACGAGATAGAGGATCTGAAGAACGTCGTGCAGGGCGACGGCCGCGATGTCACCAAAATAGGCCACCTGGGCCAGGGCGGTTTGTCGCGCCGCCTCGGCGTCCTGATAGCGCTGCCAGAGACCGCTCAACGCCGACGTATCCGGCGCGATCTCACCGAAGCGGGCCTGCATCGTCGACTGTTGGCTGATGGCCTGCTGGGCGGCCAGCTGCAGCTCGGCCTTCTGCGAGTCGGAGATCTTGCTCAAGCCACGGATCGTGTCGCCATCGAGCTCACGATACGTGGCCGGTGGCTTATAGAGATTGGCCAGAGGAGCCATCGGGCTGCGGCGAGTATCCGCCACCGTGCCCTTCTCGACCCCCCCATCGACGGGCGGAGCCGCTGGCTCCAGCGACTCCGCCGCCGAAGGAGCCTCTGCAGAGGATGCCGTTTTCTTCGTCATGGTATTCCCCTCACCCGATGTAAAATAAAACAGGATCATTAAAAGAGGATCCATGCCGCAGGTCAAGAATTTTATGATTATAGGATAATAAACCCTATATCGCACCTGTAACCACACCATGTGAACATGGTTGATCCACCATGTCGACATATCCCGCGACCATGTCGACATAGTCGACCCACCATGTCGACATATCCCGCGACCATGTCGACATATCCCGCGACTATGTCGACATATCCCGCGACTATGTCGACATATCCCGCGACTATGTCGACATATCCCCCGACCATGTCGACATATCCCCCGACCATGTCGACATATCCCGTGACCATGTCGACATATCCCGCGACCATGTCGACATGGTCGATCCACCATGTCGACATATCCTGCGATCATGTCGACATGGTCGATCCACCATCAGGCAGCCTTGCGCCGAGATGCCCTCGCCGCCGAGGCTGCACCGCGAAACATGCCTTGGTGCCAGCTCGCTAGACTCTCGCTCTCCCGATCATCGCATCGAGGTGAAGCATGGCCTTGCGACGTTGGCGAACCCTTTCCTGCATACGCCAGCATTCTCTTGTTGGCTGGCGCTGGCTCATGGTCCTCGGATGCCTTGCTGCGAGCAGGCCCGCCTTGGCCGAGCCGCCGCCCAGTCTCGCCTTCTCGGATGGCAGCGTCCCACCGCCCTTGGAAGACCTCGGGCGGGATCTCCTCGGCATGTCGCTCATGCTTCAGGAGGTCGCGCCCTACTTCACTGGTTCCTGGAAGACCCACTACGAGACCCTCGATCAGCATCTTGAGTATCTGGCCTCCCTGCTCGGCGATGTGCCCGATGCTGGACCCGAGGCCCAGGCCGCTCTCCGGCGGGCCATCGCCTACGGCCGAGATTTCGCCTCCTTCAACCTCTCGGTCCTCTTGTGCGAGCGCAGCCCTGGCGCCGGTTCACCGCCGGTCAAAATCAACCTCAGCAACGACTACGACACCGGCGCGCTCGACCTCACCTGGCGCGGCTTCCGCGAACTCAGACAGGATCCCTTCTGGATGGACCGTGCGCCGGACGAGGCGCGGAGGCTGCACGCCGATGCCTGGCGCAAGACGGAGAGCCTCGTCGACACCATCAAGGGCATCGCGACCGGCAACGCCGGCATCCAGGCCGCGGCGCTGGTCAGTACCGCGTGGACGGCCGCCCGGCTGGTGGGTCATGGCCCGGAGCTCCTCAAGGAACTCGGGAACCTGTCGGGGCTCGGGCGGCTGGTGGACTTCCTGCGGCGTGGGGCATCCCAAGGGCCGGGCATGGGGCAAGCGTATTGGGCCGTCACCGCCACCAGTGCGGGCGGCGGCCCGTTGGCGCTCGTCATCGGCACGGGAGCCACGGCGAGGACGTTGGCGCTCAGCGAAGTCGAGGTCTGGGCGCTCGTGGAAGCTCGCCGGATGGGTCAGGCGGCGGCCATGCTTCATGTCGCGCTACGCGAACTCACGCCGGCGCAGACGGCACGCGCCCAGGGATTGCGCGGCACCAACTCGGTTGGCGGCGGTGGTAGCCGGCCGCCCGGCTTCACCTCGACGCAGCAGTGGGATACATCCGCCAATGCCGACCGACTACGCGCAGCACTCGAGAAGAAACTCGGGAGGAAATTGGCCTCCAGCGAGGCAGTACACCATATCGTCCCAAGCACGCACCGCGAGGCGGAGGATGCACGCGAAATCCTCGATCGGTTCGGCATCGACGTCAACAGCGTGGACAATGGTGTCGTGCTGACACAGAGCCAGCATGTGGGGCGCGGGCTCCATATGAAGGCGGCGATTCGAGAAGTTTTTTTTCGCCTCCTGCGGGCCGAGAGGAGTGGTCAGCGTGCCAAGATGATCGAGGCGTTGCGGGACATTGCACAACAGATACAGAACGGAGCATTTCCTCCATGATCCAAAGTTCTCCACCGCCGAAGATTTTTCGTCTGGATCCAAATCCAGATAAGCACGATGACCTGCTGACCGTTCTAGGATCCCGGCCTGGCGGATGGTCTCCAATCTTCGGGAGGCTGTCAGAGGGCGTACGCTGTGCAGACTGGTGGGAACCCGTGCCCATGGAGTGGACGCGGGCCACAGTGCGGCAGAATCGCGGCAAGCCCGTCGACTTCATCGGTCTCATGGGTCATGGTCTGGCTCTCTCAAATCGCGCGGCAGAGGTCTTGGCACCCCTTATCGGCGACGGGATTGAACTCTTACCACTCGCCCACGATGGGCCTGGGCGCTTCCAGGTTGTGAACATACTCGACATCGTCGATTGCCTAGATGAAGAGCGCTCGAAGGTCCGGCGGTATTCCGATGGGGAAATCATGATCGTCGAAGAGTATGCTTTCAAACCCGGCAGCACCGACGGCCACCATCTCTTCAAATGCAAGCAGTGCCTGCTTCACGACCTGGTCTCCGCCGAGTTCAAGGCGCTGGTCGAAGACAAGGGCCTGGTCGGCGCCTACTTCAAGCCGGTCGGCGAGTAACGCCCGCACTCACGCCCGCTCCCGCGAAACATGCCTTTCTGCCAGCTCGTTAGACTCTCACTCTCCTGACCATCGCATGGCGGTGGGGCATGGCCTGGCGACGTGGGCGGAGCCGCGCTTCTCTGAAGACGCGGATCGTGGCACATGAAGCTCATGCAAGTTTGCACTCGCAGACTGGCGCCTGGCGACGAGCGCTTGCTCGTGGCCGTGGCCGCCGCTCACAAATCGGCGCAGGTCTCGATCGAGTACGCGGCCCAGCTGCTCGCGAACCCCGCGCACTATCTGCTCGTCGCCGAATCGGCGGGACGGTTGCTCGGCTTTGTCTGGGCCTACCGCCTGGAACGGATCGACCAGCGTCCGGCCCAATTGTTCGTGTATGAGGTGGATGTGGCAGCCGATGCACGTCGATGCGGCGTCGGCATGCGTCTGATGACGCATGTGCGTGAGATCGTCGCGGCCGAAGGGCTGCATGAAGCGTTCGTCCTCACGGGCGCAGGGAACCTGGCGGCACAGGCGCTGTACGCAAAGACCGGCGCGCGTCGGGACGAAGAATTGTCCGTCGTATACATCTATCCCGGCGCCGAACACGGGGACCCCATGGAAAAGGGATAGAACCACTCCGCCGTCGGACGCGGCAGGCCTCGCCCCCCCTGAGGCCCTTCAAAAAAGCACAACGCCCGCTCCAGCCGCTGCCCCCGTCCCGCACGCACCGCGCGCGACGTCCTGAATCGCCGTCGCAGATACGGCTCCCCGTACGATCCTGCCGAGCGTGTGCGAGGCCTCTGATGTGCAGGGTCCGGAGCGCGACTCCGCAGGCAACTGGAGCACCGCTCGGCCCAGCGACATCAGCGTGGGCCGAGGACCCCAGAGCGCGGAGCGACCCTGCACATCAGAGGCCGCGCGGTGACTGGCATCGATGCTGCTTGAGCATAGAAGCAGCGACCTACCGCTGCTCGGGTGAAGGGGTCTCACGGTGAAGACATTCCGTATCGCCGTTGTCCTGGTCGGGGTGTGCGCCGGGATGCTCGGCTGCTCTTCGAAGAAGGACTCGTGCCGCAACGGCCTCCTCGACGGCGACGAGATCGACGTAGATTGTGGCGGCCCTTGCTCGCGCTGTGGCGAAGGCCACAGTTGCCGTACAAGCGCCGACTGCGAGAGCGGCGTGTGTGCGCCCGCCGCGCAGATGGCAGGGACGACGCTGCGCCAGTGCGTCGCCCAGACGACGCCTCTAAGCTTCGGCCCGGTGGGCCGGAACTATCCGGCCGGCGTGACCCCCCGGGCCATCGCCCTCGGCGACTTCAATAGCGACGGCCACATCGACCTCGTCACCGCGAACTACGGGAGCCACGACGTGAGCGTGCTCCTCGGCACGGGGAGCGGAGCGTTCCTGCTCCCCGTCCATCACGACGTGAGCTTCGGCGCGCGCTCCCTGGCGGTGGCGGACTTCAACGGCGACGGCAAGGCCGACCTCGCCGTGGGGGGCGACGGCGTGAGCGTCCTGCTCGGCACGGGGGACGGATCCTTCCGGGCGCCTGTCGACTACCCCGGCGGCACCGTGCCCTACGCCCTGGCGGTGGCGGACTTCAACGGCGATGGCAAGGACGATCTCGTCGCCGCCGGTCCGCCGGCCGTGAGCGTGCGGCTCGGCGCCGGGGACGGGTCTCTCCTGGCCGCGGTCCCCTACCCCGCCGGCGTCAACCCGGTGGCGGCGGCGGTGGGGGACTTCAATGGCGACGGCAAGGCCGACCTCGCCGTGGCCTACGAGGATGGCGTGGAGACCGGCGACGGGGTGGCCGTGCTCCTCGGCACGGGGCACGGCGCCTTCGAGGACGCCAGCCACTACCCGGCGGGCCCGAAGCCGATCTCGGTGGCGGTGGGGGACTTCAATGGCGACGGCCATGACGACATCGCGGTCGCCTACGCCGACCTCTTCGCCGACCAGGGGAGCGGGGTGAAGGTGCTGCTCGGCACGGGGAGCGGTCGGTTCGACCCCGCCGCCGAATATGCGGCCGGCGCCCGCCCGCAGTTCGTGGCGGCGGGGGATCTGGATGGCGACGGCAAGGACGATCTCGCGGTCGCCAACGTCGGTGGCGGCGACGTGAGCGTGCTGATGAACGGCGGGACCGGCTCGTTCGCGCCGGCGGTCCATTACACGGCCGGCCTGGTCCCGTACGCGGTGGTGATCGGCGACGTCAATCGCGATGGCCGGGCCGACCTCGCCGTCGCCAACAGCAGCAGCAACAGCGTGAGCGTGTTCCTCGGCACGGGGGGCGGATCCTTCCCGAGGGACGTGAACCATGCCGCGGGCCTGAAGCCGTCGTCCGTGGCGGCGGGGGACCTCGACGGCGACGGCCAGGCCGATGTGGTCGTGGCCAACGCCGGGAGCGACGACGTGAGCGTGCTGGTCGGCGCAGGGGACGGCTCGTTCCGGCCCGCGGTGAGCCATGCCGCCGGCCGCGAGCCGTCGTTCGTGGCCGTGGGGGACGTGAACGGCGACGGGGCGGCGGATCTCGCGGTGACCAACGGGGCCAGTGACGACGTGAGCGTGCTCCTCGGCACGGGGGGCGGCGGCTTCGCGGCCGCCCGGGCCTATGCCACGGGGATGCGTCCGTCTTCGGTGGCGCTCGGGGATCTCGACGGCGACGGCAGGGTCGATCTCGTCGTCGCCAACTCGGATGGGAACGACGTGAGCGTGCTCCTCGGCGCCGGGGGCGGCGCGTTCCAGGCGGCGGTTCATCATCCCGCCGGCCTGGGGCCGAAGGCCGTGGCCGTGGGCGACTTCAATGGCGACCGGCGGCTCGATCTGGCCGTCGCCAACTACGATGGTCACGACGTGAGCGTGCGCCTCGGCATGGGGGGTGGGCTATTTCAGGAGGCGGTCTCCTATGCCGCGGGCGTGCATCCGGCGTCGCTGGTGGTGGGGGACTTCAACGGCGACGGCAAGGACGACCTCGCCGTGGCCGATCACAGCACGTCGTTCGTGTTCTTCGCCAACACCGACTTCACGGTGCAGGTGCTCCTCGGCGTCGGGGACGGGACGTTCCGGGCGTCGGTGGGCTATCCCGGCGGGGCGCTGCCGGTCTCGCTGGCGGCCGGGGATTTCGACGGGGATGGCCAGGTGGACCTGGTCGCGAGTCGGGCGTGGAACAACGACGTGGTGATCCTCCGCGGGGACGGGAGGGGCGCGTTTCGGCCGCCGCCGGGTCTCTTCGTCGCTGGGCCCGGGGCCTTCGGCGTGGCGGTGGCAGACTTCAACGGCGACCGGAAGCCGGATCTGGCCGTGGCGACGTATGAGGCCGGCGTGACGGTGCTCCTCAACGACGCGAGGTGATCCGCATCAGAAGCGGAAGTTGCCGTCGTTCTGGGTGTTCGAGCCGCCGCACGCGGCGGTGGTGAGCTCGCGGTTGCCGCTCGTCGTGGGCGCGTTCGACTCCCACACGGCCGTCGAGCCGTTGTACTTCACGTACTTGTACTGGATGGCGGTGGCGGCGGGCAGCTGCACGGTGCCGCTCCAGGGGACGTTGGCGCCGCTGCCCTGGATGGTGAGCTTGAAGCCCTGGGCCGGGGTCCAGTTGCCGAGCGCGGTCTGGTTGCCGACGACGTAGAGGCTCTGGCCCAGGCTGGTGTTGGCGTTGGCGATGGTGAAGGTGATGGGCACGGTGCAGGGGGTCGTGCTCTTGGTCCATACGGCGTAGTCGGTGCCCGAGGCGGCGAGGGTCCAGCCGGCGCCGGGGGTCCAGGCGTTGGGGCCGATCTTGACGGCGGTGTTGTCGTTGATGATGGCGGCGTAGAGGCCCTGCTGGGCGCTCTGGATGGAGATGGTCGAGGTGGAGGTGATGCCCTGCGCGCGGCGCACGTCGATGAGGGCCTTGATGGCGGTCTTGAGGCCCCAGTCGTAGAGGTGCGGGTAGTAGACGGACGGGATGCCGGGGTGGGTGAGGACGTAGGCGTAGCCCTGCATCACCTTGTCGCAGGGCACGGGCCAGAGGCGCTGGCCGCTGTTGCAGGTCTCGTTCGGGCCGGTGTCGTGGTTGTCGACGAAGGTGACGCTCTTTTGCGCCCACCACCCAATGGTGCCGGCGGGTTTGCCGGTGGCGTCGCGCAGGCGCCCGTATTCGCCGTAGGCGAGGGCCTGGTTGAGGAGGCCCTTGGTGGTGAAGTCGAAGGCGCCGCAGGTGCCCTGGGTGCCGTCGACCCAGTTGATGATGGCCTGGCGGTTGGCGTCGACGTTGTTGAGATCGAGGGTGGGCCACACCTCGCCGACGCAGAAGTCGGGGGCGAAGGCGTCGTGGTAGGTCTTGGCGTAGCTCGGGGCGTAGCCGTTGGCGATGTCGAAGCGGAGGCCGGTGAAGCCGACGGCCTTGAGGCGGTTGTTGAGCCAGGAGGTGATGCCGGTCTGCACGATGGACTGGCTGTGGTCGAGGTCGCGCGCGGAGCCGTAGCCGTAGCCGCTGTCGGCGGCGCCGGTGCCGCAGTTGCACTCGTCGTTGCTGACGATGGCGCTCGTGCCCCAGGCGGGGTTCTGGAAGTCGTAGTAGCCGGTGTCGCCGACGCGGTGGTTGACGACGATGTCGGCGACGGACTTGACGCCCCGGGACGAGAGGGCGGAGATGGCGGCGCGCAGATCGGTCTCGCTGCCGTAAGAGGAGTCGAGGAGGTTGAGCTCGCGCGGGAGGTACCCTTCGCGGGCCGCCGAGTTGCTGGGGGGCGGGAACCACACGTGGGTGAAGCCGAGGGAGGCGATGTCGGCGGCGTTGTTCTGGAGGCGGACGTACCAGTTCGGGCCGCTGTAGCTCCAGGAGTTCCAGTGGAAGCCCTGGAGGAGGATGGCGCTGCTGGCCTGGTTCTGCTGGGTGGCCTGGGCCTCGCGGGAGGGGGTCAGGCGGGTCGGGCTGCTGGGGTCGGCGCAGCCGGCGCTCGCCAGGCATAGCCAGAACAGGGCCGGGAGGGCTGATGAGAGGCGCGTAACACAATTGTAACAATAAGCCGTGATGTTCATCTGATTCCTTTCCACTTGCAATACAGAGGACATGAGGGTCCGGCCTCTTCTTTGTGAGGACCCGAGGCGTAGCGGAGGCCGTTAACATGGCGTTCCCGCTGAGCGCAACAAACTCTTGCCTCCGTGTAGCGAAAGATGAGGTTTGGCCTTCTTACAGAGCGCGCGTTCGTCGGAATGCGTGTTGTGTGGGGAGGCTTCTATGAGTCTGCGCGAAAACGGCTCATTTCATCCGCGCTGGTAGCGGTCCTCGCTGGAATTGTTCAGCGGACATCGAATCCCGGTGGGGAGGAGGTCGGCGGCGGAATGCTTTGCCGCGGATGAGTAGCATTATTCGTGAGTGGCCATACTGCACTTACATTGGCTGAGGAGCGATACTGCACTTACGATTGGGGTGCATGCATGAAATACTTGCTCCCGATTTGAGATCGGTATAGTGCACGGCCGACGCACAACAGGGATCCGGCGGTCTCCCGCCTCGTCATCCTTTCACCTCCCAGGAGTTCAACATGAACCGTGAAGACAAAGCCCTCTTCCCCTGGCTCAGCGGTCAGACCAGACGCTGGCTCGGCGTGCGCTGCGGCGCGCTCGCCGGAATCCTCCTCGCGAGCAGCTGCGGCCCGCTGCCCGAGGCCGTGGAGGCCGTGGACCAGGCGCCGCAGTCGGCGGTCACCTGGACCCTCGGCGCCAACTATGACGCCACCAAGAGCAACATCACGTTCAATGTCTATTCTTCGGCGGCCACCCGGATCGAGGTGTGGCTTTACAAGACCGCGTTTGGCGCCCAGGAGGCGGCCAAGTACGTCCTGACCAAGAACACCACCACCAACGTGTGGAGCACCACGGTCTCGGTCGCCACGCTGCAGAACACCTACGGCATCACGGGCGCGGTCTACTACGGCTACCGCGCCTGGGGCCCGAACTGGCCCTACTCGTCGAGCTGGACCAAGGGCACGGGCACCGGCTTCATCTCCGACGTGGACGCGAACGGCAACCGCTTCAACCCGAACAAGCTGCTCTACGATCCCTACGCCCGCGAGCTCAGCCACGACCCCAACAACCCGAGCAACACCAACGGCACGTTCTTCGCCAGCGGCCCGAGCTATCGCAACCTCGACAGCGGCACGTACGCGCCCAAGGGCATCGTGCTCGCCCCGGACACGACCAGCTTCGGCACCAAGCCGACCCGCGCGCTCAAGGACGACATCATCTATGAGGTGCACGTCCGCGGCCTGACCGAGAACGACAGCAGCATCACCGCGGCCTACCGCGGCACCTACCAGGGCGCGGCGCTCAAGGCCCCGGCCCTCGCCAGCCTGGGCGTCACCGCCGTCGAGTTCCTCCCGGTGCAGGAGGCCGATAACGACGCCAACGACGTCAACGCGACCAGCACCTCGGGCGACAACTACTGGGGCTACGCGACGCTCAATTACTTCTCCCCGGACCGCCGCTACGCCGCCGACAAGTCGGCCGGCGGCCCGACGCGTGAGTTCAAGGCCATGGTCAAGGCCTTCCACGACAATGGCATCAAGGTCTTCATCGACGCGGTCTACAACCACACGGGCGAGGGTGGCCTGTGGAACGGCAGCGACTCCTCGACGGCCAACGTGATGTCCTTCCGTGGCCTCGACAACCCGACCTACTACGAGCTCACGAGCGACAAGCAGTTCTACTACGACAACACCGGCGTCGGCGGTAACTACAACACCTACAAGCCGGTGGCGCAGGACATGATTGTCCACTCGCTGGCCTACTTCCAGGACAGCCTGGGCATCGACGGCTTCCGCTTCGACCTCGCGTCGGTCCTCGGCAACACCTGCACGGTCGGCTGCTACAACTACAACAAGCTCGACTCGGGCACGGCGCTCAACCGCATCGTGCGGGACCTCCCCGCGCGGCCGGCCGGCGGCGGCACGGGCACGGACTTCATCGCCGAGCCCTGGGCCATCGGTGGCAACTCGTTCCAGGTGGGCAACTTCCCGGCCGGTTGGTCGGAGTGGAACGGGACCTACCGCGACTCGCTGCGCGAGGATCAGAATCAGCTCGGCACCGTGAGCGTGACCCCGGGGGAGCTGGCCAACCGGTTCGCCGGCTCCTCGGACCTCTACGGCGACGACGGCCGCCGCCCGTGGAACTCCATCAACTTCATGGTGGCCCACGATGGCTTCACGCTGAAGGATCTCTACTCCTGCAACGGCAAGAACAACAACCAGACGTGGCCCTACGGCCCCTCGGACGGCGGCAACGACACCAACTACAGCTGGGATCAGGGCGGCATCGCCGCCGACCAGCGCAAGGCGGCGCGCAACGGCCTCTCGTTCCTCCTGCTCAGCGCGGGCACGCCCATGTTCACGGGCGGCGACGAGATGCTGCGCTCGATCAACTGCAACAACAACCCCTACAACGTCGACTCGAGCGCCAACTGGCTGAACTACTCGCTCAACACCGATCAGACGAACTTCAAGACCTTCACGCAGCGGCTCGTCGCCTTCCGCAAGGCGCACCCGGCGCTGCGCCCGGTCAACTTCTACAGCGGCGTCGACAACAACGGCAACGTGATGGAGCAGCTGCGCTGGTTCAAGGCCGACGGCTCGGTGGCCGACTCCACGTTCTTCAACGACCCGAACCAGCACGCCATCGCCTGGCGCATCGACGGCACCGAGTTCGGTGACACGGCGGCGGCGATCTACATCGCCTACAACGGCTGGTCGGGCAACGTGAACTTCACGCTGCCGTGGCCCTTCAACGGCAAGAGCTGGTACCGCGTGACCGACACCTGTCCCTTCGCCGAAGGCGCGAACCAGGTGGCGTCGCCCGGCTCGGAGACCTTCATCGGTGGCGAGTTCACGACCTACGGCCTCTGCGCCCGCGGCCTCGCCGTCTTCATCGCGAAGTAGTTTCCGGCGTCTTCGCCCGCGTTCACGTGGCCCCGGTCCCGGGGCCACGCCCCTTCCTTCATAACAACTGACGCAGAGAACAAAAGGCCGGGCGGGCGGCGCTATACTCTGCCCGATGGCTCCGGCCCCCTTGCGGCTCCATTGGCGTGTCGGCCCCATGGCGACCGGGGCGACGGTGACGATCATGGCGATGGCGTTCGGCGCCGGCCTGCTCGTCCCCGAGGCCGCCGTGCGCGCCGATGTGAAGGGCGCGGGCGGGAGGCCGGTCCTGCACGAGTATCTGCCGCTCGGGCCGCTGCGCTGCGAGGACGGTCACTGCCGTCGTGACCCGGAGGACGACGCGACGGCGACCGGGATGCCCGATGCGATCCAGACGGCCGGGGGCCTGGTGTCCCGCCCGCTCGCGCCGCCCACGCCCCAGCGCGACGAACCGGTCTTCGAGCCGCAGCCGCTCACACCGGTGGTGGGGGGCGGTGGGTCCCCGCCGGCGGTGGGCGATCCGCCGCCCGAGCGGCACGATCGCGTGCGCATGGACCGGGTGACCGACAGCGAGCCGCCCGGGACGCACGTCTATCACGAGGTCTTCAACCCCGCGGTCTACCCCTTCAAACGGATGACGGCGCTCGACGCCGTGGCGGCCGACGAGACGCTGACGGTGGCGGATCGCCAGCTGCGCCCCTGGCCGGTCCAGGGGATGGCGGCGGCGCGCACCGCGGGCGGTCGGCGGGACGCGTTCTGGGGCTCGGTGGTGCTGAACCTGGTCCCCGGGCGCTGGATCCCCCTGCCCTCGCCGGCCGCGGACCTGCGCCTCATCTCTTATGAGAGTGATCCGGCGGCCGAGCTCGAGTTCGCGCGCGACGGCGCGGACAATCTCTACGTGCGCGCGGCGGGCCAGGAGGGCGGCGCCGGCGTGCCGCACCGACTGGTATGGCTGGTCGATGCCCCGCGCAGCTATGTGGCGGGGGCGGTGCCCGAGGATCTGGGCCTCGAGAGCCTGCCGCCCTTGTCCGTGCCGGTGCCGGCGCCCGTTGCGCTGCGCGCCGCGGTGGTCGTGAGACGGCTCGGGATCCAGCGCACCTGGCCGCTCCGCCGCATCGTCGACCGTCTGGTGGAGTGGTTCCGCGGCTTCGAACAAGGCGAGCTCGATGGCGCTTCGGCCTCGACCTACCTGGACCTGGCGCTGAGCCGCAAGGGCAGCTGCCGCCACCGGTCGTACGCCTTCACCATCACCGCCCTGTCCCTCGGCATCCCCACCCGCTACGTCGAGAACGAGCTGCACGTCTTCGTGGAGATCTACTTGCCCGGGCAGGGCTGGCGGCGCATCAATCTCGGCGGCGCGGCGGTGGCCCAGGAGGCGCGCAACATGGAGGGGAAAATGGCGTATCAGAACGAGGAGATCGATCCCTTTCCCCAGCCCGAGGCCTACCAGCATCACAATGGGATCGCGCCGCGTCCGCCGGGAACCGGCACCGGTGGAGGGGCCGGCGCGGCGGGGGATCGCAGCTCGTACCTCGGGGGGGTCGATTCTCCGGACATCGAGAGCATCGATCCCTCGTCCCTCGGTTTCGCGCCCCCCTCGCCGGCCGATGCGCCGCAGGCCCCCGGGGATCCGGGCGCGCAGCGGAACGCGGCGCCCAAGGTCACGCTCGATCTCGAGAAGCGTGAGGCCTTCCGCGGCGAGACCGTGCGCGTGCGCGGGCGGATCGCCGAGCCCGAGGCGCCCGAGCTGGCCCGGCGCACGACCGGTCGGGTGGCCATCGAGCTCGTCCGTCCGCGCGGGCTCCCCATCTCGCTCGGCGACGCGCCGCTCCGTCCCGACGGCAGCTTCGATCTCACCGTGGAGTTGCCGAGCGGGCTGCCGCTCGGCCGCTACCGCGTCGTCGGTCGTCCCATTCTCACCCCAGGTGCCCGATGAAGCCCATGACGACAACCAGCTCCGAGAAACCGCGCCTGCGCGTGGCCCTGGTTCAGCTCAACCCGACCATCGGGGATTTCAACGGCAACTTGCAGATGATCCGGGACAGCTTCGGCCGCGCCCGCGAGGCCGGGGCCGAGCTGGTGGTCTACTCCGAGCTCACGATCCCCGGGTACCCGCCCAAGGACCTCCTCGAGCGCGAGGGTTTCGTGAGCGCCAACCTGGTCGCGCTCTCGCAGCTCGCGCCCACGCTGCGCGGCGCGGTCGCGGTGGTGGGGTTCGTCGATCGCCCGCTCGAGCCCACGGCCGTGGGGCGCCGCCTGCGCAACGCGGCCGCCGTCATCGCCGACGGCCAGGTGGTCTCGGTGCACCACAAGGCGCTCCTCCCCACCTATGACGTCTTCGACGAGGGGCGCTGGTTCGAGCCGGCGCACCAGGTGACGGTGGCGCGGGCCTGCGGCCGCACGCTCGGCATCTCGATCTGCGAGGACATCTGGAACGACCCCGACTTCTGGCCGCACCGGCTCTACGCCCACGATCCCATCGCCGAGCTGGTCGGGCAGGGGGCGGAGGTGCTCATCAACATCTCCGCCTCGCCGTTCGATCTCGGCAAGCGGCACCTCCGGCCGCGGATGCTCGCGGCGCAGGCGCGCAAGCATCACCGGCCGCTCGTGTTCGTGAACCAGCTGGGCGGCCAGGACGAGCTCCTGTTCGACGGTCACTCGCTGGTCATCAACGCCACGGGCGAGGTGCGGGCCGAGGCGCGCGAGTTCGCCGAGGACCTGCTCGTCGTCGACATCGACGTGGCGACGGGCGAGGTGCATCCGGTCCTGCCGCCGCCGTCGGAGCGGGACCACGGCACGGACGAGGCGGCGGCGCTGGCCGCGCTCACCCTCGGCACGCGCGACTATGCGCGGCGCTGCGGCTTCTCCACCGCGGTGGTGGGACTCTCGGGCGGCATCGATTCGGCGCTCGTGGCCGCCGTCGCCGCCCGCGCCCTCGGCCCGGCCCATGTCTGGGGCATCTCCATGCCCTCGCGCTATTCCTCGCGCGGCTCGCTGGATGACGCGCGCGTCCTGGCCGAGCGCCTGGGCATCCATTACGAGGTGATCCCCATCGAGGGCCCGTTCACCGCCTTCCTCGAGACCTTGACCCCGGCCTTCCGTGGCAAGGCGCCCGATACCACCGAGGAGAACCTGCAGGCGCGCATCCGCGGCGCCATCCTGATGGCGCTGTCCAACAAGCATGGCCACCTCGTCCTCTCGACCGGCAACAAGAGCGAGCTCGCGGTCGGCTACTGCACGTTGTACGGCGACATGGTGGGCGGCCTGGCGGTCATCGCCGATGTGCCCAAGACGATGGTCTATCGCCTGGCCGCGGAGGTGAACCGCGAGCGCGAGATCATCCCCCAGGCCACCATCGACAAGCCGCCCTCGGCCGAGCTGCGTCCGGACCAGAAGGACCAGGACTCGCTGCCGCCCTACGACGTGCTCGACCGGCTCATCGAGGCCATCGTGGAGCGGGGGCTGGACGCGGTGGCGCTGCGCGCCGAGGGCTACGATCCTCGCCTCGTGAGCGAGGTGACGCGCATGGTGCGCGCGAACGAGTACAAGCGCCGCCAGGCGGCTCCGGGACTCAAGCTCACCTCCAAGGCGTTCGGCGCCGGCCGGCGCATCCCCGTGGCCCAGGGCTGGCGCGGCTGACGGGGCGCGGCCCTTACGCCCGAAGACCACAGTGAATGCCGTCGCTGGCGGCGCCGCAGCAGGCAGGCAACTGGGTTTTCGGGTTACACGCCCGCGGAGTCGCGCCGCGGCCCCTGACGCTCAGGGATCGCGCACACGGGGCATGAACGATCATGATCAGGTGGATCGATTGATCAGGCCAGCGCGCGCAGACCCTCGCGATCCGCCACGATCACCTTGCGTCCATCGGCCTGGATGAGGCCGCGGCGCTTGAACTGTGACAGCGTGAGGGACACGGTCTCGCGCGTCGAACCGATGAGGTTGGCCATCTCCTGGTGCGTGATCTTGAGCGTCACCAGCGTGCCGCGGGAGTCGTCGACGCCATACTCGCCGGCCAGCCGGAGCAGGAGCCCGGCCAGCTTGGCGTTGACGTCCTTGAACACGAGGTGCTCGATCTTCGACTCCACCTCGCGCCGCCGCTGCGCCAGCACCTTGGTGAGCCGGAACGCCACGGTCCGCTCACGCTCTACGAGCTGCTCGAAGTCGGCGCGCGGAATCACCGTGAGGAGCGCGTTGTCCACGGCTTCGGCCATCTCCTCGCGCGGGCCGCCATCGACCAGCACGATCTCGCCGAACACCTCGCCCGGCCCGCGGTAGGCCAGCGTGAGCTCCTTGCCGTCGCGCGTGACCTTGGAGATCTTCACCCGCCCGCCATTGACGAAGTAGACCGAATGTCCGGGATCGCCCGGGAGATAGATGACCTGACGCCGCCGCACCTCGGTGAGCTCCACCAGCTCCGCCAACCGGGACAGGGATTCAGCGGAAAGCTCAGAGAGGAGGGGTATTTTCTTCAAATACCAGATGGTGCGCTTTTCATCGACAGCCTGTCTACCCACCATGCGTCCAGGATACCCAATCTCGGCCGCGCACCAACAAGAATCGTCACGGTCCCCACAAATCTCGCGGGAGCCGTTGGCAAGCTCGCAAAAGTGTCGAGGATCAAGGGGTTGCGGCCTGCGGGAGCCCGATCGGGAGGAGTCCTGCTCTCTATAGAGAGCGCCAAGTTGAGGATACCTCCTCGCGTCGCTGACGCCGCACGTCCCTCTCCCAAGAGATCACTACCTGCGATCCCTCTTCTGGGCCGCTCCCTCGGGCTCTCTCGATGACGCCTTGCGGCAAAGCCTGCCTTCGCCGCGATCTGCGCATATTTCCTGCGGATTCTCAGGGTGTCGGAGGACGGAGGTCGCCCCTGGGGTATTTCGCATCTCTGCTGCGCAGGTCGGGCGCTGGCGTCCCCCAGCGCGAGGAAGTGCGTCTTCGCGGCCTGCAGTCCTCGGAGTTCAAGGTTTTTGAAAGAAGGAGCGGGCGGTGTTTCAGAAGGAGTCGGGATGTGCGCAGGACAATCGACAAGAAAGGATTGTGCCGCACCCTGCGGGGGATAGGAGGCGGGATGTATCGGGTTCAGCCACCAGAACCGCCGCAGGTGCCGGTGCACTCGGCCGTCGGTCCGCCGATCGAAGCGCCGATCACCTGCTTGAGCTCGAGCGCCGTCATGAGTCGCAGCGTCTCCTTGCTGAGCGACATCTTCTTCCGGGGCTGATTCGGCTGCTTCTTCATGGTGGGCCTCCGTGCTTCTTTGTGTTTCGACCGTTGACTATCGAATAACACGCTCGTTGTTCCGATGTAAAGATTATTTCGATTGATGAGGTCGCATTTGTATATTGTCTTCTATTCCTGTGTGCTCCCTTACCGAGGGATTTTCGAGAGACGCTCCTCGACGGAAAAGTGCCCCTCTGATCGATCTCCGCAGCCTCCGATCCGGCGCATTTTTTTCGGTGCCTTCTATCGAAATACAAAATTACACACGCATCAGAACACTCTGATGTATTCAAACATCTATCGATAGGATCGCTCGAACTCACTCGCGTTCCCGGGGCGGCGCGCACCTCTCCCGTCGCTGCGGGGCCACGCTCTCCTCTCGGCGACCGCTCGCCTCCGGTTCGACCCTGCGCCCTACCAGCCCATACTCTGAAGGGGATCGGCAGGGCACCGCGGGCGTCAATCCCCTTCCCCGCTGGCTCCTCCGCCTCCTTTCCTGCGCCAATCCCCTGCCCCGCCGCGGGAATGTGGGCTGGCACACGAATCATCCCTGCCCCCGCCGCGTTTTCGGCCCCTTTCCTTTCGCCCATCGCGTTTCCCGCTGCGGGATCCGCTCCTGGCCGTTCGCTCATCGCGTTCCCCGCTGCGGGGAACGCCATTTTCCGTTCGCCGACCCCCTCCCCCGCCGCGGGAATGTGGGTTGGCACACCAAAAGCCCCGTCCATGTCCACCCGAAGTGAAATTTTTCGTCCATTCGCCTTGCCCGCCAGATTTCTTGCGCTAGACCTCCTGCCATCTGCTCCCCAACCCCTTCCTCAACAGGAGAACGCCATGCCCTCCAAACTCGTTGCCGACCGCCAGAAGAGTGCCACCGCCGTTGCCGCCGCCGCCGATACCTATGGAGAGCGCATCGGCCAGGCGCTCACCAGCCTCTTTACCCCCTACCTCCGTCCAGACGAACAGCTGCCCGACTTCACCCTCGTCGTGGAGCTCATCGGCCGCGCCCAGCGCGGCTCGGCCGACGTGATGATGAGCGCCGACGAGACGCACGAGCTCGAGCTGAGCGACGACGACGCCCCGCGCCAGGCCCGCGACCAGGCGCGCGACGCCCTCGCGGCCGAGATCATCAGCCTGCGCGACCTCACGCGCGCCCTCTACGGCCCGGGCATCGTGCGCGCCCTCGGTCTCGAGGGCGATACCCCCGACGATCCGGTGCAGCTCATGCGCCTCGGCCGTCAGGTGGTGGAGGCGCTCGGCAAGATCCCCCTGCCGCCGCCGCGCCTGGCCGGCGCCACCATCGACGTCGCGCAGATCACGAGCCGGCTCCCCGGCCTCGCCCGCGACCTCGAGAGACACCTCGACGAGGTGGCGCGCGAGGTGCGCGAGGCCCAGGTGACCCAGACCCAGAAGAACCGCTCGATCAGTGATTATGACGCGTTCTTCGCCGGTGCGGCGATGGTGGTGGCGGGCTTCCTGCGCCTGGCGGGCGAGCGGGAGCTGGCCGACCGCGTGCGCCCCTCGCGCCGCCGCCCGGGTCAGACCGCGGGCGACGCGGAGAACGATCAGGGAGGCGCGACGCCGCCGACGCAGGCGGCCGTCACGTCCACGGATGCGCCCGGCGCCGCCGCTCCGGCGCTCGCGGCCGCGCAGGCGCCCCAGACCGGGAGCTCGCCCGCGCAAGCCGCGCAGTAGAGACCGCTGCCGGGCGCGAACCCCTCGGGGCTTTTACCGCGCCCGGCCCTGCTTCATCCCCCCTGCCCTCATTAGACCTCAGCCCCGCGGCCGGACCTCGGCCGAGGCATTCTTGAGCTCCTCGATGGCCCGGCTGAGCCGCTCCCTGTGCTCGGGATCGGTGGTCTTGCCGCGCGCCTTCTCGAGCGCCATCACGTGCGCGGCGCGGAGCGCGTCGGCCGCGGGCATCACGATGTCGGGCTGGACGCCCGTCCCCTCCCAGTTGGTCTTGGTGATGGGGTTGATCGCCCGCCCCGCCGGCACCGACACCGCGAAGTGCGGCGTCACCGAGCGGAACTGCACCGGGTGGGCACCGCCGCCGGTCACCTCGCCGATCAGCGTGGCCCGCTTCAGGTTCTTGAGGTTGTAGGAGAACTCCTCGCCGCCCGAGAACGTGGTCTTGCTGGTGAGCACGTAGACGTCCTTGCCCGCGTGGCGCTCGCCCGGCACGTAGGGCAGGGTCCACCACTGGTGGGTGGAGTTGTCGGGCCGCCAGTAGATGTCGTTGAGGTGCACGGGCTCGCCGGCGAAGAGATAGGTGGTGAGGAGCGCGATCATGGCCGGTTCGCCGCCGTGGTTCTCGCGCAGGTCGATGATGAGCGCGTCGGTGTCCTTGAGGAAGTTCATGGCCGCGGCGCAGGTCGGCCCGGACAGCTCGGGGTCGCCGAAGTAGCGCAGGTCGAGGTAGCCGATGTTGCCGCGCAGCCGCTCCACGCGCTCGAAGCCGTGGTTGGTCTGGCGGGCGAACTGGCGCTGCCGCTCGCGCTCGGCCTCGCTCGGCTCGCCGCGCTGGTCGTCGACCTGGCGTGGCTGGGCGCTGCAGAAGACGCGCAGGTGCTTGTCGTGGCTCACGGTCTGGAGATCGGCGGTGAGCTTCTGGCACAGCGCCGGGCCGGAGGCGATGGTGTCGTATTCCTTCTTCTTCTGCCGCTCGCGCACGGCCTTCTCCATGGCCTTGGCCTTGTCCGGGAACACGTAGGACTCGTTGAGCCGGGCCAGCACGCCGTCGATCACCTGGAGGCGGGTGGCGGCGTCGACCGGGAAGTCGGGCATGGGCGGGGGCTCGGCGGCGCGGGCGGCGCTGCCACTCAGGCCGGCGGCCGTGGCCAAGAGATACATCGTGAGACGATAAAAAGAGCGCTTCATCACAGACCTCCTTTGGTCACCATCAGGACCGATTCATGAACGTCTTTTCTTGCGCCCCGCGTCCGCCTCGCCTCGCGGGGCGGATCGGGCGGCGGCCGGCTCGCGACCGGACGATCCAACGAGGCCGACGAGGAGCAGCTCGGCCAGGCGGTGCGCCCGCTCGGCGATGCGCGAGCGCTCGGCCAGCTCCTCGACGGGCAACGCCGCGGGCAGGAGCGAATCCGTGGCCAGGATCAGGGAGTGCGCGACGCCGAGCGGCGACTCGGGCAGCGTGAGCTCGCCCGCGCGCTCGCCCGCGGCCAGCACCGCGCCGAGCAGCTCTGCCTCGGCCGCCCGGTGCCGCCGGCGGAGCGCGAGGAAGGCGGGGCGCAGCGCCGCCAGGATCTCGTCGATGGCGCGTGCGTGCTTCTCCGCGGCCTCGTGCCGGAAGAGCACGCGCCCGATCAGCATCTCCTCGATGCGCCGCGGCGCCGCGGCCTCGCTCTCGGCGATGCCGCGCAGCCGCGCCAGCACCCGCAAGAAGATGCGGTCGATCGAAGAGAGCACGAGCTCTTCCTTGCTGGGAAAGAAGAGGTAGACGGTGCCCTTGCCGATCCCCGCCGCGCGCGCCACGTCCTCGATGGCGGTCTTCTTGTAGCCGTAGTGGGCGAGGAGGTCGTCGAGCGCATCCAGGATGCGGTCGCGTGTGTCTTCACCAAGCTTCGGGCGCGGCATGAACCTGACCTTTGACTAAAATACTATTCTGGTCAAATACAATGCGCTCGGATCGCTGTCAAGCGCCCTGCGAGGGGCTTGGCGGTCTTGGAGACGTCACGGGCGCGTCGGACCGCGGTTGCGGCCCCGCCCCGTGAGCGGGAGCGTGCGCGTGAGCGGCGGCGTAAGCGGGAACGTGAGCGACGGCGAGCGCGGGAGCGGCGGCGGGAGCGGGAGCGGCGGCGGGAGCGTAAGCAGCGGCGGGAGCGTGAGCGTGGGCGTGACCGTGGAGTCGCCGCCCTATTCGCAGCTGAACGAATCCGGCTGGACGCTCAGGTCACACCACGTGGCCAGGACGGTGCCCGAGATCTGATCCGCCTGCTGTCCGATCGCCATCGAAAAGGACCCTTCGAGCCGTCCCCCCGAGTCTCCCTGCAGCTGACGGACGTCCACCGTGCCGCTGGCCGCTCTGCCCTGGCTCGAGTCCAGCGAGATCGTGCAGCTCTCGTCGAAGGGCGCGAAGATGGCGCTGCCGATGCGGCCCGCGTCGCCCGAGATCGCATAGGGCCCCTTGTCCGGCGCCATGTACTCGCCGTTGATCCGGCGCACGAGGAGGATGTCGAGGAGGGCCGAGTTCTTGCGCAGCCGTCCCGCCTTCAGGTCGTCACAGAGATCGGGGCGGTCCGAGATGATGATCTCGATGTGGGGCGGGGCGGTGTCGCTGCCCTGGGACACGTAGAACACGGCGTCCGCGACCTTCAGTCCGCGGCCCTCCACGGTGCCCTTGAAGCTTCCCGGTCCGCACCCCCAGCTCCCGCAGATGGCGAGCGTCAATATCCCGAGCAAGGTCTCGCGCATGGGCTCCTCCTGAGAAACGCCGCTCACACGCATGATCCGCTCAGGCCTTCCTGCCTTCGCTCACCGCGGGCTTCGCCCGCATCTGGTCCCATCGATGCGTGTGATCGGCGGTATCTCTCCAACATGGCCCAGATGCCCTGGCCCTGTCGACAACCGAGTAAGCCCCCGAGCTCGCCCCTGCTGGCTCGGCGAGAGCTCGCCCGGCGAGCGAGCGCGACGTCCTAGCGCACCGCGCGTTTGAGGAGAGCGCGCGCGAGCCGTGCCCGGCGCACCTGCCCGCGCCGCAGCACCCACAGACGCACGGCCTTCCCCGCCAACCAATACAGCGTCCACCACACGAGGACACCCGCGCCGATGGCCCCGATCATCCCCGCCGCCATCCACGGCATGGGCAAGAGCACCGCGCGGCGCAGGAGCACGAGGCCCACCACCGGCCCGAGCAGGGCGGCCATCACCCGCACCAGCATGCCGCGACGCGCCCCGTACTGGAGACGGATGTAGCGCCACACGTCCTCGGGCAGCTCGTGCGCCTTGGGCCCGAAGGGGTCTACGAGCGGGGCGCGGCACTCCTCACAGAAGCTCCCGCCGGCCCAGGTGCTGCGGCACTGCGGACAGATCTTGATCACGGGCGCACGCTAGCACACGGAAACCTCACACTCCACCGTCGGCGGTGCTATCGTGCGCCCCGTGATCGGCGTCATCTTGAACCCCAACGCCGCCGGCGCCCGCTCTCCCGCCCTGGCCGCGCGCCTGCGGGTCCTCGTCGACGGCATCGGCCAGGTCATCGAGACCCGTCAGCCGGGTGAGCTCGGAACCGCGGTGGAGCGCTTCCGCGAGCAGGGCTGCGACATCATCGCCACCTGCGGCGGCGACGGCACGAACCAGCTGACCATCACCGAGGTGGTGCGCCGCTACGGCAAAGAGCACATGCCGCGCTTTGCCTTCCTGCGCGGCGGCACCATCAACACCACGGCCAAGAACCTGCGCATCCTCGGCTCGCCCGACCAGATCCTCGAGCGCATCGTCGGCCGCCTGCGCAACGGGCACCCGCCCATCGAGATCGGCCAGGACCTCATCGAGGTCAACGATCAGTACGGCTTCCTCCTCGCGGCCGGCATGGGCGCGCGCTTCATCGAGAGCTACTACAGCGGCCCCCGGCCCGGCATGACCTGGGCCTCGATCCTGGCCCTGCGCACACTCGGCTCGGCGTTCATCCAGGGGTCCTTCGCGCGCTCGCTCTTCGCCCCCCGCCGCTGCACCATGCTCTCCGACGGCGAGCGCCTACCGCTCGAGGAGGTGCGGCTGCTCCTCGCCTCGGTCATCCCCGACGTCGGCATCGGCATGAAGGTCACCTGGCAGGCGAACCTCCAGCCCAACCGCTTCCACCTCATCGCCTCTTCGCTGCCCACGACCGAGATGGCGCTCCAGATCCATCGCGTCGTGCAGGGGCAGCCGCTCGCCGGCCAGCCGCACATCGACCGCCTGGTGCGCGAGCTCGACGTCGAGTTCCCCACGCCCGAGACCTATGTCCTCGATGGCGAGCTGTTCCGCGCGCGACACCTCCGCATCCGGGTGGGTCCGCGCCTGTGGATCCTCAAACCCTGAGACGCCAAGCGCTACGCGGCGGCGGGCGAGTGGGCGACGATGATCGCCGCGCTCCCCAGCATCACCAGCAAGGCCACGCCCCACACGAGCAGGATCCCGAGCGACGCCAACCACCCGGGCGGGTGCTGCGACGTGCGCTCGAGGATGTTGGCCATGGTGGGCGCCATCGCCCCTCGCCGGGGCAGGAGCTGCTCGGGCAGGACGTCGCGCGCCGCTAAAAAGAGCGCGCGGCACTCCTCGTCACCGAGGAGATGAGCCTCGGCCGGGAGCCCGGGAAAACGCTCGCGCAGCCGCGCCGCCTCACGGATGAGGCGCCACATGTGCGGCAGCCCGCGCAGGAGGAAGAAGCCGAAGATCGCCAGGACCCAGCTCGACGTGAGGAGCCCGCCGACCAGGAGGGCCAGCGCGCCGAGCGCCATGAAGGCGATCTCGAGGTGCCGCTGCCGTGAGAACAAGACCAGCTGGAAGAGCCGCCCCCCATCCAGCGGGGCGAGCGGGAGCAGGTTCAGCCCGTTGACGAAGAGGAGGTACAGGGCGAGCTCCCGCATCCAGGACGATAGATCGCCGCCCACCACCTGATGGACCGCGAACCCGAGGCCGACGCAGATCCCGGGCAGCGGCCCGAGCAGCAGCACCACGGCCTCCTTCCACCCCGCGGCGCCGGCCCGCGCGCCCGACACGGCGGCGCCGAAGAAGGGGATGAAGAACATGCGCACGTCGCGATAGCCGAACGCGCGCATGCCGATCCAATGCCCCGCCTCATGGAAGAACAGCACGCCGACGAGGAGGAGCAGCTTGCGCATCGAGGTCTCGAGGTCGGAGACCCAGGACGACGCCACGAAGAGCGCGAGCGTGACGAGGAGGAGGAGGGTCTTGTCCCCGAGCTGCCGCGGGTTCAGGAGGAGCTCGAGCTCCTCATGGTATTTGCCCTCCCAGGCGGGATTGTCGAAGGGCGGCGGCGGCGGCGAAGGAGGCCCTGCCGCGGGGGCCGAATCGGCGGCCGGTTCGGCCCCCGGTTCGGCCGGTTCGGCCCCCGGTTCGGAAAAGATGGGCTCACTCATGTCCGCTCCAGCCCTGGGGGTCTAGCGACTCACATGCCGGAGATGATGAGCCAGCGCTCGCCCTCGCGCTCGAGCTCGATGCGCTTGTCGTTCTGTTTGCGCTCCCAGCGGTCGCCGAGGGCGGTGGCCATCTGGAGCGTGGCGTCGTAGCGGATGTCCACCTGCGCGCGCGTCCCCGTCACCTGGATGCGGCGGTACTCGATGTTGTAATGGAGCGTGCGCACGGCCGCGAGGCGGGTCTCCAAGACCCGCTTGAGACCATCGTAGCCGTAATCGTCATCGGTCTTGACCGTGCCCGAGTCCTCGAAGTACTGCGGGTGGGCCAGGGCGAGCAGCCGCACCGGATCCCGCGACTCGAGCGCCGTCCGGTACTCCTCCATCACCTCGATGAGATGCCGATTGAGCCGGTTATCCTGCACCGTGGTGCCCGGGATCGTCTGGATGTGACCACAGGCCGGCAGGGCCACGAAGAGCAGCAGGGAAGATAGGAGCTTGGGGAACTTCATCCTAGGACCTCCAGTCAGGATCAAAATCGCGACCGCCCACCCTTATTCCCGCAGACCACGACCTGCCCGGCCTCAGCCGGGCGGCGAGGCCGCGAACCAGGCGTGCACCCGGCCCGGCAGGCTCGTGCGCAGCCGTTCGAGCCGGGCGAGGTAGTCGCGGTAGTCTTTGCCGAGCCGCTCGGCGCCGGGCAGCGCGGGCAGGAACACATCCGTCAGCCGGGTCACCGTGAACCGCAGCGCCGCCATGCGGGCCTCGTCGAACAGCGCCTCCCGCTCCACCCGCTCGAGCGGCCGCGCCCGCTCGTACCCGAGCACCATCCCCTGCGCGCGCGCGTCGTCGAGGTCCGCGCCATTCCAGCACCAGGAGAGGATCGTCACCGCCAGGTCGTAGACCAGGCTGCCAAAGGACGCCTGCTCGAAGTCGAGCACCGCGGACACCCGACCGTGGCGCCAGAGCACGTTGTCCGGGAACAGGTCGCCGTGGATCGTGCCCGCCGGCAGACCCTTGGCGCGCGCCTGCTCGAGGTATGTGATCTCCTCGTCCAGGATCGGCAGCACCTCGGCGACCCGCGGCTCCCCCCGCATCCCCTCCACCCGCTTGACGATGTGGTCGAACGTGTAGATCCCGTCGCGCCGCCGGCGAAAGCTCGCCGTGGCGCGGTGCAGCTCGCCGAGCACCTGGCCCACCTGGATGGTGTGCGAGCGGGTGATGTGGGCCTCGTCGACGTGCCGCCCCAGGACCCACGGGAACACCGTCACCGGCTTGCCCTGATAGAGGAGAAACGGCACGCCGTCCACGCGGCGCAGCGGCTGCGGCGTCGGGAACCGGCGCACCCCGAGGTGCCAGAGGAGCGCCGCCTCGTAGCCCACGTCGGACTCGGACTTACCCTCGTTGATCCGCACGAACACCGGCCCGCCGTCGGTCTCCACGCGGTAGTTGGAATTGACCGTCCCCTCCTCGAGCCCTCGCAGGCGACGCGGGCGCAGATCGAGCGGCGCGAGCAGGTGGCCGAGCGCCCCGAGGTCGAGCTCGGTCTTGATCGCCATGATCACAAGATCAGTGCTTGCGCCGGACGAGACCGCCGAGCGCGCCGATGAGGGTCCAGCTCGCCACCGAGCGGCTGAAGTCGGAGAGACGCGCGTTGCAGTTGGCGCACAGCGCGCGGGAGCGCTCGTTGGCGCTCGCCAGGCCGTTGCAGTAGCCGCCCGCCGCCCAGGTCAGGCAGCGCACGCCGAGCTGCTGGCAGCGGTCGCAACGGAACTTGTCGCGCCCGAGCGCGCCCGACGCCTTCTCCACCAGCGCGTAGGTGGTGACGTCGCGACAATAGGAACAGAAGGCGAGCGACTTACGGCATTCAGGGTTGGAACAGATCACCGCCCCACGATCGACGTCGTTCTTGCACGCCGGACATTTGTACTCCTTGGCCATGGCGCGGAAGATAGCACAGGGCCGCGCCGCGGCGGGCCTGGCCCTGGCCGCCCCCGGCCGCGTCCCGGCGTCACACCGCGATGGCCTCGATCACGCTGTAGGGCGACACCGTGGGATGGATCCCCTGCAGGAGGAAGCCCGTCTCCTCGAAGAGCGCGCGGAACTCCGCGGCCGTGCGCTCGCGCCCCCCGGTGAGCGCCAACATCGCGATATCGAGCAGCTTGGCCGGCGACGGCCGGTTGCCCGGCTCGATGAGCATCTCCACCACGAGGAGGCGCCGCCCCCGGCCCCCTCCCGGACCGCCCTGCGCCATGGCCCGCCGGCAGTTGCGCAGGATGCGCCGCACCTCGTCGTCGGTCCAGTCGTGCAGGATCCACTTGAACAGGTAGGCGTCGCGCCCGGGCGGCAGCTCGTCGAAGAACGAGCCGGTCACGAACTCGCAGCGCTCCGCCACCGCCGGATCCGCGAGGTCGGCCGCCAGGCGCGCTTTTTCGATCACCTGCGGCTGGTCGAACAGCGTGCCGCGCAGCCGGGGACACGCGTGCAGGATGGTGCCGAGCAGGCTGCCCTGACCGCCGCCCACGTCGACCAGGGTCTCGAGCGCCGCGAAGTCGTAGCCCGCCACGATGGCCGGGTTGGCGACCCGCGAGAAGCTGCTCATCGCCTCGTCGAACACCTCGGCGTACTCGGGGTTCTCCTCGTACCATTCGAAGAACCGCCGCTCGTGCAGGTTCTCGTGCACGGTCTTGCCGTTGCGCAGCGTGCCCACGAACGAGCCCCACAGCTGCCAGTACCACTCCACCCCGGCGTAGTGCGCCCAGCCACGCAGCGACATGGGCACGTCGCTGCGCAGACACTCGCTCAGCCGGTTGAGCTGGAAGCGCCGCCCGTCGAGCTCCTCGAAGATGCCGTGGCCCGCGAGCGCCCGCAGGAAGCGATAGAGCGCGTCCACGTTGCAGTCGCACAGGCGCGCGAGCTCCTCGACGTCGCGCGGGCCTTCGGCGAGGTGATCGGCCACGCGCAGCTCGGCCGCCGCGGACACGCAGCGCGCCAGGATCATCCCGCCCGAGAGGACGGTGCCCATGATGGCGGGGGCCGGGAGGAGCCTCGTCTTCAGGGCGTCGAGCGCCGAGGCCGCCCCTTCCACCATGCGGGCCGCGGCCACCGGCGGCATCCGCGGTGGCATTCCGGGTCTTTGGGCGCTCATCGGAGCAGCCTCCTTGGTCCGGTCCGTCCGGACCCGGACTGACGGATAACACGGGCCCTCGGGGCTCGCCAAAAGATGCCCGCCCCCGCGCCCGTGCCGGCCGGCGATCGAGGCCCGGGGACCGGCGCGTCTCCTCGCTCCGGGTCGTTCTCCCTGATGGAATCCTCCTTGCTTCTCCCGAGCGTGGGGGCGATCCGGAGCAGTTCCGGCAGGGCAGGCCCCCGAGGAGGACGGGATGAAGGCCACCGATCTACTTCGCAGGCAACACAACGAAGTGAAGGCGCTGTTCCAGCAGATCCGGGACACGGAGGGCGACGAGCAGCGGCAGCTCTGCAACCAGCTGGCCCAGATGCTGCGCAGCCACAACACCATCGAGGAGGAGCTCTTCTATCCGCGGTTCGAACACAAGGAGGGCTTCGAGGACCTCATCTCGACGAGCTTCGATCAGCACCAGCAGGCGGTGCTGGCGCTGCGCGACGTCGAGACCGCGGACCCTGGCGATCCCTCGCTCATCGACCTCCTCGACCGCGTCGAGCAGCTCGTGCTCGAGCACGTCGGCATCGAGGAGCAGGAGCTCCTGCCGCGGGTCGAGAGCCTGTGGACCAACGACATGCTCGACGACCTCGGCAGGGAGCTCAAGGAGCGGTTCGATCAGCTCCTGCAGGAGAGTGGCGCAGAGCAGCGCGTCTGACGACGGCGCGCGCCTCACCCCGCGGCTCGCTGCGGCTGGAATGGCCCATGCAAATGAGTTCCGGCGTCGGGGGGAATAACCAGCCCGGGACATGCAGACGGGCGATCCATCTTCAAGGAGAAGAACATGACGCGAACGATCGGGCGTCTTATCCAGACGGGACTCTTGGCCGCCAGCCTCACCTGGTCGGCGAGCGCGCTGGCGCAGTCCGGCGCCGGCGTCACGGGCCAGGGCACCATGCCCACCCAGCCCGGCAGCAAGGCCGGAGGCCCCTGGAACCCTGACCGCCAGGCCACCCAGGATTCGTCGAGCTTCGGCACCGAGCCCCGCGGCACCCTCGTCGGTCCCCGCACGGGTGACACCGGCCATCAGGGCGCGCAGGGCAGCCAGGGTACGCAGGGCAACCTCGGTGCGCAGGGCAACCAAGGCACCCCGGGCAACCTGGGTGGCACGGAGCAGCGCGGCACCACCGGCACCGGACAAGACACGCTGGGAGGAAATACCGGCAGCCAGCAGGGTACCGCCGGATCCACCCTCGGTGGCTCTCAGGATCGGGGCAACGTGCAGGGGTCCCAGGGCCAGGGCAACATGCAGGGGTCCCAGGGCCAGGGCAACGTGCAGGGCCGCTCCGACACCGGTAGCCGCTTCGGCGCGCAGGGCAGCGTGCGTCACCACCGCCACAGCATCAAGCGGCAGGGCCGCCACAAGAAGGCGCACCGCAACGTGCAGGGTGGCGGCAACCTCGGCACGTCGGGCACCGGCAACGACACGGGCAATAACCGGTAGTCGGACATAGGAGCCCAGGAACAAGGAGGGCGCCTCCGGGTGGGGGCGCCCTCTTTATATAGTGGAGAGGATCAGATCCTGGCCCCGGCCGGCTGGGGCGCGCCCCAGCGCACGGTGGTGGTGCGCCGCTCGCGAACGATCGCCCAGCCGATCCCCATGATCACCACCGACACGACGAGGAAGCCGATGTCCCACGCCACGTAATACGGCCCGGGCCGCACGTGATGGATGCCGAGCAGCTCGTGGTCGATGATCCCCTCGACCAAGTTGAAGAGGCCCCAGCCCGCCACGGAGGCGCCGAGGAAGACGCGCACCGGCGGCGGGTTCAACTGGGCCCGCAGCGCCCGCCACAGGAGCGCCACGCCGGCGAGCGTGAGGGCCAGCGTGCCCACGTGGAACCAGCCGTCGAAGTACACGTTGCGCCGCACCTCGGCGGCCGTGGCCTCCGGCCGACAGGCGAAGCAGAGGAGGTGATGCCACTGGAGCAGCATGTGCAAGACGATGCCGTCGAGGAAACCACCGATCCCCAGGCCAAAGACCAGGCCGGCGCGCACCACGGCGCGCCGCACCGCGGACGTAGAGCGATCTCGCATACAGGGCCTCCTTTCGCCGCCGAAGACGGCTCGATCGACCCTGTGCACGGCCGATGCCCACCCAGGCCCCAGCCACCACCTCAGGAAAAACGCGCCAGCGACGATTGCACCCGCCCGCACGCGGCGCACATCAAGCCTCCGGGGGGGCAAAACGCACAGACTCGAGCCCGGAGGCATTTCATGGCGCTGTCCACCGACAAGATCATCGACGAATGCAACGACCTCATCCGCTTCGACTACGACGCCGTCGGCGCCTACAACGAGGCCATCGACGCCATCACCGAGACGCACATCCGCCAGCAGCTCATCGCCTTCCGCGGTGACCACGAGCGCCACATCACCGACCTCTCGGCCCTGGTGCGCCGCTTCGGCGGCGACCCACCGGAGATGCCGGGCCTGCGCGGCGTCGTGCGCAAGACCATGACCAAGGTCGCCGGCCTGGTCGGCACCGAGGCCACGCTGCGCGCCATGCGCAGCAACGAAGAGGTCCTCAACAAGCAGTACGCCAACCGCTCGAACCTCGACTTCCCGACCGATGTGCTGCAGGTGATCCAGCGCAACTACGGCGACGAGCAGCGTCACCTCGCGTGGGTCGTCCAGGCGCTCAACTCGCGCCTGTGGGAACAGACCCCGGCCTACCCATAACCAGCTGTCGTCGAGCGGCATCGGTCGCTGTCCTGCCGGGCGGCGTGGGAGAGGGTTTCCCACGCCGGTTTTTTGGGAAGCTGCCGATGAGCGCCTCGACGTCATGCGCCTCCCCTAACACCTCGCGGGCCGTAGCGCCGCCTCCTCCGGCTATCGAGTTGGACATACACCCCGCCGGTCTGCTCGTCCTCGGTTCCGCATGGGCAGCCCTGCGGGTGGCGCGCCAGGCCGGCTGACGCGCAGTCCCATGGTTCTCGGCACCTCCCGCGGGCGTGGCTTGCGGGGTCGGGGTGCAAGCCTATACGCCTGTCCATGACATCCCCTGCGCCGATCTGGAAGAGGAGGCTGCCTATCGGGGTGGAGCTCATCCCCCCGCGAACCCTGCCGCTCACCGAGGGCGGGGCCCATATCCGGGTGTGGGCGCCCCGGCGCACGACCGTGGAGATGGTCATCGAGGGCGCCCCACGCCCGATCCGGCTCGAGCCCGAACAGAGCGCGCGCGGCTACTTCTCGGGTCTCGTCCCGAGCCTGCGCGCCGGCACCCGCTACCGCCTCCGGCTCGACAACGAGCCCACCCTCTACCCCGACCCGGCCTCCCGCTTCCAGCCCGAGGGTCCGCACGGCCCCTCGGAGGTCGTCGATCCGTACAGCTATCCATGGAGCGACGCGGATCGGGCCTGGCGCGGCGCCGAGCTGCGCGGGCAGGTGTTCTACGAGCTGCACATCGGCACCTTCACCCCCGAGGGCACCTGGCAGGCGGCGACCGAGCGCCTGGGCGACCTCGTGGACCTCGGCGTCACCGCCCTCGAGGTCTTGCCCGTGGCCGAGTTCCCCGGCCGCTTCGGCTGGGGCTACGACGGCGTCGACCTCTACGCCCCCTACCACCTCTACGGCACGCCCGACGACATGCGCCGCTTCGTCGACCGCGCCCACGGCCTCGGCCTCGCCGTCCTCCTCGACGTCGTCTACAACCACCTCGGCCCCGACGGCAACTACCTCGGCGCCTTCTCGCCCTCGTACACCACCTCGCGCTACGCCAACGAGTGGGGCGACGCCCTCAACTTCGACGGCCCGGACGCCGGCCCGGTGCGCGAATTCTTCGTCGCCAACGCCGGCTACTGGGTGGAGGAGTTCCACCTCGACGGCCTGCGCCTCGACGCCACCCAGAGCATCCACGACGCCTCGCCCGAGCACGTGCTCCAGGCCATCACCCGCCGCGTGCGCCAGGCCGCGGGCGAGCGGCGCACCCTGGTCATCGGCGAGAACGAGCCCCAGGACGTGCGCCTCCTCAAGCCCCCCGAGGCCGGCGGCCCCGGCCTCGAGGCGCTCTGGAACGACGACTTCCATCACAGCGCGCGCGTGGCCGCGACCGGCCTCATCGAGGCCTACTACACCGACTACCGCGGCCGCCCGCAGGAGTTCGTGTCCATCGCCAAGCGCGGCTACCTGTTCCAGGGACAGCGCTACCAGTGGCAGAAGAAGGGCCGCGGCACGCCCACCTACGGCATCGCGCCCCTGCACTTCGTCCACTACCTGCAGAACCACGATCAGGTCGCCAACACCGGCACCGGCGAACGGCTGCACACCATCACGAGCCCCGCCCGGCACCGCGCCCTCACCGCCCTGCTCCTCCTCGGCCCCCACACCCCGCTCCTCTTCCAGGGGCAGGAGTTCTCCGCGTCGAGCCCATGGTCCTACTTCGCCGACCACAACTCCGAGCTCGCCCCGCTCGTGAAGAAGGGGCGCGGCGAGTTTGTGGCGCAGTTCCCGAGCGTGGCCACGCCCGAGGTGCAGGAGCGGCTGCCCGCGCCCGAGGACCAGGCCGTCTTCGAGCGCTGTAAGCTCGACCTCGGCGAGCGCGAGCGCCACGCCGCGGCCTACGCGCTCCACAAGGACCTCCTCCGCCTGCGGCGCGAGGATCCCACGTTCGCCGCGCAGGGCGCCTGGGGCCTCGACGGCGCCGTGCTCGGCGAGGCGGCCTTCGTGCTGCGCTTCTTCGGCGAGGGCGGGGCGGGCGACGCGGGAGGACATCAGCCGCTCGAGACGATGGGCCGGGGCGATCGGCTGCTGATCCTCAACCTCGGCCCCTGCCTCCACCTCTGGCCCGCGCCCGAGCCGCTCCTCGCCCCACCGACTGGACGGCGCTGGCGGCCCCTCTGGTCGAGCGAGCATCCACGGTACGGCGGCCGCGGCACCCCGCAGCCCGACACCGACGAAGGCTGGCGTCTGCCCGCCGAGTCGGCCCTCGTCCTCTGCCCGGACAGCGAGGAGGAGGCATGAACCAAGGCACACAGCTCCTCCGCAAGCTCCCCTGGGATCAGCTCGACCCCAGGGCCCACGAGGAGCTCCTCACCCGGGAGTGGCTCGTGACCAATGGCCTCGGCGGCTACGCCACCGGCACGGTCGCGGGCGTCTGCACGCGGCGCTACCACGGCCTCCTCATCGCCGCCCTGCCCAACCCCCTCGGCCGCGTGCTCATGCTCAACCACCTCGCCGAGGAGCTGCGCCTGCCCGACGGCAGCTTCGTGCCGCTCGGGTCCGAGGAGCGCGCCGACGGCTCGCTCGATCTCCACGGCCCGGCCCGCCTCCTCGAGTTCCGGCTCGAGGACGGGCTGCCCGTGTGGCGCTTCCGCGCCGCCCCCTTCGTGCTCGAGAAGCGCCTGTTCATGCCGCACCTCCAGAACACGGTGTACGTGCGCTATCGCCTCCTCGACACGGACGGTCGCGACGGCCGGCTGCGCCTCAAGCTGCGCCCGGCCGTGCACTTCCGCGCCCACGACGCGCCGGTCTCGCTGCCGCTCCAGCGCCCCTACACGCTCACCGCCGTGGAAGACCGCTTCGAGCTGCGCGCACCCGGCCCCTTGCCGCCGCTGCGCCTGCGCCTCACCGGCGCGCGCGCCGCCTTCACCGTGGAGGCGCGCCGCACCCCCCAGATCCTCTACCGCATCGAGGAGAGCCGCGGCTACGAAGCGCGCGGCGAGCTGCACAGCCCGGGACACTTCCGCGTCGACCTCTCTGCCACCGAGGACGCGATCCTGGTGGCCTCGACCGAGTCCTGGGAGACCCTCGGCGCGCTCGACGCCGAAGAGGCGCTCGCCGCCGAGCAGTCGCGGCGCCAGCGCCTCGTGGCCGTGGCCCATCCCGCCGTGCGGGCCGGCGCCGCCGCCGAGCTCGTGCTCGCCGCCGACCAGTTCATCATCACCCCCGAGGGCCGCCCCGAGGATCGCGCGCGCGCCCACGCCGCCGGCGACGAGGTGCGCACCGTCATCGCCGGCTACCACTGGTTCACCGACTGGGGCCGCGACACCATGATCAGCCTCGAGGGCCTCACCCTCGTCACCGGGCGCCACCTCGAGGCCGGCTACATCCTGCGCACCTTCGCCCATCACGTAAAGGACGGCCTCATCCCCAACATGTTCCCCGAGGGCGAGAAGGAGGGCCTCTACCACACCGCCGACGCCACCCTGTGGTTCTTCCACGCCCTCGACCGCTACCTCGCGGCCACCGGCGACCGGCAGACCCTCGTGCAGCTCCTCCCCACGCTCCAGGGCATCGTGCACCACCACCTCCGCGGTACGCGCTTCGGCATCGCCGTGGACCCCGCCGACGGCCTCCTCCGCCAGGGCGCCGAGGGCTACCAGCTCACCTGGATGGACGCCAAGGTGGACGGCTGGGTAGTGACGCCGCGGCGCGGCAAGGCGGTGGAGATCAACGCCCTCTGGTACAACGCGCTGCGCCTGCTCGAAGGCTGGCTGCGCGAGGCCGGAGATGGCGAGGCCGACGCCGTGGCCGAGCACGCCCGGCGCTGCGCCGAGTCCTTCAACCGGCGCTTCTGGAACCCCGCCGCCGGCCACCTCCACGACGTCGTCGACGCCGAAGGCGGCGGCGACGACCCCGCGTGCCGGCCCAACCAGCTCCTCGCCCTCTCGCTGCGCCACCCCGTGCTCGAGCGGCGCCGCTGGGAGCCGGTCCTCGACGCCGTCGAGCGGCACCTCCTCACCCCCGTCGGGCTGCGCTCGCTCGCGCGCCATCACCCCGACTACAAGCCCAACTACCACGGCGACCTGCGCACCCGCGACGCCGCCTATCACCAGGGCACGGTGTGGAGCTGGCTCATCGGCCCGTTCGTCGACGCCTGGCTCAAGGTCCACCCCGACGACCCCGGCGGGATCCGCCGCTTCCTCGAAGGCCTCCTCGCGCACCTCAACGAGGCGTGCATCGGCTCGGTGAGCGAGGTCTTCGACGCCGAGCCGCCCTTCACACCGCGGGGCTGCGTCGCCCAGGCGTGGGGCGTGGCCGAGCTCCTGCGCTGCCTCGTCCTCGTCCAGGCCACCACCTGAGCGAGCGCTCTCTCTCGACGCCTCCTTGACTCCCCGCCGTCCTGTCCAGGCATACTTGGGAGCCAGCCACGGCCCCAGGTGACCATGAAGCGCATCTCCTTCTTCGACGAGCGGGCGGATCTGGTCGTCACCGCCTCCTTCTTCGCCCTGCTCCTCCTCTGCGGCGTCGCCCTCCTCTGCTTCCAGTTCGGGCGCGCCGCCGCCGGCCCCGTCCTGTGGGGCCTCGCCTGCTTCGCCGTCGGCTCCATGGTCGGCTTCCTCTTTGGCATCCCGCGCATCCTGCAGCGGGAGCAACCCTCGGGAGGTGCCGGTGCCGACGCCGACGCGCTCCCGGCCTCGACCTCCGCCACCGGCACCCGCGAAGGACAGCGCGGCGCCTATAGCCTGCGCGTCAACACCAACCTCGAACAGATCTCGGACTGGCTCACCAAGATCCTGGTCGGCGTCGGCCTCATCCAGCTGCAGAGCCTGCCCAAGCAGGTGAGCTACCTCGCCGAGTTCATCGCCCGCAGCATGGGCGGCGGCGACATCTACGTGGCCCTGGCCTGCGCCGTCATCATCTATTTCGTCGTCGGCGGCTTCGCCACCGGCTACATGCTCACCCGGCTCTACCTGCAGGGCGCCTTTGCCCGCGCCGACCGGCTCTCACAGCAGGTGGTGGCCAAGCTCACCGAGAGCGTCGAGGAGGCCGCGCGCGACGCCCTCGCCTCGGGCCTCGGCGCCCGTGACGTGCCCACGGACCAGCAAGTGTCCCAGGCCGAGCGCATCGGCCAGCTGTCCCTCGCAGCCGACGAGACCGTGATCCGCGAGCAGGTGCTGGCGCTGGCGCGCGAGTACGAGCGCATCCGCGGCGTCATGCGCGGGGGCCCCGAGCGCACCCGGCGCATGGAGGTCATCGTCACCAAGCTGCGCTCCCTCGCCGTGGCCGGGTATTTCCTCCTGCGCCAGCTCCGGTCGAGCAGCAACGCCGGGGAGCGCCTGGCCGCCATCGCCATGCTGCAGGTCAGGCCCGACCCCGACGCGCTCGCCTGGCTCTCGGAGCGCTTCCCGCCCCACGAGAGACCCTTCGTCGCCTATCACGCCGCCGTGGCCCTGCGCGCCGCGGTCCAAGGCCTGCCCCTCGAACACCTCGGCGGCGTGCGCGGGGCGCTCTCCCGCGTCCAGGAGCTCATCGCACAGGCCGAGCCGGATCCCGATCGGGATCGCGTCCTCGGCTTGGCCGTGCATGAACTCGGCGAGCGACTGAACCCACGGATGCCGAGCGTCATCGCTGCCGCCGGCGGCGAACCGCAGCCGTGAAACACTGGTATCGCGGGTTCCGTCG
>DATAGU010000152.1:0-3426 GCA_036263495.1 Polyangia bacterium | reverse complement strand
CTGGGTGAAGTCGGCCTCCTCGATCCGGACCTCTTGGTAAGCGGGAAGCTCGACGGCAAGCACGTCACGCAGAAGCTGAGCGACCAGCTCGGGGCAGTTACGGAACAGCGCCAGCGGCAGCTCGTGTGGCAGTGAGGGCATCGGGCGCGTATCTTGACGCAGAACGCGCCTCGGTATCAATAACGTGAGCGTTCACAGGTCGACCCAGTGCTTGCTCAGAAGCAACGCCGGCAGAGGTGAGGGGGAATTCCGAGAGGGAGATGCAGATGGGGCAGGGGAGGAGTTAGCGCAGAACCACAGCGCCTACGCGTTCGCTGCGGCCGCCTTCTTGGAGGAGCGCCGTCGAGACGACCGACGCGCCGGGGAGGCCGAAGCCGCCCCCGCCCCCTCCAGATTCTGTGCCGCCTGCACCCCCTGCGACACCACCGCCACAGGACCCGCCGGCTCCGAAGGAACCACCGCCCCAGCCGGAACCACCGCCCCAGCCGGAACCGCCGTCCCAGCCGGAGCCGCCGGCTCCGCCGCAGCCGCCGCAGCCACCGCAGCCGGCGAGGGGGGCGAAGACGTCGACTGCTGCGGCGTGCCCTGCGCCGGCGGCACGGGCTGCGTCGACGGCGCAGGCGGCTTCGGCGGCTTGGACTGCGTGGGCGGCGCAGGCGCCCCGTCGTCGTCCTCGTCGACCTGCGACGCACGCTCAGCGCGCAGCTTCTGGAAATCCTTGTCGCTGCGTCCGAACGCCACCCGCAGGCTGCGGCGGAAGGCCTTGAGCTCCGCGTCGAACGCTGCGGCGCTCGTGCGCGCGTTCCGCAGCAGCTTCTGATACTCGGCATCCGCGGCTTCGGCCTCGGCCCACTTCGCCTGCGCCGCGGCCAGCGCCGGCTCGATCTCGGCCAGCGCGGCCTCCTTGTAGGAGAGCGCGCCACCCTTCTCGTCCACGTGCTCATCGATGTACGTCCCCATCCGCTGGGCGCTCCGGATGAGGTCATCGGGCACATCCGACGAGATGCTGTAGGAAGACGCGGCGAGGGCGGGGACGTCGCGGCCGAGGAGCGGCTGCCAGGAACGCACGGTGCTGTCGAGCGCCTCGACGGCTTGCCTCCCCGCGTTCATCTTCTTGCGCCAGTCGATCTCGAAGCGGGCCGCTGCATCGTAGGCGGCAATGAAGCCATCGGCCTTGCCAGGGAGGGTGGCCCCATAAGCGGCGATGACCGGGGCGTCCCCGGAGCGACGGGCTTGGACTCGCTTGGCCCGCACGGCCAGACGGCGGTTCTTCCAATTCGGTGCGCTCGGCATTGCAGTGTCTCCTTGCTGAGTTGGTGGTCAAAAGGTGACCGCAAAATTTCAGCGGGCAAGCAAAGCGCAGCAAAAAAGTGAACGCTTGCTGTAAAAGCGCTCGCTGATTTGGGATTCGGCGGCCGGCCCGAGGGAAGGAAAACCAGGTTGTCAGCGGTAACGAGGAGGCGTAAGAAGGCGAAGGCGGCCCGCGCACCGGTTGGGTGCGACCCGTGGTTCTATATATGGTGTGCGGCCCATGACGCCGCGGCGAGGTGACTCATGACCCGAGCACAGCAAAAATTGACGGCAGAGGAGCTCGAGAGCGCGCTCCGGGGCCTGCCCGAGTGGCAGGTGGTGAACGGCAAGCTCCATCGCGAGTATCGCTTCCAGAGCTTCGTCGAGGCCTTCGGCTTCATGGCGAGCGTCGCCCTGGTGGCCGAGCGCATGGATCACCACCCCGAATGGTTCAACGTCTACCATACGGTGAAGATCGACCTCGTGACGCATGACCTCGGAGGGATCGGGCCGAGCGACGTGAAACTCGCACAGCGCATGGAGGCGCTGGCGCGGTCCATGGGGGCTCCAGGGGCTCCAGGGGCTCCGGCGAGCGGGCCCTAAGGAGCGCCCGCGCCTCCGAATGCACTTTGTAGCGTTGGCCCATGAGAAGCTCCGATGGATCGTCGTAGGAACTTCCGCTCGAGTCGTAGCCGAACGGCGCATAATCGCTTCATGGCCCCCCAGCCCGCGCCTTCACCCCGAAGAAAACCCCGGCGGCACTGGCTCATGGAGCATCGCCTCGAGCTCATCGCCGGAGGCATCGCAGGCGGCATCTCCTGGCTCCTCACCTCTCCGTCGGCACCGCCGCCTGCCGCCGCGGTGCTGCGCTCCATCCTGCAGGGCTGGTATTGGTTCCCCCTCGCCGCCATCCCGATCGGCGCCGGCTGGTGGATGCTCGGCACCTGGCGAAAGAAGCCCTTCCAAGCCGAGACCGGCCGGGGGATCGAGCAGATGTTCCAGGGCGATCTTGCCGGCGCCCAACGCACCTTCGAGACGGTGAAGCGGCGCTATCGCATCCATCCCACCCTGCGGGTCAACACGCTCTTCAACCTGGCCAACGTACGCGTGCGCGAGGGGGATCTGGCCGGCGCCATCGGCCAGATCCTCGCGCTCGAGGAGGAGCAGCTCCTGTGGGTCGCGCTGGCCGGCCTGAGCGCCCTCTCAGCACGCCAACTGGCGATCTGCTACGGCCTCCTCGGAGATCTGGACAACGCAGAGCGATGGATGGCGACGACGCGCGAGCGCGTCCCCCGGCCCGAGGACACGAGCCTCCTGTTCCCCGAGACCGTGCTCGCCTGCCGCCGCGGCCGCTATGACGAGATCGCACACCGGCTCGCGGCGCAGTGGCGCGAGGCTGAGAGCACGCTCCCCGGGAGCGGGTTCCGGGGGCTGCGGGTCCTGCGTGCCTTTGCCCTCCATCAGTCGGGGGGACCGCGCATGAGTGGCCAGGTCGACGAGCTCCTCACCGGGATGCGGCCCACCCGCCCCCAGGAGTTCGACTGGCTCGGCAAGCACTGGCCAGAGCTTGCGATGTTCCTGGAGACACAGGACTGGTGGCGTCGGCGCCGCAGAGCCGTTCGAGCGAGACTTCAATCGGAGCGACCTGAACCTCGTAACGCGGAGGCAGGCTGGGTCAAGAGGGGAGGATCGATACCTGTTCCCCAGGTGGGGCGCCTTCTTTAGAGATTCGGCTCGAACACTTCCTCGATCGAAGACGCGGTCACGGCGTGGGCGATCCACTGCTTGAGCTGCCCGAGATCGGTGCAGCTGAGGATGCGTGCGTGCGTCTCCGCATCCACTGTCAGCCCGCGGGCCCCGAGCACCACCAGCAAGGCTTCGATCTCTCCTTCGGCCTTCCCCTCGGCCTTTCCTTCGGCCTTTCCCTCGGCCTTCCCCTCGGCCTTTCCCTCGGCCTTTCCCTCGGCCTTCCCCTCGGCTTTTCCTTCGGCCTTGCCCTTCGCCTCTCCCTTGGCGAAATACGTGCGCGCAAACTCGCTCTGATAATCGTACTTTCGCGTCTCCATCTCCAGCTCCAGGGCCCGGCGCGTCGCCTCGTTGAGCGACCCCAGTAGTACGTCATAGTAGAGGCTCCGC
>DATAGU010000151.1:0-5166 GCA_036263495.1 Polyangia bacterium | reverse complement strand
CGCCTCGAACCGCCTCACCAGCTCGACGACGTCGTGGACTTTCACTACTAGCTTCATCAGTCGCTCGACGATTCTCACGGTTCCCTCCTTGCCCCGCAAGGGGCCTCAGGGACCGGACACAAAAAACTTTACGCTACCCATCCTCCGCGACCTTCTGGGCAAACGCCGCTCCCTTCTCGAAGGGGTCGCGACCGGACGCCTGTATCTGCCCCTCCTCCAGACCCACCTCGATGCGATCGAGGCGCTGCCGCAAGCGCTGACCTCACGTCCGATGGCCGATGAGTTGGCCGCCGAGGATCAGATTCATGATGGTCTGGGGGCGGCGGTCTGGCACCTGTGCCAGGCCTACCTGCATCACCCCACGGTCCCGAAGGAGGTCCGGGCGGCGGCAGAGAAGGTGCTCGCAACCTTTATTCCGTCTCTCGGCGAGTTGCGACGCCCCTATGCGGATGAGGCGCTGGCGGCGCAGCAGCATGAGCCGGAGATCGAGCGGCTGGCTGCCGAGCTTGGGCTGTTCCCGGTGGCGGGCGAGGGCACGCTGAATGATTGGGTGATGGGGTTCGTCGGGCAAGGCAAGAAGATCGATGCGCTCCTCAGCCAGCGGGGCGAAGTCACCGCGGTGAGCGGCAAGGACCGGCGCACGGCCGCCGCGCTGCGCTCGGGTACCGTCGGGCTGCTCGGCCGGCTGCGCGCCAGCCTGGGGGATGAGACGTTGGCCGAGCCGAAGCTCGATCGCACGATGCCGGATCAGGTGTTCGGCTATCACGATGAACTCTTGCGGCTGCGCACGGAAGAGGCTCGGGCCCGAGCCCGGACCCAGGCGAAGAAGAACCCGCCCGAGACGACGCCGCCCAAGACCCCGCCGCCCAAGGCTCCGCCGCCCAAGACGACGCCGCCCAAGACGATGTCGCCCAACACCCCGCCACACCAGGGCGCGGCGCCCGAGGCCGTGGCGTCTCAGGCCGTGGCGTCTCAGGCCGCGGCGTCTCAGGCCGCGGTGGTCGAGACCGCGGCGCCCCAGGCCGGGGCGGCCACGCCCCTTGAAACCCGGTGACGCGCTCCCGCTCCTCCTGATCCGAAGCCCAGCGGCCACCGCCCGACGAACTCCCCGCCAACATTCAAGAAGTCTTCTGAGCCCCGGCGAAAACCCCGAATATCGGCGGCCGGGCCGCAAAAAAAAGCGGCCGTCCGCTTGACAGCGTCTCATCGGGACCGATCAGGAACGGGCGCACCCGTGGTGGTCGGCAACCACATACCCGAGGAGGTCCTGAGCTTCCTCTCGGCCTACATCGACTCCGCCTTCCGGCTCGACATCCTGCTTCTGCTCATGTCTCGGGGGGAGCGCTGGCTCACGGCGGAGGACGTGGCCCGCGAGCTGCGCCTGTTTCCAGAGCCCGTCGCGCGCGAGCTGCAGGCCCTGTCGGAGCATGGCCTCATCGAACGCAGCACCGAGCCGGCGCCGACCTTCCGCTACCGGCCGAGCAATATGGAGCTCGATCGGGTCGCGCGCCTGCTCGAGCGCACCTATACGGAGCGCCGGACCACCGTGGTCACGCTGATCTACAGCCGGCCCAATGACAAGCTGCGGGGATTCGCCGATGCCTTCAAGCTGCGCGGCGAGACGGTGAAGAACGACAAAAAGACAAGGGATGACAAATGATTGCGGCCGTCGTGTATCTCTTGTGCGCGCTCACCAGCATCGGCTGCGCGGCGCTCCTCTTCCGCGGGTATCGCCGCTCGAGGAGCCGCCTCCTGCTATGGAGCTTCCTCTGCTTCATCGGTCTTGCGCTCAACAACATCTTTCTCTTCATCGATCAGGAGGTCCTCGTCCATGTGGATCTCCGGCTGGCGCGGGTCGTGCCGGCGCTGATCGGCATGAGCCTCCTGGTCTACAGCCTGATCTGGGACTCCCGGAGCTGAGGGGACGCTGATGTACAAGGTGATTTCAGGGGCGCTGTTCGCCTTGGGCCTGGTGGTGGCGCTGTTCTTCCTGCGCTTCTATGTCGAGACGCGCGATCGGCTGTTCCTCTTCTTCGCCATCTCGTTTGCCGCGCTCGGCGTCGACTGGTTGCTGGTGGCGATCTTCAGCCCGGTGCGGGAGGAGGCGCCGTATTACTACCTGCTGCGCCTGGCGGCGTTCCTCATCCTCATCGTCGGCATCTACGACAAGAACCGCGACACCCGCCTCTAGCCCGAAGCTCCCTTCAGTTCAGGTCGTCCCGTGTCGGGGCCGCCTCTTCGAGCCGCTTGCGCAGGAGGTTGAGCTTGTTGCGCGCCGCGTTGAGCTGCTGCCGCAGGGCGTCGACCTCGCCGAACAGCTCGGCCAGGCCGGCATCCTGGGCGGCGGTGGCCAGCTCCCCGGCGGCGGTGACGATGATGGTGAGGGTCTCCTGCGCCTCGTCGAGCTGCACGAGCACCTCGGGGGTGGGACCCTCTTCGCCGGCGCCCTCACCGATGGTGCGGATGGCCTGGGTGATGGTGCGGGCGCTCTCGCCGAGCGAGGCGAGGCGGCGGAAGAGCGCGGTGACTTCGCCGAGCCGCTGCTCGATCTCCTGGCGGCGCTGGGCCATCACCTGCGCGCACTGCTCGTTGCGTTCGCGCGAGGCGCCGAGCGCGGCGATGAACTCCTGCATGCGGGTGCCGAGGCGCTGCTGGCTCTCGGTGGCCTCGTCGGCGAGGCGGGCGGCGCGCTCGAGGTTGCGGCGGGTGGTGAGCGGGATGCGCTCGGCCGCCTCGGTGAGCTCCCGGAACCGCTCGAGCTCCTCGTCGAGCGCCAGGGCCGCCTGGCCAAAGGCCGTGAGCTTGTGTTGGGGAGGGTGGGCCATGACGGACGTCTACCTCGAACGGCGCGCGGCCAGCTGTTCGGCGACCATGCGCTGCAGCTCGGTCATCGAGATGGGTTTGTTGAGGATGCGGTCCACGCCGGCCGCGCCGCTCGGGAGGGGGTGCCGGCCGGCGGTGAGGATCACGACTGGGATATCGACCAGCTTGGGATCGGCGAGCTGCTCCTTGCGAAACTGCTGGCCGTCCATGCCGGGCATCATGAGATCGAGCAGGATGAGCGCAGGACGGAGGCCGCCGCGGAGCACCTGCAAGGCCTCCTGCCCGCCGGGCGCCTGCTGGACGCGATAGCCTTCGTCCAACAGGACTTCGGCCAGGGCTTCGCGCAGGTCGTCGTCGTCATCGATGATGAGGATGAGGTCTGAGGGCATTGCGATCAGCTACTCGATCGAACACTCGCACCGGCGCCGCGATGCAGCAGCAGGAGCGAGGCACGTGTTCCTGGAGATGGACTCATAGAACGCAGATGGAATCTGCAGCCTGGTATACACGCTCCCCTCCGGGCAAGGCAAATCGGCACTACGCCGATCTTTGGCCCCCCCATGAAATAGATGTCCGCGCCAGGCTTGGCGTAGGCCAAGCCCCCTGCTCCTGTCAGTGAGTCCGAATTGCACACATCTGCCGCTGCTCGGAGGCTTGCTCCCCCAGCGTGGCCTCGGAAGAGCACCGTGCAAAAAAGTCACATGATGGGTAAACGTTTCTCTTGAGCGGAGAGCCGCCCCCTCGGCATACTGGCCGGCAATCGATTGGAATCGAAACCAGTGCTGCTGTCCGCGGTGCGTCCTCCCGAGTGGACGCGGTCGTGCAGCACAGGAGGAAACGGATGCCAGCGCCCACATCGTCATCCCGCTCAAGCCGGTCAGGTTCATCAACCTCTTCTACGAAGACCCGTCCCGAGGGCAAGGCATCGCTCCAAGCCAAGGCGACCTCGGGACACAAGAGCACCAACGGGGACCACGGCTCGGGCAAGGGGAAGCGCTCGAACGGCCAGAAGGGCCACGACGGCCCCAATGGCCACGACGGCCAGAACGCGATGAAGGACGCCCTCTCCCGCGGGGTCGCGACGAGCCCCATCACGGATGTCTTCCGCGTGGGCGAGCTCCTGCGCGTGCTGCGCGCCTTCCGCAAGGGCGACTTCTCGGTCCGCGCCCGCAATGACTACACCGGCGTGGCGGGCGAGATCGCCCAGACGCTCAACGACGTCATCGAGCTCAGCGAGACGATGGCGGGCGAGCTCGGGCGCATCAACACGGTCGTTGGCAAGGAGGGCAAGTTGAGCCAGCGCGCCCTCCTGCGCGACGCGTCCGGGGCCTGGGTCTCGTGCATCAGTTCGGTCAACGAGCTCATCGCCGACCTGGTCCAGCCGACCACGGAGGTCGGCCGCGTCATCGGCGCGGTGGCGAGCGGCGACTTGTCGCAGACGATGACCCTCGAGATCGACGGCCGGCCGCTGCGCGGCGAGTTCCTCCGCACGGCCAAGGTCGTGAACGGCATGGTCGAGCAGCTCGGCTCGTTCGCCTCGGAGGTGACGCGCGTCGCCCGCGAGGTCGGCACCGAGGGCAAGCTCGGCGGTCAGGCCAAGGTGAAGGGCGTGTCCGGCACGTGGAAGGACCTCACCGACTCGGTGAACCTGATGGCCGGTAACCTCACGGCGCAGGTGCGTAACATCGCCGAGGTGACGACGGCCGTCGCGCAGGGCGACCTGTCGAAGAAGATCACGGTCGACGTGAAGGGCGAGATCCTGCAGCTGAAGAACACGATCAACACGATGGTGGACCAGCTGAACTCGTTCGCGTCGGAGGTGACGCGCGTGGCGCGCGAGGTCGGCACGGAGGGCAAGCTCGGCGGTCAGGCGCAGGTGCCGGGGGTGGCCGGGACGTGGAAGGACCTCACGGACTCGGTGAACTCGATGGCCTCGAACCTCACGGCGCAGGTGCGCAACATCGCCGACGTGACGACGGCGGTGGCCAAGGGCGATCTCACGAAGAAGATCACGGTCGACGTGAAGGGCGAGATCCTGCAGCTGAAGAACACCATCAACACGATGGTGGACCAGCTGAACTCGTTCGCGTCGGAGGTGACGCGCGTCGCCCGCGAGGTGGGCACCGAAGGCAAGCTCGGCGGTCAGGCGCAGGTGCCGGGCGTCGGCGGTACGTGGAAGGACCTCACCGACAACGTGAACTCGATGGCCTCGAACCTCACGGCGCAGGTGCGTAACATCGCCGAGGTGACGACGGCCGTCGCGCAGGGCGACCTGTCGAAGAAGATCACGGTCGACGTGAAGGGCGAGATCCTGCAGCTCAAGAACACCATCAACACGATGGT